>JAIKXO010000320.1 GCA_024684065.1 Lachnospiraceae bacterium
CATCTTCTTTCCCCCTGAAATAATCGATCACCTTCCCGAGATCAAGCGTTCCATGGGTATCACCCGTAACAAAAACAGCCATAATTCATTGCCTCCTCTATTGAAAGGGGTTTTTGCCCCTGAAATATCTGACATACCCTCGTCAGAGTCGAGGGCTCCTTATTAACAATATGCAGTGCAGGGAATGCTTCATTCAGCATTGTCCATATATTTTCTATAGATTTCCTCCATCTGGCTGCCTGTGATCTCCTTCTTATCAAACACCTCCGCCGCCAGATCCCTGATAAGACCGGTATGGCCTGACAGAAGTTCTCTGGTTTCATTAAGACATTGTTTCAGTATCCTGTTTATCTCGGCCTCTGCAAGATCAAGTGTCCCGGGCGAACCATGAGGTACGAGCCCTCCCCCGAGATATTTGCCCTTTTGTTCCGCCATAGACATAAACCCCATATCCGAAAAACCGTACGTCATGACCATATTGCGGGCCAGATCTGTCGCATTTTTTATGTCCTGAAATGCTCCTGCTGAGGCGTTATCCTGTCCGTATATCAGTTCTTCCGCAACCCTGCCTCCCATGCATATCTTAATTCTGTTAAGCATCCCGGCTTTGGTCAGGCCGCCCGCGCCTCCTCTTTTATGCTCAACATAGCCAAGCGCATCTCCGCGCCCGAGAATCGTGATCCTTTCCATATCCAGACTGTTTAATAACAGGCCGGTCACGGCATGGCCCACCTCATGCACGGCAATAGCAGAGCTTCCTTCATTAACACTGAAGTTGATCTTTCCGTCTATATCCTCCCTCAGTTCCTTCCTGCGCCCCATATCCTTTATATCTATTACTTCCTTCAGATCCAGCAAAAAGGCGTCTATATCGGATATCTTCGTATTACGGGCTGAGTAGTTCTCTGTCTGAACGTAACAGCCATCCCCTTTCTCCCTGTGCTCAAAAGCCACGGGATCCTCCTTCTGCTTCCCGTCTTTCAGGCCCTCTTCCGTGCGATGATACAATATCACCGTTTCATTAATAATAGATTCAACAGAAGCGGGCACTCTTCCTCCTAACAGAGACAGGATCCTCCTGCTTTGAGCTTCATTTAGCATGATAATGTCATTCCGCACATCCCCGCCATCCGCAGATTTATCCGTATACATGCAAAAGCCGCATTGTTTCTTAAGATAAATATCTATTATCTCTTTCGAGGATTCTTTATCCGGAATATCAACCACAAAGGAACGGTCAAATCTTCCCTCACGCTTAAGCGCTTCATCAAGACTGTCAGGATCATTTGTGGCCGCCAGTACAAAAATATTGTTGCGGCTTCCAAAGCCGTCCATTTCTATCATAAGCTGGGTAAGCACTGCTGTATTGGAATTACCTGAATTTCTGTCCCTGCCGATCGCATCGATCTCATCTAAGAAGATCACGGCCGAATCATACCTGGACGCCTCCGAGAACAGGAGTTTTACAACAGTGACCGGATCCCTCTCGGAAAGTATCTGGGCCGCAGACAACGGGATAAATGCAATATCCTCAGGCTCTTCCTGCGCATTCGTACAGGTTTCTTTTATTTCTTTTATTATCTGCCCCGCAAAGCATTTGGCAAGATAGGTCTTCCCTGTTCCGGGACGTCCTTCAAGCAGAGCGCCTTTGGGCATTTTGATCTTTCTTTCCGCATACAGCTTCGGCCTTATCATCATATCCGCTACTTCATAAAGCTCCTTCTTAAGCTGTCTGTTGCCGGCATAGTCCTTTAACGTCAGTTCTATTTCATTTAGCACCTCAAACGGCATTATGCCTATATTTTTGCGAAGCTCTGCCGAATACTGCCTGCTGATCTCATTACGTATATGCTCTACGGCTTTGGATAAGGAGTCTTCAATACTATAACCAAGTCCATGATACTTCTTAAAATAACTTACCAGGATATTAATGCCACGTCGGTTTCCGAACAGGGCGGACCGGCTTCTTGATGTTGCCCATCCTAAAAACTCCTTTACCCTGTCATCGTATTTCGCTGTTATTTCTTTTTTTACATCTTCATTTAAAGCGTTTGACAGTCTGTCATAAAACAGTTCGCTGAGTTCGCTCAGTTTGGGATCAGGTATTACTATCTTATAAGGGAACCGGCTGTTTAATCCTTCATTTGTCACAAATGCTTTACGCAGGCGGTCCTCATATCCTCCCAGCCAGATGACCGTGTTTTTATTTACGAAGACAGGATCTATTCCCTTTTCAGTATTTCCTCCGATATAAAGACCGGTTTCTGAGGTTGCTATAGGCAGGATAGTATCTATTATGTCTCTCGCAAATTCACCTTTGCTCTCAAACAAGGAATACGCCTCATCTATAAACAGAACCGCCGGATGCCCTTTTGAAGCCATGCGCTGAAGTTCATCGATCTTTGCGGCTACCCGGAGCGTTGTATGGCCCACATATGCGCCCAAAAGATCCGACCCCGTTGTTTCTAAAAAGCTGGCTCCAAGGCACCTCTCGGCTAACCTCCTTGCAAGCGTTGTCTTTCCGGTACCGGCCTCCCCCATGATACACACCCATGGGAGCCTCAGCAGATCGGAACACTCCCTTAAATAGTGCTCTTCAAGCAGATCGGATACCGATTCATTATTCTCTGAAGCCTTTGCGACAACAGGAAGCCAATCCGCAAATGCCGGCAGTATCTCCTTCAACAAGTCGTTTGAAATTGAATATGAATTCTCTCCTTCATTTACGCTCTCCAGTTTTTTTCTGAAAACATCTATATAGCCTTCTTTGTCCAGACCTGAAGATAGTTTTTCTTTGTTAACCATCTGCTCCATTGAAAGGAATCTTATCTGCTTAAGCTCCTTAATGTTATCTGAAAGTGTCTTAAGCGTAACACACTTATTCAGGATCTTCTGATCCGTTTCGCTGAATGCGGATATATCATCCTCTTTGATATTTTTTACCGGATTTGCCCCTTCCGCGGAACGTTCTATCCTCCTGCAGACATTGAACCGGAGCATATTATCTTCTGTATCACCGCCTTCTGAGATAAATTCATATTGCCACTTCTTAAACTGTATCTTGATCGATCTGATGTCTGCTTTTTTCCTGTCCTCATCATTCTGTAATTCCAGAATGTATTCAACCGGATCGATCCTGTCGTTATTGGCTAATCCAATAATACAGCAGTTCTTCTCTATCAGGCTTTCTCTGAGATTTATATCCCACCCGTCAGCCGGTTTTAATTCAGGCCATAAATATGTCAGCATATATTTCCAGCCTGCGGCTTCCGCCCGGCCTTTATCATTCTCCGTTATTTTTACTGAACCTATGCCTTTATTGGCTGATACAATATCACTGACAAACCGGCCTTCGGATGATGCTTCATCCATTCCGCTGCTTTCATCATCACCAAACTCATAATAATAGACTCTACTGTCTGCTTCTATATCAATATACCAGGGGATCATCTGTAAAAAGATCATCTCTTTAAGGCTGACATACTTTTCATCAAGACCGCGAAAACTACTGCTTTTGTCAAATATTACCCTTTCCGGATCATTATATGAATAGAAATACCCTTCCCCTTTTTCGTCATATTCAACACCTAAGAGAAAATCCTTTTTTTTGTACCCATGAAGCAGCCACACGATCCTTCCGCCGATATAGATCTTCGTCTTTTGCAGGCTTATACAATTTAATGTCGAAGCATTAATCTCCGGGTCATCATCGACCCTGTCTCCGTTAAGCATAAGTACAAACGGAGTCGTCATTTCGGAGCAAAGCTCGTTTTTACTGTATTCTTCAGGCATATTTGCCGAATCACGGTAGGGAAAAAAGAATCTTACTCCTTTATATTCCTCCTTTACCTCTTCTCCCTGATATACTGTTTTTACGGTAAGCCATTCCGCTTCCAGATCCTCGCTTTTATCAATTGTTTTCCTTACGGATTCCAGTATCCAGATCGTTCCCTTCGCTTCTATACTCACATTCGAAACAGATCCTGTCCTTCGGATAATTCCATCAAGGACTGCCCTGGGATCGATCTTTTTCTCACCGACATAATAGAACTCGGGATGAAATTCCGATCCGTCAAAACTGCAGCCGAACCCTGCTCTATCATTGATTGCGTACCTGTCAAGGCCATCGCCTTCATACTGATCGATAATGTTCATTACAATACTGACGATCCCGTTTTTATTAAGATCTTCGCCATTAAACTCCACCTTATAGCAGAAATCCCCGGAAGGGTTTCTTCCGTCTTTATCAATATACCGGATCTCCATAATCAAACCTGACTTTTCTTCTTCAGGGATCACTGAATCTGCCTTTTTTTCATTTTCTCTCATTTCATTTCTTCTCTCAAAAATATAAATTATTGATTATTAATTATCGGAAAGTAAAAAACGTACCAGACCGGTCTTTAGCTACGATGAGGACGTGTCGGGCAAATCCGCTTTTTGCAGGGTTTGTTCCTGTTTTCCCGAAGGAAGTAGCAGCTTCCTGCGGGTTTGTTCCGGCGTTTTCCGTATCCGATAAGCAAGACGGTTCATTCTTCCCATGTCACGGGAGGCATTTTATGGGAATTATCTCCGGGATAATTCCTCTGAGTCCATAAAAACCGTAAAAGGCCCGTCGTTTTCAAGCGCAATCTTCATTTCGGCGCCAAAAACGCCTGACTCTGTAGGGATTTTATATGTTTCCCTGAACTCCTTAAGGATATAATTATAAATGCTTTCCGCGTATGAAGGGCTTCCTGCCTTAACAAATGACGGCCGGTTTCCCTTCCTTATGTCCGCATACAGCGTGAACTGTGAAACGGCCAGAACAGAGCCGTTTACATCCCCCAAAGACAGGTTGGTCTTTCCTTCAGGATCGGCGAAAATACGCAGATTCACGGTTTTGCGGATCATTTTATCCGCTGTTTCCTTTGTATCCGTATCACATATCCCGATAAGGATCATAAAGCCTTTCGCGCATCTGCCGACTATCTCATTTTCTACCGACACCTCAGCATGGCTTACTCTCTGGATCAAAAACCTCATCGTATACTTTACTCCTGTATTTTTATGTATTTTATCGCTCTTAGTTTGCCGGACAGATCCCCTTGTCTCCGGGTACCGTATGGCAGTATTGATCTTTGGTAAAACAGCGATCAAAGGTTTTCATAATTGTACTCTATAAGATAAAACATCTGCAACAACAATTTCCTGAGCACTCCTGTCTTTTTATTATACCGGACGATGTATTATAAATCCCGGAAAATATCCTTATCAGACTGAATTCTCCCCGTACTTGTCCTCAAGCCCTAAAAGTGATAGAATTCATAAACACGTCCGGACTTTTTTATATAGAAAGATGACCTCGGCAAAGATATCATAAAACAGCCAAAGCGAATTAAATTTACCGCTTTTCATTTACAAAGCATAGCAAAATACAGCACTTTCGCAGGAAACCACAGGTACATAAGAAGGAGAGAAGCGTGAAAAATCAGGGAAAACATGATGTCATAAAAGTATTGTTTATCTGTACGGGCAATATCTGCCGCTCGCCCATGGCTCAGTATATTCTTGAAGATATGGTGAGAAAAGAGGGCCTATCTGATAAATTCTGTATTGAATCGGCGGCTGTCACTACAGAGGAGATCGGAAACGGCCTCCATTACGGCGCGGTAAGGAAGCTGAAAAAAGAAGGGATCCCGACAGGTGATCACAGAGCGGTACAGATGAGGCGCAGTGATTATAATGAGTATGACCATATCATAGGAATGGATGAATGGAATCTGAGGGGCATGAAGAGGATAGCCGGTGAGGACAGGGAAGGCAAACTTTCACTTCTTCTGGATTATACGGATCATCCGAGAGACATTGCAGATCCATGGTATACAGGCGATTTTGAAACCGCATACAGTGATATTTACAAAGGCTGTAAAGCCTTTCTCGGATATCTTAAGAAAAACAATATGATTTAGAAAAAACAACGAAAAAATATTTCCGGCCGTAGACGTCCCGGCTCACCTGCCATTAAATCTATGCTATATTCTTTTCAGATGCCGTTTATCGTTCTTTATGAGAAGTATACTGATATTCATAATGCGTTAATACTTCTTTTAATACTGTCCCAACAGCGAATTAGGGCGTCCTAATCCGCCATTGCCGCTGTTTATTAATTTCATTTATGATGATAGAATCATCCTATAAATATCTCACCCTGACAGGCCGGTCATAACACATCTGTCAGGGCTGCTGACAGGAGGTAATGTAATGGATAACAATATGAACCAGGGGGGCGTTAATTTCAGCTTCCCTCCCGGAGGCGGAGGAAGATTTAACGCGCCCGACATTAAGAAAATCGCTAAGATCGTTCTTACCATATTAGTGGTAATAATAGCGACGGGCTTTGTTTTCGGATGCTTTTACAGGGTCACGGAACAGCAGAACGCGGTGGTCACGCAGTTCGGGAAGGTAGTAAGGACCGACACCGCAGGGCTGTACTTCAAACTGCCCTATATCCAGCAGGTACATATGGTTGACATGACCACCCACGGAACCGGGATCGGATACTATGTCGAAAACGGACAGAATATTACCGATACCTCGGACGGGATAATGATCACCTCAGACTTCAATCTTCTGGATATCGATTTTTATCTTGAATACAAGGTAAATGATCCGGTGGCCTATCTCTATTACTCGGAGCAGCCGGAGGAGATCCTTAAGAACATAGCGTTAGCAAGCATCCGCTCCACAGTCGTTAATTACAAAGTCGATGAGGCGATGACCACCGGCAAGAGCCAGATACAGGCACAGGTTAAGGATGCGATCGCTAAAGAGCTTATGGAGCAGAATATCGGCATCCAGATCGTGAACATCACTGTCCAGGATTCGGAGCCTCCCACAGAAGAGATAACCCAGGCCTTCAAATCCGTCGAAACAGCCAAGCAGGGGGCCGACACTGCGAAAAACAACGCACTCCAGTACCAGAACCAGATGATACCCCAGGCCGAAGCTGAAGCCGACAGGATAGTCCAGGCTGCAGAGGCTGAAAAGACCGCAAGGATCGCAGAGGCTGAGGGACAGGTTGCCAGGTTTGAAGCGATGTATGAGGAATACAAGAAAAATCCCCTCATTACGAAAAAAAGAATGTATTACGAAACGATAGAAGAACTTCTGCCCTCGCTCAAGGTCGTAATATCGGACGGAGCTACGGATACCATGCTGCCTCTCGAGAGCTTTACGGGAGATGCGATGACTATGACGGAAACGGAGGGTGAATGATATGGCTAATGTAAAAAAATCTGTTATAGCAATATTAGCAATAATCCTGTTTTTTTTGATAATCAACGTGCCGTTTACGGTAGGCCAGAAAGAATACGCCGCTGTCAGGCAGTTCGGAAAGGTCGTAAGGGTCATAGATGAGCCGGGGCTTCATCTTAAAGTACCCTTTATCCAGAATATACAGAGGATAACGGCGGCGACACAGCTTTACGACGTGCCCGCGTCCGATGTTATCACAAAGGATAAAAAAAGCATGATCGCCGACAACTATATTCTCTGGCAGGTCAATAACCCGTTAAAGTACATCCAGTCCCTTAACGCTATAGAGGCAAGGGCGGAGGAAAGGATAGAGGCGGCGGTCTATAATGCCACAAAAAACGTGATCTCCTCAATGACCCAGGACGAAGTTATAGAGGCAAGAGGGGAAAAGCTTACAGAGCTCATCACGGAACAATCCAACTCCGATATGGGCGAATACGGCGTATATATCCTGCAGTCACAGATAAAGGCCCTGGATCTTCCCGATGATAATAAGGAAGCTGTTTATGACAGAATGATCTCCGAACGCCAGAATATTGCGGCAAGCTATACGGCAAAAGGCCAGGCCGAGGCTCAGAAGATCCGCAACGAGACCGACAGGGAAGTGACCATAATGAAAGCAGATGCCGAGAAGCAGGCAGCGATCCTCGTGGCTGAGGGCGAGGCAGAATACATGGCTGTTCTTTCAAGGGCATATAACAGTGAGGATAAAGCCGATTTTTATAATTATCTGAGGGGGCTTGATGCAGCCAAGGCTTCGATGACGGGAGATAAAAAGACACTGATACTTGATAAGGATTCGGCTATGGCGCAGATCCTCTATGGAGAATAAATGCCGGAGTATACGGAGTTATCAATCTGTACCGGTTTGTTTACAGATTGTGCGCATTGGTACAAACTTCGGTTTTCACCGATCCGGCCTGCTTTTCAGATCTGATCAATACCTTTTATGGTAAGCCGGGACGATTCCTGTTAATAACCTGATCGCAGCCCGAAAGAGAACTTTTCTCCGCGGCTGCATGTCGGAAGGGATCGTCCCGCTTACAAGTGTGACGTGGCTAGCGCTTGACTAAAAATCAGGAGTATGGTAGAATACCGTCGTTGTCAGAAATATACTATATATAAGTACGTGTAGCTCAGCTGGATAGAGCGTCTGGCTACGGACCAGAAGGTCGTGGGTTCGAATCCTATCACGTACGGTGACGAAAAACCGCTTGGTTACTGAATTCCAGGCGGTTTTTGCTTCTCCGGAGATTCCCCGCTCAGGAGAAAAGGCAACGATCTGGCAATGATTTTTATTTCACATATTCTGAAGCATCGAAAGATATGATAAAGCAGTTGTACCGTTCCGGTCATATCCGAGGGCTTCAAGCTCCTCCCACAGACGGGCAAGGGCAGCATCTTTGGTTTCAGTATCTGTTATTATTTCGAGCTCCAGAAAATTCCCGAGTCCTTCAACCCTGTCAAGACAGGCGGATACCGTTCCCTTTACATATATGGTCCTTTCTTTATTGACAGCCGGTTTGACAGGTTCGTATCCGAGTGATCCGAGAATATGCCTGATTTCTTCGGGACGTTCAACAAAGGATTCATATTCCGGCCGGGTCATGGAAACATTATCAAATCGATTTCCCTTAAAAGTCAGGTACGATCCTGATGAACCTGAATCCGGGTATTCAACAGTGCGGATACGAAGGGCTGTATCGTTTCTTCGTATATCCCCGGCAGCATTATCATAATATATATCAGACTCTTTTATATATTCATCTTTCTCAAACCCGTTATTTAAAAGCCTTTGTCCGGCATCTTCAAGATCAGCCCGGATCTTTATCTCAACCTCGATCATTATTTTGTCCTTCGTCCTTTAAATATCATTTTGTCCTGCCCTTTTTATCCGGTCAGTACCGGACTAAATACAATATAGATGATAGTCCCTTTTTTGTACAGTTATATTTGTTGTTACGTTCATGGCTTATGACCAAACGGTCCATATGTGCTATAATTAGAGCCATAAAAAAACAGGAGGGAAAACATATGCTTGAAACAGGTACAAAAGCACCCGGTTTTATATTGCCGGATCAAAACGGGGATATGCACTCACTGGCTGATTACCTCGGGAAGAAAGTGATATTATATTTTTATCCTAAGGACAATACGTCCGGCTGTACGAAGCAGGCGTGCGGATTTGCCGACAGATACCCCCAGTTTAAAGAAAAAGGTGCGGTGATCCTGGGCGTAAGTAAGGATTCCGTGGCATCGCATAAGAAATTTGAGACAAATTACGGCCTTCCGTTCACTCTGCTTTCCGACACTGAACTTAATGTCATCAAGGCCTATGATGTATGGAAAGAAAAGAAAAATTACGGGAAGGTATCAATGGGTGTTGTCAGGACCACGTACCTGATCGACGAAAAGGGGTATATAGTTAAGGCAATGGATAAGGTTAAGGCGGCTGATAATCCGCAGGATATGCTTGAATCCATATAAAGGATCGGAAGAGCTTAATCCCGTTACTATGAACATACCGGATGGAAAGACCTATACTCACAGGAACGAAAAAGATCGACCGGGAGCATTATCTATGAAGAAAATATTACTGATCGCTACGGGAGGAACAATAGCATCCCGATATACAGAGAGCGGTTTGTCTCCGCAGATCTCAGGAAGTGAATTGCTCTCTTTTGTACCGGAAGCTAAAGAATTCTGCAAGACAGATGTTATTTCGCCGTTTAACCTGGACAGTACCAATGTCAGGAGGGAGCAGTGGCTTGATCTTTGCAAAGTCATAGAGGATCATTATGAACGCTATGATGGCTTCGTTATATGCCATGGAACCGATACCATGGCATATACAGCGGCAGCTCTTTCTTATCTGATACAGAACAGTAAAAAACCGATCGTCATCACCGGAGCTCAGCGGCCGATAGATCTGCCTGTTACGGATGCAAGGACCAATCTTCTTGACAGCCTTCGTTTTGCGGCGCATGAAAAAGCTCATGATGTCTGCATCGTTTTCAATGGTCAGGTCATTGCCGGGACGAGGGCAAAAAAGGAAAGGACACAGAGCTATAATGCATTTTCAAGCATCAACTACCCTCCGATAGCAGTCATACAGGAGAAGCGGATAGTCTTCTATATCGATGATATCAACAAGTCAGAAGAGACTACTGCTTTTTATCATGACCTTAATTCCAGGGTGTTTCTCTATAAACTTATTCCCGGCAGTGATGGGAAAGTGCTGAAACTGCTGCTGCCGGATTATGATGCACTGATCATTGAATCCTTTGGGGTCGGCGGGATACCTTCCTATGGGGAAGACAGTATTGCCGGGGCACTTAAGGAATGGAAGGAAGCAGGAAAAATAATTGTCATGTCTACCCAGGTAACGAATGAGGGCAGTGATATGAGCGTATATCAGGTCGGTCATACAATAAAGGATATCCTTGATCTTCCTGAATCATATGATATGACATTGGAGTCAACGGTCACAAAGGTAATGTGGATCTTATCGGAAAGAAGAAATCCGGAAGATTTTAAGCGTATGTTCTATAAGACTGTCAATCATGATATTCTTTTCAGTAACGGCGAATGACCGTAATCGTATATAGCATATATGCATATCAGGATTGCGTAACAGTTTTAGTAACTCTCCTTACAGAAAGGAAATAAAGATGTCAACATATGTCGTTTCAGACCTGCATGGACAGTATGGGGTGTTCATGAAGGGAATAGAAGAAATAGGGCTTGAGCCGGATGATTTCCTGTATGTCATTGGTGACGCCATTGACCGCGGAAACGACGGGATAAGGATATTGCAGGAGATAATTAACCGGCCGAATATGGACCTGATCCTCGGGAACCATGAGCTCCTGATGCTTAATTCCGTAAACCCTGAAGGAAAGCCTTTATGTGACGGCGGTGATGCAGATCTATGGCTTGACTGGAACGGCGGGTATACGACATTCGCACAGTACCGGCAGGAGCTTTCGGATGACGAAAGAAAATATCTGCTAAGATGGCTCAGGAAAAGGCTTCTTATAAAACCTTTGCGGATACAGGGCTGGGATTATGTCCTCTGCCATACCTACTATATAAAAGAGCATGAGTTGAAGCCGTTATCGGATATCCCTCCCCTTGACGCGGATGATATAGTATGGTGTTCGATGTTTAGGAATGATCCGGAAACAAGGTGTGAAAACATATATGCGGAGTATCCTGGCAAGCTTTTTATCACGGGGCATGTTCCCGTCCAGAGAATAGTGCCGGAATACCAGAAGAAGAACGTGCTTCCACACCTGTACCGGCAGGGTAACCTGATAAACATAGACGGGGGGCTTGCATACGGACACACAGGACTTGCAGATGCCGCTATCTTCTTAAGACTTGATGACATGACGGAGTTCGTAGTAGAACTGAGCCACGAGGGATTCGAGGATCAGGCGGAGATATAAGTATTCCTTGATTCGATAGAAAAATATGTAATGTGCCAAACTGCAGGGTAGATGATATCATGGAGTTTGCTCCCAAGGAAAGCCGGTCAGTTCATGATAAAGGATCATGAGAATAGGAAATGTCAATGGATGCCATTATCAAATACCGTGGTGGAAAACGGCGGGAAATCCCCCAATTTATAGGTTTTTTTCCTGCTGATTACGACACTTACATTGAACCTTTTCTTGGCGGCGGAGCGGTCTATTTTCAACAGGAGCCGAATAATGCCATTATCAGTGATATAAATGAACCGCTTATAAATTTCTATAGGAAGCTTACAACTCAATATGACCGGGTTATGGAAGAATTACAGACCCTGCATGAAATATATGAGCACAATGAAGATTTATTTAGTGCCGAAAAGAAGCGCAATCCGGAACTTAAAATAGACAATGGGAATGAGGCTCTTTATTACAGGCTTAGAGATATGTATAACGGTATTATCCCTTCGGAATATCTTCATGCAACACTTTATTATTTCATTAATAAGACAGCTTATTCGGGAATGCTGCGTTTTAATGCCCAGGGGCAATATAACGTGCCATATGGGCGATACAGGCACTTTAATGTAAACATCATTACTGAACGTCACAGAGATTTACTCCGGAGAACGCAGATTTTAAACGATGATTTTGAGCATGTATTAGACCTGGCACAACCTAATGATTTTATTTTCTTAGACCCGCCATATGACTGTATTTTTCATGAATACGGGAATTTAGCAGACGATTTCAATGAAGTTGAACATCGGCGGTTGGCGCAGGCGTTCCATAATCTGAATTGCCGGGCTCTGATGGTAGTTGGCAGGACACCTCTTACTTCAGAACTTTATGGACAAAATGTGGTGGCTGAATACCCGATCAGATATTCAGTAAATATCAGAAACAGATTTACGGGAGAAGCCTCACACATCGTTATTACAAACTATTAAAATGACAAGCTTACCGTTTACATCCGGGCGTTCTGTTTCTGATGTCTCTATGTTTGGAATTTCTCATAGCCTTCACCTTCTACTGTTCCTCCGGATCCTTCCAATATCCACCCTTATGGAAGTTCTCATTTCCAAGGGGTTTTGCCGTCAACCGGAACATAACGCATCCATCCGGGCAGACAACGGTTTTCGAGTACTTGCTGTCTCCGCCAAGATTTTCGAGATCGCCGCCGCTTCTGACAGCCTCCATCAGGGGATACAGCATCATCATGGTTTTGGAACAGATTCCATATCCGTCCTGATTTACCGGGCATCCATATGTGCAGCTATACTTATCGCCTATTTCTTCTCCGTTTCGACAATAACGCTCCGTATGATCTCCCCTGAGGAAACCTGCAACCTCAACCGTAAACTCATACTCTTCGTCATACCACTTTTTCATCGTCAGCTCTCCTTTCTGATCGGATGACGGATCACTGTCTTCAGCTTCTCCGGCTCAACCTTCCTCGCATCAGAGAGATAAATCTCATGATGCAGTCTCCTGTCCGTGATATCCAGAACATAACCCTGTTCTTCCATATATTTGTGCATTGCATCTACAGTAGCAGGCTCATCATCATACGATCCGATATGCATGCACTGAACACACAGGCCTTCATCATAAGTGAAGAATTCCACCTTTGAGAAATCCTGTTTCTTCTTATCAGCAGCTTCTCTGACAGCCCAGTCGAAATCTTCTTTCGTTACAAAGTCAGGCAGGCGGATGACGGATATCCATTGGAAAGAATCCTTATTTGCATAATCTATTCCGACCACTCTTTCCCGCCTGCCGGCCCGGTCGGTTCGCAACATGGCGTCCAACGGACGCCGCTCACCCTGCCACCAGAATCCTTCCAACGGCGGCACCACAAAATCAAAATAACCGTCAATCTGATGATCACCTTTTTTGCTCATCTTGATCGTAAATGCAATCCCATACAAAAGACCTATAGCCTGTTTGTATTCTCCGTCTTCATCATTTGGATTACCGCTGCCCCTAACCGCAATATAATTCATCTTAGGAACAGTGACGACAGACGGCGTGCCCTTCGGCATATAGAATTCTTTGTATTCCTTCTTATAATCAAACGCCATACCCTTTTTCTCCACTTCGTTTCGGTCCGCGCTAACGATCGTCTACCGGACGATCAGCACCCTTCCGTCAGATCCTTCTCTTTATATGGCTTATTCCAGGAACCAATCTCGATCAGGTTTCCTTCCGGATCAGCGATATAGCAGGTTCTCTGTCCCCAGGGTTCAAGCTCCGGTTCAAGTACAGATGTCGCACCATTTCCCACGGCCCTCTTAAATGCCTCATCCACCTCTTCAAATGTATCAACATACAATGCCAATTCAAAATGGCCATTCAGTCCCCTGATATATTCATATCGACGGCCTGTCATCTTCTCAAAATCTTTTCTGCCGTATAACAGAAACAGTGTTCCGTCTTTCACAAGGTAAACATTAGAAGTATTCTCTTCTTCTTTAATCTCAAATCCAAGAACATCCCTGTAAAATCGGATCATCTTCCCCATATCTTCTACAAATATCCCAAAACCATCTAATCTCATTCTCATCCCTCCATATAATCCTTAAGTTCTTTGACCGCACAACCCTTGGCGGCATAGTATGCATACATTTCATCCATCTTTTTCAGATCATAGCTTGTAACACAATCAGATATCACGTTAACTGTATATCCTGCCTTTGTCATATTAAAGCATGTAGATTTTACGCAGCCGGTTGCATCCGCACCGGCAATAAAGAACTCATTAATTCCGTTCTTTTCAATGAACCTGGCAAATGTCTCGCTTGTAAGCGCATTTGCCTTCGTCTTCACAAAAATATTATCGGATACCACCTTCATCTCCGGAACCAGTTCGGCACCCTTCGTATCCGGCTTAAAGGTCCTGGTTCCTTCCGACAGATTATTATGCTTGATATAGATGATCTGCATATTCTCTGCCACAGCCCAGTCAATGGCCTGGTTGATACGATCAATGATCTTTTTGTAATTCTTTGTGATGTCATTTTGAATATCGATCGTAACCAGTGCTTTGTTTCCCATGTTTCTTTTCCTTCCTTTCATTCTTTACAACCATATCACAGGCGATCTTATCCTTCCTTTTGCAGGAAAGACCTTTTCATTTAAAGTTCATCTGATCACCTTTTTCATATATGTTATCAGATCAAACAGGACAACAGTATGTCATGTTTATAAAAAAAGGAAATCAACATTTTTATATGCACCGAACGTTATCACCTAATGACACCGTTCAAAATGTTTTCAATTTTCTTTCATGATCTCATTTCCTCCCTCAAACTACTTTCCATCTGTTCCACTACTTACAGACAGAACAAACCGGTCAATCTTAGCGTCATTGTCTTTACTGTTTTCATGTTTCCGGTCAAGTAACGACACCGTATTCTTCAGGTTGGGCAACTTCTTTGTGATAGCATCCAGTCCTTTCTGCGTCTCTCCTCCTCCGCTTAAGAAGAACAGTGAAGTTACCTTTGCAGCAGCCTCTTCATCCTTTAAGAAAGCATTTATGGCAGGAACCCCCTTGCTGTTCCATATCGGTGAGCCAAGGATGATCTCTTCATACAAAGACAGATCTTTATCGATCGGTTTCAACTTTGGAACGTGATTCATCAAGACCTGTCCACCTCCGACAAGGATCTGCGCGACAAAGTTCTTCGGCATTGCCTTGACAGTATCAATCCTCAGAATATCAGCTCCAAGCCTTTCAGCGATCTTTTTTGCTGCTTCTTCAGTATTCCCGTAGTCTCCAATGAAGGCCAATGTGATATGAAGGTTCTCTCTCCTGGTATAATTCCCTGTCACGCCCCGGCTTTTCAGATCAGACTGAATA
Source organism: Lachnospiraceae bacterium (assembly GCA_024684065.1). The sequence continues at coordinate 15,631 of JAIKXO010000320.1, forward strand.
TCCGTCAGAGCATCAAGGATATTTTCTCCAAATTGAATTGCGATAAAAAGTCTCATATACCTTTGTCATATCGCACCTCCGTAACCTGTAAATAATATCGGGCAATATCTACCTGTGTGCGTCAAGTGTTGGTCTTATAATCAGAGTATAGTTGATGATGCCCGCAAAATCAAAGGAAATGTGTGAATATGAAGGATCAAAAGCCTTCAAACTGCCTCCATCATCTGCTTCATTTGATACAGTTCAAAATCCTGCCGAAATATCCTCAGGTAATCGTTCAGCACATCCCAATACAATCTGCTTCCAATTTTTTCTCAACAACCTGCATCGGCGAAAACCTGATCATTGCATAAATTCGCTCCAGTATCCTATTGTTCTCTTAGAACAGAGCATTTGTCTTTTCCGTCAGTTCGTTGTATTTCAAATGATAATCCATCATGTACCTTCCTCAGTAGAATCCAGGATCAAAACTTCCTTTGCACCCTCTGCATCCAGATAGTGACGGATTATTTCTTCCCTCATAATGTTGTCTGCCTCGCGGCTATGATCTGCCATTTGTCTCCTTATGGAATACTCACTGCCATCTACAAGAATCCTATAAATCATCTCTGTTCTCCTCCTTTATATGCAGTCTATCACATGATCGAAATGATTAACGACAAAAAGATGTCGTATGATCATTAATGCCTATTCTCCGTACCTTGAATTTCATTTATAAAATATAGACAGTGGCTATCTTCTATTTTACAGCCGGCGCAAGAACGGATGTTTGCTATGATCAAACCCGGCTCTGGGGGTTGTCCAATGACCAATGAAATATAATGCTAAGCCACAGGTTAAAAATCTATGGCTTAGCATTCTTTTTATCTGTCCGTTTGAAAAAACAGGATGTTAGTGTAAGACTCGTTTTCTTTGATAAGATAACAAATATCGATCGATCATCAGGGCCTGTATCTATACCTTCACACTTCTGATAAAGTGCCCTTCCTGAACAGCCGCAAAAGTCGCCACCGCGCATACAGGAATCGCTGAATACTTCAATGGTAATATAAAAAATGTCAGAGGCAGTATAAAAAGCAGTATGCCCGTCACCTTATTCATCACCGAATGAACCGTCGCCAGTTTCCTTTGCACTATGTATCCCGAGATGATGTTGATTATCTTTATAAACGCGATCATTACGATCCATATACACAGCCATGCAGGCATGCTTATCACCGGGAGCAGCTTTATCAGACATACCACTACGAACACAAAATCCGCTACAGTATCAAATTTCGCCCCAAATTCGCTGACAGCATTCATTCTTCGCGCAATGGTTCCGTCTATCATATCAGATAAACCTGCGATCAGATAGAGCGTATAGAATACCGGCGAAAGCACCGGGAAAAACAGCAATACGATACTGATAAACACCCTGAAACCTGTTATTATATTCGCGATCATTGTACCTTTTGAAACGATACCGTCTCTTCCTTCATAGAAATCTTTCCGACACAGAAGCCATACTCCGATAGTTCCTTCTTGTATTTGAGAAAAGAATGATCGATAGGTACTCCCGCAATTTCTTCAATCTCAGCATATGTCAGTTTGAAGTTGTCCGTTCCGTTATCTCGGATCCATTTCCAGAGAGATCCGTACTTACTCATGACTATTTGTCCTCTTTTCCATTGCAAAACGCAGCTATCTCTTTTTCCAGCAGGCGAAAGACATTCGCAACCAGATATCCATCCGCCACCGCATGGTTCATACGAACCGTTACCGGCATCATCAGTCTGCCATTTTCTTCCCGGTATCTCCCCCAGTTAATGATTGGCAGGAAATAAAGGAAACCATCCGGTAACTCTATATTCATGGAATCGTAAGAAAGCCAGGAAATGAAGGAAGCATCGAACCAGTTCGGATGGTTTTCCATATCAAGACCATACTCCCTGGTCTGCTTCGTCTTCTCAATATCACAGACAGCGTTTCTGTAAAATATCTCATAATCCGTATCATAGCTTGTATAAACCGGCGTGCAGGTCTCCGTATCCTCATGGAAGACATACTGTGTCGGGTTGATCACATCATAACAGATCAGTTCCTCAGTCTGCCAAAGATACCCCATCCTGTAATCATCCCGTGAATTCAAAACCCTGGAAAGGATATACAGGAAATTGACATAGAACTTCGTCCCGCTCTTCTTCGAGTACTTATCAAGCTCTGTTACGTCAACCCTCGCTGTCATGGAAACCGAGCATTTACAGTCCTCTGTAAAATGCCGGTATACGCCCTTCCTGTAATAGGTTTCCTTATTTACTGTCCGATAATTCTTATTTTGGTTCATTTCCATATCCATCCACATCCTCAATTTTTATATTTCTTTGCACAGGCAACCTTATGACAGGCATCCCTCCGATATACTTCGGATGATTCCCACACGCTGTATGCATCTTTTCCGGTACATCAATATCCGCCGCAAAACATCATAGCCATTCCTTATTCATGGCTCACCCTCTTCTTTTCATCATCAGATAGCAATTAATCCCCTTTTTATAAAAATCAGGCAGTTCTCCAACACACTGATATCCAAGATTTTCATATAATTTCTTCGCTCCCGGGTTAAAATCATCTACAGTCAAAAAGTATTTTGCTGAGGAAGAATCGGAAGCATTAACCTCAAAAAACTTCATCAGCCGTTTACCGATACCATAATTCCTGTATTCTTCCTTTACTGCAACAATATGAAGATATGGGTAGCTTCCAAAAACACCATTTGTCATGTAGTAAATAAAGCCCAGACATTTCTCATTTTCATCCAATGCAACATATACGTTTTCCTGTCCCACTGCAAATGTAAGCATATTAGCTGCCTTTTTATGATCGCTGAAATACGCTTTTCCTAAATCCGAATTTTGCAAAATTTCCACACAGCTATCGATATATTTCATATCTGCAAGTTGAATATGTATATCCATTGTTCTTATACTCTCTTCACACATTAGTTTTTACTTCCATCACCTTCGTCAAAACCGTGAATTATCTGTAATACAATATTTCACATTCGCCTTCATCGGTAAAAGATTTGATCTCATATGTAAGAATACCTTTTGCATAGATTTCCTGATAAATCAGATCTGGTTTCGCTGTTTTTCCTTTTACAGCAATCCATCCTGAATCCGGCAAAACTACAGAAACGTTTGCGTTATCTATATCGCCCTGCTTCAGCCCGATGACGTATTCAATCGTATCAGATGTCCAGTTATAGCCTAAACCTCGGTCCCAATATTTCCCTTAATTCACAAGCTTTCTTCGTCACTTTATGAAACAAAAGGAGCGCCTGAATCATAATCTGAAATTTCGGAAACGGATACTGGCAGTTTGAGGCCGATCTGGGGATCTTTATAATTCATGTGATATGAATGAGCATCGCTGCCGTTTCTGTCCACAGAATAAAGCTGTATTGTATCATTTTGCAAAGAAATAAATGCGTGCCCAAATCCCGCCGGGATCAGTACCGCAATGGCATTTTCTTCAGACAGTTCAATTGACTCCCATTGAAGATAGGTCGGCGATTCTTTTCTCAGATCAATAACGTAATCCAGTCCTCTGCCTTTTATGACTGTCACAAACTTCGTCATTGGGCTACTCTCTTCTCTGTAGTGTATTCCAAAAAAAGTTCCTTCTTTTGGCATGCTGTAAATTCTTGTCTCCAGGGCTTTGAAATCAACAGTGTTTTCATCAAAAACATACACCAGAGATCCACGGCTATCAACACGCGTATGAAGGCGATATATTTTTGCTTTTCCAAATATTTCTTTTATCATCATATCAGTTATATCCTATAACTCCATGTATTCATCACAAAAATGCCGAATATGTTTTTCTATTGTTTCGAGTATCTCCTTCTCACACTCAGGCTGTCTGTCAACCTTTGCGACCATAACTACTACCGGAGCGGCAAGCTCCATTGCAAGCATCCCCGGATCATCTTCTTTCACAAGACCGGCTTCCATCATTGTGCGAATAATCTTCTCATACATACCAACGATCCCGTCCAGCTGATGTCTGGTCGTGGCCTCGGAAATCCTTTCATTCCTGAACTGTTCCTGAACAAGAAGCATCCGCGTCTTGCGGATTATGGGATCCCGCATTGTAAATGAGATCCTTTCCATAGTCACTTTTATAAACTCTTCCCGGTTCTGCGGTACCTTTCCAATATTTTTTTCAGATCCAAACATTACCTCATACCGTGCTTCCGCTGAGTCTATCAATGCATTCAGGATATCTTCTTTGCCCTTATAATGCTTGTATAGCGATGGAGCTTTGATACCGACAATACCCGCAATTTGCTCCACGCTTGTGCCATCGTATCCATTCTCTGCAAATAACGTTAATGCCGCATCCAATATTTTCTCTTTAGTAGACATGACTCCCTCCACTCCGCTAATGAACATTAGCTTTATTATAGCTAATGTCTATTAGCCTGTCAAGGTTTTCCTCCGAAAACGCAAAAAAGCCTGCGAACATCAGGATTTCTCCCAACGCCCGCATGCTCAATAACAATTCGTTATATTATCCATATCACTTTGTTTTAATATGTTTCTATTCCAAATCCCATATTCCTGCCGTCTGGCAGAATCAAAGTGCGTTTGCATATTCTTCTCAAGAATTCTGCAGTGCTCTTCCTTTGAGTTCACGTTACGATATAATTCCTGTCATACTCATATAGAATCAATCTTGTTTTATCAATTCGATAAGTTCCAGGTCTGCGGGGAGCCACTTAACGTCCAGGATTTCTTCCTTGCTTAACCAGCGTGCCGCCTCTGCTTCTTTCAGCTCAATCTGACCGGATATAACCTCAGTCCAAAAGCAATCCATGGACAAATGAAAGCTCGGGTAATCATATTCCACAGTTTTGATCAACTCTCCCACAGATATTTCAATCGTCAGTTCCTCTCTGATTTCTCGTATCAGAGCCTGCTCTGGCGTTTCCCCATCCTCTATCTTACCGCCGGGAAACTCCCACCATCCTTTGTATTCTCCGTAGCCTCTGGCTGTGGCAAAAA
>JAIKXO010000333.1 GCA_024684065.1 Lachnospiraceae bacterium
CGCCGGGGCAAAATATGTGCCATAGCCATATGCCTTGCCGCAGATGGCCACCCCGAACTTCTCCGGATCTATGACAAGCCCGGTCTTTACGATGTTAAACCAGTTTTCTGTCTTTGACCCGTGGAACAGATGCGATATCCCTTTTTTTTTCGGTAAGTCCTTCCTTTTTGCAGAAATCATCGAAGCGCTTCTCAGTAAACTTATTCGTAATCCGCCACGCATTGACGAAGTGGTCTGCCTGCCCTTGGAGCTTCTTCAGGATCCAATCCTTCTGTCCATCGGTAACCGATGTCCAGATGAGGCCGTATTTGTCCAATATGGTCCCGGAAAAACTTTCTATGTCGGCTCCGACCTTGTGCTGCATGACCATCTGCTCCATGAACTCAAAGAGTTCCTGCTCCGCTTCAAGTATATCCTTTACCTGAGCCTTTGTATGGGGAAGAGCCTTTGATAGATTGTCTATTCTTCGCGGGATGGCCGCCCACAAAACCTTAAGCTTGTTAGATATCTCAGCTAAAGACATGGTCTCATAGCCCGTAGATAAGGTCTTTAAGATATCGCGGCCATAATCAAGCATCTCATCCGAGATATTCTCCACCTTTACGCTAAAGGCTTCTTCCATGACGGCATTCGCAAGGTCGCTTAGCCTTTCAAATATCTCACGCACTGAATGGTCTTCGATAGGTCGGTATCCTTTGGTAGTCTTTATGACATCCATCTTTTTAGTCTTTGTCACAAGGTATCCCCTGCGCAGATGCGAAATGAACACATTGTCCCAGTCTTCCATAGGCCGCACATATCTTTTGGGCTTATATCTGCCCACCTGGATCCCCACACGCCCGTCTGTTATCTGAAATGTGCCATTTCCAAGGTTTTCCATGACAAACTGGGTGTTAAGTCCCCGGCCTGTGGCGGTCTCCTTTACAAATGTCATCTCGATAAAGTCCCGGTTAGGAAGATCCATCATCTTTTCTATTGTCTTCATCCTCTTTTATCTCCTTTTTTGCTTTATTTAGCCCTTTTTTAGGCTTTCCTACATAAAGGGGATGGGATAAGCGCAAAAAAATAAGAGAGAAGCCCGGGAAGGCTCCTCTCCTTTGATGAGAATTGTTTGCTATGCAATGCTTACGATCTCGCCGCGGTCAGGTGTGCTTACCACCTTTATCGTCTTTATGACAGTGGCTGTCGGATCACTCATATAGTATGTCGTGGTGTCATTTTCAACAGTCTTATCAATGAACACATTTGCCTCATTAAGCTTTGCCGCGTCGGGTGTAAAGATGGATGCAATGCCAAGGATATATACCCTCTTATCGGTTATTACAGAAAGCGCTTTCTCATACTCTGAATACCCGGCAGACAAAAGCTTTTCTCCATCGGTAAACACATTCCATCTCAGGGACGCCGTCCATGCGTCTGTTTTGTTTACTGCCGCATAAAAGGCAGTCTTTTCGTCTCCGACGACCTTTGTGGCAAAGTAGCCTACTGCATTCAAACTATCAACCGTTACGCCCTCAATGAGTATGATGTCGCGTGTGAGCTTGTCAGATTTGGCCTCAAAAGTTGCTTTCTCATCCTCATCTTCCTCATACTCCAACTCATCGCAGTGACCCCAGTCATATGTTGACGCGATCATGTTGATATAGTTCTTTGTAACGGACATGAGCATCGCTCCAGAGATATACTCTTCGACTCCGGTCTTTTTCCCGTCATCGTCCAATACATCCCGCTCATCCATAACTCTTACCGTAAGAAGAGTCACATCCTCTGAAACATCTTCAGACCTTGTGACAACAGCCCTCTTGGGCAGCTCTATGACCGTAAAGAACTTCTCCCGCTTGGGCTCATAAACCACGATCTTCTTTTCTGTATCACCCTCTTCAAGAAGGATGACCGCACCGGGTACGCAGCGGATCACCTCTGTAAGGTGAAGCGAGCCAGTCTCCACAGTATCTCCGGATACGGTAAAAATGCCATCCTCGTCTACAGAAGCCTCATACATCACCTTGTCAGGCACAAAGCGGAGGGCACGGTATGCGATGTCGTTTGTCTCATTGATCTCAACCACTTTGCCGTCCTCTACCAGCTCGTCTCCTTTAAGCTCCTGTGCTAAGGCCACTGATCCGTCGTAGGATATGATCTCATACCTGATCCCGGTGATCTTCGACACTACCTTCGTTCCTACTGCATTCACTCTTTTTACTCTCATTTTTTCTCTCCTTTTTTGCTTGATTTAGATTTTAACGGTCCGTTAAAATCCTGTTTACATATAGGGGATGGGAGAAATAAAAAGAAATAACCGTCGGCATTCACCGACGGCTATCTTTTACAGTCTGAAGATGTCCTCCAAAGGATCGTCTGCATCGTCCATTGTCGCCACAAGGTACGCTGCCACGGCAAAGGCGAGCATCATTATAGCTCTTACCATAACCTTTCCTCCTTTGCCTATACGTCACGCCCAATGGTATGGAATACATACCAGCGGTCTCCACGGTTTACAAGCTTATAGGACACAGTAAACTGCTGTCCCGTGCAGTCATACGGGGATGGATAGCTGTGAAGCTCCTCATCCTCCTTGAAAAAAGCCTCGGCGGTTTCTCTGTCCCTGATCCATGCGGGCATTTCCTTAAGGATCGTGGCCTCATCAAAGTCATATGAGATGCACTTTTCCTTTGGCGTAAGCGCCTCAAGCCTGTTAAACTCGCGGATCTTCCTCTTTTCGCTCCTAAGATACTTCCTGGCATCCTCTGTATCAGTCAGCTTATCCATAAGCGACTCAACAAAGTGTACATTGGAATAAGCCAGGCGCAGATCCCTTTTGTCTCTGATCGTCTCCATTTTTCGTCTCCCTTCTTGCAAAAAAAGATCCCGGCGGCATGCCGGGATGGTGTTTACATATAGGGGATGGGAGAAATGGAGAAAAATAATTATCAATTTAAGGCTGACTTAAGGATGCGGTCCTATAATTCCTATCATAAACAACACTACCGCCCCACAGGACGGTGAATCGTAAGGAGGTGTTCATCATGAAAAAAATAGCAATTATGGCACTCATAGGAATTCTTGTAGCAGGAGCAGCTATTGGCGGCACCCAATTCATGAAACATGCAGAGGCAAAGGTAAAAACGGAGAGCGTCGAGAATAGCTCTGGAAATGACAGCGAGGATAATGGCTTTACACCAGACGGTAACGGACAGAATAAACCCGAAGGCAACATGCCCCCTGATGGGAACGGCATGAATGGTCAGGGCGGCCCGGGGATGGCTCCCGGCGGAATGGATTTCGATGAAATAACAGAAGAGATTAACGAATTGGAGGCTGAGGATGTCAAAGCCGATCTCCTCCAGAAATTGGCCAAAGTCCAGAAACTCCAAAAGAAGGAACAAACCGCCATGGAGTCTTTGATCAAGGCTCTTGAGGATGCAGGAATTGAGGTGAATAATGACAGGCCTGAGATGCCAATCGGCGGAAACAATGGACCGCAGAACAATATGGCGTCCGATAACTCAAATAATAATTTATGACGGTTTTGTCTGGGGAGATCTTACTCTCCCCAGAAATCTATGCTCTCATCTGTTCTTAAACGAATGCCAAACAGTTTCCACATAAAGTCTTCTCTTTCATGATAGATATCCGTAACAAATATCTCATTTGTTCCAATCCGATAAAACACATAATGTTCGCTTACATGAATAAATCTGTACGGGGAAGGAACACCTATCATTTTTTCCACACTTGGATATATCTCGGGGTTATCTATGGTTGCGTGGATAGCATCCCTGATTATTGTCACCCTCTTTTTACCATAGTTTGCGTTAATCTCACGCATACGATCAGATGCATCCGGGGAATACTTTATTTTCATTAGTCCTCTACCCCCAGCTCAGCCATAAGATCCTCCTCATCGATCCAGCCTTCTTTTTCAGCCCTATCCTCGGCTGACTTCAGGTGCGTAAACAACTCGTACGCTGCTTTGTAACGATCCAGTTCATCTATTTCCTTCATGGAAAGGATCCCATACTCACCACGACCGTTTCGAGTCAGATATACCCGTTGTACTTGATCCACATCCTTTAAGACATCAGTATAGTTTCTAAGATCCGATATTGGCTTTATATTAGGCATCGCTCCACCTCCGCTGTAAAATAACATGTTTTTATACATGTATTTTAACACAGAACGATAGAATAATAAACCACGATAATGTACCTGTCACTATTAAAAAAATATTGCATAGCTTAACAGTTCCGTAAAGGTGACAGGTACCCGACCCGTAAATAAAGGCTTTCAGTCATTCATTCCTACCGATATTTTTCTCTGAATCATTACCCAAACAGCATATTCGCTGCTTGCTCTAATTCCCTTCTCTCCTGCGTATCATCATATCCGCTCTCTTTATCATCAATGCCCTTCACAACATCCTGACAGAATAATCCATCACGGTTACAGGAGAAACAGATTCTCCGCACTCCGCTGATCTTGAACCTTGCCTCAGCTTCACCTTCCGGATACAGTTTTACCATCTGCAAGCGATCCGGGGACACTGCCGCAATGAAGGAAATATAATGTGTCTTAGTCATATCGTGATCGA
>JAIKXO010000048.1 GCA_024684065.1 Lachnospiraceae bacterium
GCGCACCGTACCGGAGCTTGTCTGCCCGTACTGCGGGACGGCCCCCGACATGGAGATAGGCTTGGATGATGACCTGCCCCGGATCAGAGAATCCGCCAGGCTTCTTCAGATAATCGAGGGGGACGATGTGGAGAAATATGACACCCTGTTAAGCCTGGCGCTGACAGGCGGGGATTATGGCTGGATATAAATTTGCATTTCTGATCATTTACCGCGCAAATAGTCTCTCAAAAGGAACACAAGATAATAGGGAAATGTTCGTATATTACCTTCCACTCCGATATTACCGTCAATCAGTTTGATGCCAAAATGGATATCCGGATATGAATCACTCTTGATCAACGTACTCAGCGATTTACTATTTCCATTCCTGGCCTTTACCTCCACTGGAATAAGGTTTTCAGTATTACGCACAAAGAAATCTTCTTTTAGAGTAGAGTTTTCTTTTGAATAATAATACAGATCAAAACCCGCCTTAACCAGCATATCCCCGACTATATTTTCGTATAATCCCCCCCGATAAGTTCCAATATTTTTACGGCTTCTCAGATCCTCCTGGGTCTCATCGTCAAGCATTGCGATCAGTAAGCCGGTATCTGCCATATAAATCTTGTATTTTGTTTCCTCATAGTTACCCTTAAGGGGAATTTCAGGATAATTCAGGCAATAACACACATTGATGATCCCTGCATTTGACAGCCACTCTATTGCCCCTCTGTAGTCCTTAAACCTGGCACCTGAAGCAACTTTGCTGATCTGGAATTTTTTGTTTTCTTTTGCTAACTGAACCGGTATATGTCTGAATACATTAAGTATCCGGCTTTGATCCACCCCTTCCGCATATTTGGTAATATCCTCTTCATAGTCCGACAATAGCTGCCTTTGAAGCTGCAATGTATTTGAAAACATACCGTTGCTGACATATTCCAAAACGACTGCCGGCATTCCTCCCACTATTACATAATCCAAAAAGGCTTCAGACATAATCTGTACCAATGAAGCCGGCAGTGGTGCTCCGTCCTGCATTGCTTTAAAAAGATCCGCTTTCAATCCGTCATCATAACCTTTTGCCCATAAAAACTCTTCAAAATCCAACGATCTCATTGTGTAATCGGTTTTATATCCAACACTGTTGCTCTCAATCTTCTTGTAATAAACTCCAAGCAAAGAGCCGCTGCAGATTACATCATAGCGTCTGTCAATACAGTAAGCCTTGAGTGTCGTTGCAATGTCCGGATGATCTTGTATTTCATCAAAAAAGATCAGAGTTTTTCCCTCAATAAAATTCTTATAAGGATCTATCCGGCTGATTGCTTTATTAACAGCCTCCACAGTGTATCCATCTTCAGTGATCACGCAATATTTCTTTTCCAAAGCAAAATTGATATATATGATGTTGTCATAACAAGCCTCGGCGAAATGCATTATGCTTTCGGTCTTCCCAACCTGTCTGGCTCCTTTAACGATCAATGGCTTGCGGCTCGGGTTTTCATGCCACTCACTCAAATATTTATCCACCTTACGCTTTAAGTACATAATAAAGCCTCCGTTCAATCTATATAGTATTATAGTAAAGCAGCAATTATCTTTCAACTATTTTATGAGCGTGTTTATGGCATATTTTACTTTTTTATGAGCGAGTTATTATGCTTCTGCACTTTTTTATGTCACAAAAGGTCTATTTTATGCTGATGCGGAACCTTAAAATGCAATTTTTTGAACCTGCCTTCGCATCATACCGGCAAACTGAATCTGTCAGCGCGAATATCTTCGTCCTTATACTTCTTCGACTTTAATACAGTATATCTGCCGGGGAACACTTCCTTACATATCGACATTTCCAGTTCCTGTCTATGCCTGAAATGCGAAAGCATTGCCTCCACTCCTGAAAGTCCGTTTTTCCTTGCATACGGAGATTCATTGAAATACCCAAGCATCATAGGAAACCACAATTCATTTCCCTGTTCGTCAGATCTCTCTTTTCTGATCGTGTTTATGCTTGAGGGAATATCCGTGATTATCCGCGTATAGCTGATAACCATGTTATCTCCCTCCTTATGGCTTTTTTCTTCTATCTCCATCCGTATTGCATGGTATTTATCAAGGATATTCTCATATTCATCCCCGCTTACATATGCACACCAGGCTAGTTCAACCGGCGAATAATCACCCTCATGAACGGCCAGATACTCCGGGTGTATATCGTAAAGCTTCTTAACAAGCGTGCTCTTCCCGCTTCCCTGCAATCCTTCGACAAAATAGTTCATG
>JAIKXO010000070.1 GCA_024684065.1 Lachnospiraceae bacterium
ACTCTGCTGTTATATCAGAGCCCGCCATCCGGATGTCAGTTTAAAACTTTCCGTTAATTCGGCGCAGTTATATAACGCGTCTTTAAATATAGCCTCCTGTTACATTCTTTATCACACCTTTATTTACTCCACATCCTGGAGCGCCGCATAGTCCTCTTCTCCCGTACGGATCTTCACCACTCTGCTGACCGGATATACAAAGATCTTTCCGTCTCCGATCTTTCCTGTATAGAGTGTCTTCTTGGCTGTTTCTATTACGCTGTCTACAGGAATCTTGCTTACGACTACTTCCAGCTTGATCTTGGGCAAAAGCGTCATATCCATCTCAACACCCCTGTACATCTGGCCTGCGCCCTTCTGGATACCGCAGCCTGTCACCTGTGTAACGGTAATGCCCGTGACCCCGAGTTCATTGAGAGCCCTCTTGATCTTATCATAACGGGACAGCTTCGTAATAATGACGACCTTGTTTATCCCGCTTTCAAGGCTTGTACCTCTGAGGCCTTCAGATACATTCTCAACCGGGACAGACGCGTTCCTTGCGGCAACACTCGCGTTTTCATACTCCGCCACACCAAGGCTTGTGTTCTCGTTGGCTACCATGGACATGCCTGTCATATCCACTATGGAGAAACCCGCATAAGCTGAGGCGAGACCGTGTTCTTTGATATCAAGTCCTTCGATCTCCTCTTCCTCCGTCACTCTTAAGCCTATGGTCTTCTTAATTACGGTAAAGGCAATGATTATCGTAACGAATGTCCAGGCCGCGGTCACAAATATGCCGCCGAACTGCTTCACAAGCTGGGCGAGCCCTCCTCCGTAGAAAAGTCCTTTACCGATACCGGCCGAGGCAAAACCCGGCGCCGTATCCGTTGCAAAAAGCCCCACGGCGATCGTTCCCCAGATACCGTTTAACATATGGACAGCAACGGCACCCACCGGATCGTCTACATGCGTAACATTATCATTGAACCAGATCCCGAATACTACCAAAACTCCCGACACCGCGCCGATTATCGCGGCACCCGCGCAGTCCGTGACATCACAGGGGGCAGTTATCGCGACAAGACCCGCAAGTGATGCGTTTAAGCACATCGATACATCAGGCTTTCCATACCTTATCCAGGTAAAGATCATGCATACCACTGTCGCCACCGCCGGAGCAACGGTCGTCGTAAGGAAAACGGAACCGAGGGTCGGCACGTCAGTTGCCGCCGCGCCGTTAAATCCGTACCATCCGAGCCAGAGAATGAACACCCCAAGCGCAGCGATAACCAGGTTATGACCCGGGAACGCGTTTACCTTTGTAATCTTGCCGCTTTTATCCTTTTCAAACTTTCCTATCCTCGGGCCTAACATCCAGGCGCCGATTAATGCACAGATGCCTCCCACCATATGGATACAGTTGGAGCCTGCGTAATCGTGGAAGCCCCACTGCGCCAGGAATCCGCCGCCCCAGGTCCAGTGAGCCTCTATCGGATAGATAATGGCGGATATAACTGCCGAATAGATACAGTAGCTTGAAAACTTTGTTCTCTCAGCCATGGATCCGGAAACTATCGTCGCGGTCGTGGCGCAGAAAACCAGGTTAAAGACAAACGCCGAATAATCGAAGCTCCCGTAATTCGTGAACACTTCAAACGACAGTCCGCCCACAAAACCGTGCAACATGTTTTCACCAAGCATAAGCGATGCCCCGCAGATGAACCACATGACGGTTCCGATACAGAAATCCATCAGGTTCTTCATGATGATGTTTCCGGCGTTCTTCGCCCTTGTAAAGCCCGCCTCGCACATCGCGAAGCCGGCCTGCATCCAGAATACCAGTGCGGCTCCAATCAGGAACCAGACCGCAAACACTTCTCCATCCAAAATTCTCATCAATTCCTCACTCATAATATCTCCTCCTCTGTTCAATAAAAAACGGCCATTCCGCTTTGGAATATCCCACGCCTTTGCGGAATGACCGTACAATCTTTATTTTCCGGTAACTGTTCATCTTCCCGTCCCCATGTGCCTTATGTCCTTCACATACGGCTTCGGGAGGTACACTGAACAGCTATATTTTAATAAACCGAGAACAGCAGCTTTCCGTAGCTCGGGAACGGCCAGCATTCTTCGCTGGCGAGCATTTCCGCTTCATCTACGTGCTTTCTTAAGTGTTCCATCTTCGGGATCACATCATCCCTCACAGCTTCGGCTGTCTTATAGATCCCCTCGCACTCCTTCAGATCCTCAAGAGCCTTCTCTAGATCCTTTACCCTTTCGAGGATATAATCAGTAAGTTCCGAAAGCCTCTCCATAGTGGAGATCTCATAGTTGCATTTCACATTTTTGCTTACTGACTTCATAAGCGACGTGGTCTTTGCAAGCCTCTGCAGGTAATGCTCGATTGCCGGCAGGTAATTCTTTCTTACCATGTCAACCATCGTATGTCCCTCGATATTTACAGTCTTGCAGTAATTCTCAAGCATTATCTCGCATCTGGAATTGAGCTCCGATTCGCTGAACACCTTATGGGCGATAAGCATATCTGCATTTTTCTTATCGAGAAGATGAGGCATCGCATCCGCCGTCGTTTTCAGGTTCGAAAGGCCCCTTACTTCTGTCGCTTCCTTTACCCATTCCTCGCTGTAGCCGTTTCCGTTAAAGAGGATCCTCTCATGCTTTTTGATAACTTCCTTTATCAGATCGTGAAGAGCCGTTTCAAAATCCTCCGCCCCTTCAAGCCTGTCCGCATACTGTTTAAGGCTCTCCGCAACCGCGGCGTTTAACATGATGTTGCAGCAGGCAATGCTGTTTGATGAACCGAGGGAACGGAATTCAAATTTATTTCCGGTAAATGCAAACGGAGAAGTACGGTTTCTGTCTGTAGCATCCTTTGAAAATCTGGGAAGCACGTGAACACCCAACTTAAGGATCTCCTTTTCCTTTCCCTGATAAGGCGCGTCATTCTTTATCGCATCAAGTATTGCGGAAAGCTCGTCTCCGACGAACACGGAAATGATCGCGGGGGGCGCTTCATTCGCTCCGAGCCTGTGGTCGTTCCCCGCCGTCGCAACGGAAAGACGCAGCAGATCCTGATAATCGTCAACCGCCTGGATGACTGCGCAAAGGAAAAGAAGGAACTGTGCGTTCTCGTAAGGTGTCTCTCCCGGCGAAAGAAGGTTTGTTCCGTCATCGGTGCCGATAGACCAGTTGTTATGCTTTCCTGAACCATTGACGCCGGCGAAAGGCTTCTCGTGAAGGAGGCATACCATTCCGTGCCTTCTTGCCACCTTCTGCATTATCTCCATCGTAAGCTGGTTATTATCGGTAGCAACATTCGTTGTGGAATATATCGGCGCAAGCTCATGCTGGGCGGGTGCCACCTCATTGTGCTCGGTCTTTGCGAGGATCCCGAGCTTCCAGAGCTCATTGTTTAAATCCTCCATAAACTCCGTTACCCTCGGCTTAATCACCCCGAAATAATGGTCGTCAAGCTCCTGACCCTTGGGAGGCATGGCACCGAACAGGGTTCTTCCGGTATAGACCAGATCCGGACGTTTTTCAAACATTTCCTTATCTATCAGGAAATATTCCTGCTCCGGGCCTACACTGGTCCTTACGTATTTTACTTCCTTTCCGAAAAGCTTAAGGATCCTTTTGGCCTGCCTGTTAAGCGCCTGCATCGAACGAAGCAGGGGCGTTTTCTTATCAAGCGCATCTCCCGAATATGAACAGAAGGCAGTCGGGATACAGAGTGTATGATCCTTTATGAATGCATAGGAGGTAGGATCCCATGCCGTATAGCCCCTTGCCTCGAAGGTTGCCCTCAGTCCTCCCGAAGGGAAGGACGATGCATCCGGCTCACCCTTTATAAGCTCCTTTCCGGAGAACTCCATTATCACCCCGCCGTCCGGCGAAGAAGCGATAAAGCTGTCGTGTTTTTCCGCTGTCACACCGGTAAGCGGCTGGAACCAGTGGGTAAAGTGGGTCGCTCCCTTTTCCACCGCCCAGTTCTTCATCTCGGTGGCGACCGCCTCTGCCACGTTTTCATCAAGCTTTACATTCTCATCGATAGTTTTTCTGAGAGAATTATATACCTCAGCCGACAGTCTCGATCTCATCACCCTGTCGTCAAACACCATTGAACCAAAAATTTCCGTAATATCCTGTTTTTCCATAATGTCCTCCTCTCCTCATTTACTCCGACAGCCCAACCTGTCTGCAGACCACTTTGATCAGCGCTTCCTTCATCCCGGGTAACACTGCCGGATGAGCTTTCGTAAGGTTATCAGAAAAGAAAAGGCGTCCCGGAATTCATTTCCAAGACGCCATTGCCTTTACGGTATGTGAGTTTACACCCGTTCATACCATGTTGTCAATATTTTTTTCTGTGATAACATAATTGGCAGGCGGAGATCCCGCTCCGCACCGGTCCGGGCCGTTTTACGGACCGGATCATTACCGTTTTGCACCCTCACGAAAGAAAGCCGCTTATGTCCTCATCACTGAGAGTGGAGATGCCGTTCTTTGAAAGTATGGCCTCCGCCCCTTCCAGATCATCGACTCTGAGCACCACATACGCGCTTCCCTCTACGGCACCGGTGAAAGCATAAACATATTCTATGTTTATATCCGCCTCCCCGAAAACCTCAAGAACGCTCTTTAACGCACCGGACTTATCGTTCATCTTCACCGCGATGACAGGCGTTTCCTTTACGATAATGCCATCCCCGAGCGCTTCCTTTGTTTTCTCCGCGTCGGAAACAATGATCCTTAAAATCCCGAAATCCTTTGTATCCGCAACGCTTAACGCCCTGATATTTATTCCGGCATCAGTGACTGTTTTCAACGCCTCATAAAGCGTTCCCGGTCTGTTTTCCAAAAATGCTGATAATTGTGTGATCGCCATAATATGTCCTCCTTTACTTAAAGTGGTTCTGCCCCTGAAATATCCGTTATATCCCCCTGAGATTCCGGGGCTCCTTTTATAAACTGTCTGTCACATATTAATGCAGCTTACGCTTATCGATAACCCTGACGGCCTTTCCTTCAGAACGTGTGATCGACTTGGGCGCCACAAGGTGGATCTTGGGTCCGATCCCGAGCATGGAACGCATCGCGGCATTAAGCTCCTGCTCCCTGCGCTGAACCTCTGCGATCTTATCGGAGAACATCTCCGGAGTGAATTCAACATATATATCAAAGGTATCCGTATTGTTTACGCGGTCAACCTCGATCTGATAGTTCGGCGAATAGCCCTCTTTAAGAAGCACGGTCTCGATCTGGCTCGGGAACACGTTTACTCCTCTTATGATCATCATATCATCGCTTCTTCCGAGAGGCTTCGTCATCTTCACATGCGTCCTTCCGCAGGAACATTTCTCCCTTGTAAGGATACAGATATCCTTTGTCCTGTAGCGAAGCAGAGGGAAGCCCTCCTTGTCAAGGGAAGTGAACACCAGCTCTCCCTTCTCGCCCTCCGGGAGCACTTCTTTCGTATCGGGATCAATTATCTCCGCATAGAAATGATCCTCATTTATATGCATGCCTGTCTGCTCTTCGCACTCGAAAGCGACACCCGGGCCGGAGGTCTCTGTCAGCCCGTAAATATCATAAGCCTTGATCCCGAGGCTCTTTTCGATCTCCTGACGCATCTCTTCCGTCCAGGGCTCTGCGCCGAAGATACCGGCCTTCAGCTTATTATCCTCCGGTTTATAGCCTCTCTCCGCTAAAGATTCTCCAAGATATGCGGCATAAGAGGGAGTACAGCAGAGTATGGTGGAACCAAGATCCATCATGAACTGTATCTGTCTGTCCGTATTGCCTGAAGACATCGGCAGTGTCAGGCTCCCGACCTTATGGGAACCGCCGTGCAGTCCGGAGCCTCCGGTGAAAAGGCCGTACCCGTAGCATACCTGAACCACATCCTCTTCCGAGCCGCCTGCTGCCACGATCGCTCTTGCGCAGCATTCCTCCCACATGTCGATATCATTCTGTGTATAGAAGGCCACCACACGTTTACCCGTGGTTCCGGAGGTTGAATGGATCCTGACGCAGTTCTTAAGATCCGTGCCGAGTAGCCCGTACGGATAAGCCTCTCTCAGATCATCCTTTGAGAGGAAGGGGAGCTTTTTAATATCCTCCACACCCTTGATATCCTCGGGGGACACACCCTTTTCATCCATGAGCTTTCGGTAATATTCTACATTGTCATAGACATATTTTACCTGCCTGACGATCTTTTCGTTCTGGATCTCAAGGATCTTCTCCCTCGGAGCTGTCTCGATCTCCTGTTGATAATACTTTTTCATAAATTCTCCTTTCTTTTGAACCGTAAGGAATGAACAGTTACGTTCCACCCTTTACATGATGTTAAACTTCGTTTCGGCCTGCGCACGATTTGCTTCGCAAATCGGCGCAAAGCGGAAATGATCAGGTCCGTAAAACGGACCCGATCGGCATAAACTCCGTTTATGCCTAAGCGCACGATTTGCTTCGCAAATCGGCGCATATAAAAAGTGTGGCACCGGTTGATGTGCCACACTTGAGTGATTCCTTTAACTTATATCCTCACGCTTCAGCATAGCAAATCAACCCTACCGTTCCCGCCGGTAAAGCTAAAGACGAAGCTAAAGCTGAATGAAGAATATAACCTTCTGCTCATTCTTACGATCCTCATTAAAAACTGCCGGATTCTTAACCGATTCCTTTAAAAGGAAATGATCACAAATCGCTGTAAAACCAAAAGAATCATACAGCAGCTTATTTTACCTGTCAAGAACTTTTTGTCTGTTATACTCATTATACTCATTAACGAAATGGCTCGACGTTTCGTTAAAAGTCCGCGCCGAACAGCCGAATCGATTTAATGAATGTTTATCCTTCCACTATGCTCCTTTCATGGCATCCTTCATCGACCTCACGTATTCCCCGACTATCGCAGGGGCTTCTGTTTTATGCTTTTCGATCAGCTTGACTATGGCGGAACCGACGATGGCGCCGTCTGAAAGCTCTGCCATCCTTGCCGCCTGATCAGGAGTTGAGATCCCGAAGCCTATCGCGCATGGAATGTCCGTATTCTTTCTGACCACATCCACGATAGATTTCAGATCCGTTGTGATCTCGCTTCTTGTCCCGGTAACTCCGAGACTGCTTACGATATAGAGAAAGCCCTCCGCTTCCCTTGCGATCATCCCTATCCTTTCCTTTGAGGTGGGAGCCACAAGGGAGATCAGATCGATCCCTGCCTTTCTGCAGGATGGAAGGAACTCTTCCTTTTCCTCAAACGGCAGGTCAGGAAGGATCAGCCCGTCGATCCCCGTTTCCCTGCATTTGTCAAGAAATCTTTCCGTTCCGTAGGAAAAAACGACATTCGCATAGGTCATGAAAGCAAAAGGCACGTCTATGGTCTTTCTGAGTTTATTTACCATAGCAAATACATCATCCGTCGTCACACCGTTATCCAGAGCTCTTTTATTTGCCGACTGTATCACGGGACCTTCCGCCGTAGGGTCCGAGAAGGGAATGCCAAGCTCAACGAGATCCGCCCCGGCTCTTACCATTTCCTCTATGCATCTCTCAGTCGTCTCAAGGTCCGGGTCCCCGCAGGTGATAAACGGTATGAAAGCCTTTCCGTTTTCAAACGCTTTTTTTATTCTATTCATGGATCCCTTCCTCCCCTCTGTACCTGGCTATCGCGGCGCAGTCCTTATCCCCGCGTCCCGAAATCGTAACAACAATGATCTCATCCTTTTTCATCTCAGGGGCTAACTTTCTTGCATAGCTTACGGCATGCGCGGACTCTATCGCCGGGATTATGCCCTCGGTTTTTGCCAGATATTCAAAAGCTTCCACTGCTTCCTCATCGGTCACCGGGACATATTGCGCCCTGCCAGTATCGTGAAGATACGCGTGTTCCGGTCCGACCCCCGGATAATCGAGGCCCGCGGAGATCGAATAGACAGGAGCGATCTGCCCGAATTCATCCTGGCAGAAATAGGATTTCATCCCGTGGAAGATCCCTTCCCTCCCGGTAGCTATAGTTGCCGCGGTTTCCCTGGTATCAATGCCTCTTCCGGCCGCCTCACACCCTATCAGACGCACGCCCTCATCCTCTATGAAATGGTAGAAGCTCCCGATCGCATTGGAGCCTCCTCCGACACAGGCTATCACGGCATCCGGAAGCTTTCCTTCTTTCTTAAGGATCTGTTCCTTTATCTCCTTTGATATCACCGACTGGAAATCCCTTACGATCGTAGGAAAGGGATGCGGGCCCATCACGGAGCCTAAGCAGTAATGCGTATCCTCTATCCTCCTCGTCCATTCCCTGAAGGTCTCGGACACGGCATCCTTAAGGGTCGCGGTACCGCTCGTGACCGGAATGACCTCAGCCCCCAAAAGCCTCATTCGGTATACATTGAGAGCCTGTCTCTTTGTGTCCTCCTCTCCCATATAGATCACGCATTTCATTCCCATAAGCGCCGCCGCAGTAGCCGTGGCAACACCGTGCTGTCCGGCCCCAGTCTCGGCAATGAGCCTTGTCTTTCCCATCTTTTTCGCAAGAAGGGCCTGTCCCAGTACATTATTTATCTTGTGGGCTCCGGTATGGTTCAGGTCCTCTCTCTTTAGGTATATTTTCGCTCCGCCAAGGTCTTTGGTCATTTTCCCGGCATAATATAACCTGGAGGGACGGCCGGCATAATCATTGAAAAGCTCCTCTAATTCCTTTTGGAAATCCGGATCGTTCTTAAACCTTTCATATGCCTCTTCCAGTTCGATCACGGCATTCATCAGTATTTCCGGTATATACTGCCCGCCGTGGATCCCAAACCTGCCTTTTTTCTCGCTCATGTCTAATGCCCCTTTCAAAACAAAGTTATTTTAACATAGTCTTTTGCAAAGTTCTTTGACCCGGTATCCGGAAGATTTCCGGGATTTCTTCAATGATCTTGTGCATTAATGAGTTTGCGGCAATAAACTCTCTTTTAATCTGTATGCCTCCGCACCGCCTCCACAAAGGCTCGCATTTTCCCTTCATCCTTAAAGCCGTCCGTCTCTATCCCGGAGCTTACGTCGACGCCGTAGGGATGAAGGAGACTTATAGCTCTTCCGACATTGTCTGCGTCAAGCCCGCCCGCGAGGATGAAGGGTCTTTCAAATTCCTTAAGCCATCCCCATTCAAAGGTCTCCCCGTCACCGGCTCCTGCATCCAAAAGAATATGATCCGCGCTGCATTCCATGGCCTTCTTAAGATCATCCCTCTTTTTGACCCTGAATGCCCTGATCAGAGGCTTGCCGGATAACCGCCTGAGCTCATCGATATATTTCTCATCTTCGTTTCCGTGGAGCTGGGCTATGTCTATGATACCCTTTTCCAAAAGATCCGCAACATTATTTATATTTTCATCCACAAAAACCCCTGCCGCCTGTATGCCGGGGACAAGAGCCTCCTTCAGTCTCTTTGCCTCCGTTCCGGTTACGTATCTTTTGCTGGCCTTTGCGAAGACAAATCCGATATAATCAGGCTTAAGGCTGTTTACAGCCTCTATATCCTCAATCCTTCTGATCCCGCACAGCTTGATCTTTGTCATATATCCCCGCCTTCCAAACCGTCAGTAATAAATATTCTTATCGGTACACCGCCTGCAAATAAGTTCCGGTTTAATCACCAGGGGTGCGGCGGAATAAGTCTGCAAGCGAATACCAGACAGTTTAAAAACCACTACTGTTTTATAAACTCTTTAGAAATCCCCGCTTCGAAGCCTGCTAAGGAACCCCGCCTTGTCCTCTGACCGCATCAGTGCCTCCCCGATCAGCACGGCATCCGCTCCGGACCGCCTTATCGCCTCGATATCGGAAGGATCCCTCACGCCGCTTTCCGACACGAAAGCCACATTTTCGGGAACTCTGTCTCTAAGCCTTTCAGCAAGCCCCGTATCTACGGAAAAATCCTTAAGGTTACGGTTATTGACCCCTATCACTCTCGCCCCTGCACATAAAGCCGTATCCACCTCTTTATCGTCATGACATTCAACAAGGGCGGAAAGCCCCAGTTCGTCACAGATACGGATATACCGCTTTATGATTACCTCTTCAAGCAGGGAAACGATCAGAAGCACGGCGGAGGCTCCGAGGCACTTTGCCTCGTATATCATGTATTCATCCACCGTGAAATCCTTTCGGAGTACAGGTATGCCCACAGCCTCAGCAATTTCCTTAAGATATTCATCCTTCCCGAGGAACCATTTCGGCTCGGTCAGTACGGATATAGCGTCGGCTCCGGCGCTTTCGTACTGAAGAGCGATGTCAAGATACGGAAATTTCTCAGCTATTATGCCCTTAGAGGGGGAAGCTTTCTTACATTCACAGATAAACGAAAGACCCGGGGCAAGGAGCGCCTTTTCAAACGGATATCTGACAGAAACTCTGTCGTAAACATCCGCACCCGCATCCGCGGACGGCAGTTTTGACGCCAGCGCATACGCCGCCTCCCGCACATTTTCTTCAGGGAATTCCTGTTTTTTTCTTTCCACACGAAGCCTTGCACAGGCAGCCAGTTCGTCAAGTATGTTCATCTATACATCCTCGTTGCTTACGGCAATAAGTTTTTCAAGTGTTTCCTTAGCCTTCCCGGAATCGATCACCTCTGCGGCTTTTGAAATACCCTCCTGTATGCTTACGGCTTTCCCGCCGATATAAAGAGCCGCCCCGGCGTTTAAGAGCACCGCGTTTCGCTTATGTCCTTCTGCACCCTCTAAAACACCTCTGGTGATCTCCGCATTCTCCTTTGGAGTACCGCCCTTAAGATCTTCCTTAAGACACCTTTCAAATCCGAAATCCTCGGGCTGTATGGTGAAGGATTTAAACCATCCGTCCTTGATCTCGCAGATCTTTGTCGGAGATGACAGGGAGATCTCATCAAGCTTATCCATGCCGTACACGACCATTCCGCGCTTAACCCCCAGATTTACAAGAACCTGCGCAAGCGGCTCCACAAGATAATCATCGTAAACCCCCAGAAGCTGCATTGAGGGGGAAGCCGGGTTCGTAAGCGGGCCAAGGATATTGAAAACGGTCCTGAAACCGAGCTCCTTTCGTATCGGCCCCACGTATTTCATTGATGAATGATATCTCTGGGCGAAAAAGAAGCACATCCCGACCTCTTTAAGAAGCTTTACGCACAGTTCAGGGCTCTGGTCTATATTGACCCCCAGTGCCTCGAGACAGTCCGCAGTCCCTGAAAATGACGAAGCCGCACGGTTCCCGTGCTTTGCGACCTTTATCCCGGAAGCCGCGGTTATTATGGCTGTGGTCGTCGAAATGTTAAAGCTTCCGGCGTTATCGCCCCCCGTCCCGACGATCTCCAAAACATCCATCCCCGTCTCTACCCTTGTGGCATGGTCTCTCATGGCTGCGGCGCAGCCGGCGATCTCATCCGTTGTCTCAGCTCTGGCGCTTTTTGTTGAAAGCGCGGCTAAAAAAGCTGCATTCTGGGTCGGGGTCGTCTCGCCGCTCATGATCTCATTCATTACGGTGTACGCCTCGTCGTAATTCAGATCCCCTTTGTTTACGATTTTTACGATTGCTTCCTTGATCATGGTATTTCCTCCTGACAAAGTTCTTTGAATCAACAGCTTCTCCGCCATGGCCTTCCTTTAAAACTTCCGGGCCGAAAAGTACTGTCCTTTACGGAAGCACTGAGGTAAGCGTTTCCCCGGAAAACCCTTTTGCCCGGCTTTTACTTCAGAACCCTCAGGCAATACCTGATTTGCTCCGGCAGATCCGTTTCCCTGTAAAAAAGAAAGTCCCTGGCAGTAAGTTACTGCCAAGGACGAATATTAAACATTATCCGCGGTGCCACCTTGATTCATGGATTGTTCCATGCACTTAGCGAGATACCGTCATATCTCCGGCAACTGACGTATGCCCCACGTCACGGATACTCGGAAGCCTGACGTTTCCTTTCCCCATGCCCTCTGCGGCCCATATAAGAGAGATCAGAACTCTCCGGCCGCAATCTGCAGGCCCTGAGTAATCCCTTCACGCATCCCGCATACCACCCGGCTCACACCGTCCCGGGCTCGCTGTGGGATTTCGATCTGTGGAATTACGTCCCGGCGATCTCCGTCCCGGCGATAAGATGCTTTTTCTTCCGCTTCATCGGTTTAAAGTATTAAATTAATGCGATAATAACATCATTATACTCCGATGTCAATCCCCATATTATCATTTTCGCAAGCCTTTTCCGTTTTTCCCGTTTCCCTGTACTGTTGTTTTCAAAGACTTTATACAGGGCGCTTTGACTGAGGCAATAATATCTGCCTGTCAGCACGGTTCTTTTAAAGGAAATGATATGCCTGAAACTTATATGTCAAGCTTTGGAGGCTCGTCCAGGG
>JAIKXO010000081.1 GCA_024684065.1 Lachnospiraceae bacterium
CCAAGACGAGATATCCAGGGGCCCCTTGAGGACTACGAGGTAGATAGGGCGGAGGTGCAGGCGCCGCGAGGCGCAGAGCCGGCCGCTACTAATAGGCCCGGTGCTTTTTCCAGATGGATGTTCAGGTTCGGTTTTGAGGGCGCATGGCTATGGCACATTTCAATACAGAAATGTGCTTTTTTATTATATTATTTTTTATGAATTATTGAATTCACTATGGTTCTTTGTTATAATGATTTCAGTTTTATATTCTTTATGGGGATGAGGTGAAGGTATGGATACAAAAATATTATTGGAAAATGGTACTAACGAGCTCGAAGTGCTGGAATTTAAACTGGGAGATAATTCTTACGGTATAAATGTTGCTAAGATAAGCGAGATTATTCCTTATGCTCCCGTTACACCGGTTCCTAATTCCCATCCGAGTATTGAAGGTATTTTTATGCCAAGGGATAAGATGATAACTGCGATCAGTCTTAAAAATGCTATGCAGTTAGGAGAATCTACTCCTGATGGGTTATTTATAATCACGAATTTCAATAAGCTTGATGTAGCGTTTCATGTTGATAAGGTCATAGGAATAAGCCGTTTTTCATGGAAGGATATTATAAAACCCGATTCAACGATAAATACGGAGGACGATGGGATCTCAACCGGAGTGATCAAGCTTGATGACAGACTTGTAATAATCCTTGATTTCGAGAAGATCGTTACGGATATAAGTCCTGAAACCGGCCTGAAGGTTAATGAAGTGAACCAGCTTTCTGAAAGAGAGAGGAGCGATGCCTCTATTCTTATTGCTGAGGATTCACATCTTCTCAATAAACTTATCTCGGATGCTTTGTCAACTGCCGGATATGTTAAGCAAAAGAGGACAGAGGATGGGTTAGAGGCCTGGAATTATATAAATAAATGTCTTTCAGAGGGAACTGTTGACAAGAATATAGATCTGGTCATTACAGATATTGAAATGCCCCAGATGGATGGACACAGGCTTACAAAGCTTATAAAGAGCGATGACAGGCTGAAGCATATTCCCGTTGTTATTTTCTCGTCCCTTGTAAATGATGAAATGAGAAAGAAGGGAGAATCCCTGGGAGCAAACGCTCAGTTATCCAAACCTGAAATAGGCAAGCTTGTTGAAGAGATTGACAGGCTGCTTTCATATCAGGTTTAAACAGCGATCCCTAAGGCCGGAGCGATCCGGCCTTTTTTTATTGCAACCGTCTGTTTCCTGAAATGCTTTGGACAGCTTGTTTATTTCCGGACTGCGGGCAATAACAAGGGCGACAGAATAAGAGCGTCAGAGTGGCGTCAGAGTGGTCAGATACTTTTTATTTCTATTAACGCTCCGTTATGATATACTATAATATCGGAGATATAATAATTACCGATATGATCTGCTGTCAGAAGCTAAAAGGAGTTCCGATGATCATTGTACGGTGCATTAATATGTGCCTTTTATCGGAGCCCTGATGAGCAGGTTTCGCTAAGATCCATCCTGTGAGGTATTGGTGTGAATACTGAAGAATATTTGGATAGTCTGTTGAGAAGCGTCACAGGGGAGGCGCCTCCGGAAAAGAAAATAATAAAAGACGAAGATGACATTGATCATGTGACACCTTCGGTTTCGTTATCCGAATTTGTTAACGGACTGTATCCGGGTGAAAATGAACCTGTACAGGAGCCCGTATATTCAGGAGAGGCTGAGCAGGAGCCTTTATATTCCGGTGAACCGGAAAGTGTTTATTCATTCGATTCCGGAATGGAGTCTGCGTATACAGACGAAACAGAAACCGAGCCTGAATATGAAGGAGAGCAGGAAGCTTATTATGAAAACGGTTACGAAGCCGAAGCTCAGTCTGTATCGTCTGAACAGATCTTTTCCGAGGAGGAGGAAACAGTTTCAGAAACGGTGGATCCATCAGGATATGATCTCGATGCAGAGCCGGTCCTTGAGACGGATTCGGAAACAGATGCTTTTATCCCTGAGGAGGGAGCAGAGCCGTCAGAGAATGTAGAATATCCTTCAGAAGATTATGAATACGGGGATACCTCTATAGCAGAGGAAGAGAGCTTAGAGGGGGAGACTTACACTGAAGATCCTTCCGGATATGGCTATGATGGCGGAGTTGATAATACCGGGGATTCCTACGAAACAGAGGATATAGCAGAGTCCGCCTACGAAGGTGAAACAGATGAAGAAAAAATATACGATCCGGATAATGCGGATCCCGATCTGGATCCGCTTAAGATGCAGGAATACGGTTTCGATCCGGATGATATGCCTGAAGATACCGGGGATATGATTACAGAAACGGAGACCGCAGAGGATCTTAGTTTTGAAGCGGAGGCTCAAGATGACCCCGGCGCTGAACCGGGATCAGAAGATCAGCCGGGCACAGAACCAGAAGCAATGGATTATGAAGAACCGGAGTCAGAGCCTGAAAACAACCCGGAAGAAGACACAGGAGCAGGGGACGCAGACGAACCGGAAATGCCTGATGCCATGATGAGCCAGGACGATCTGGATGCACTTCTCAGCTCACTCGATGATATGGGAGATCCCACGACCTCGCATGAGGAAGTGCTGGGAGGTTCAGATCCTGCAGAATCGTTATCCGATGTGGAGGAAGAAGGAAGAGCTTCTGCAGACGAAAACGGCATGGATAGAGCTGAGCCGGGTGAGGGCTCTGCAGCAGACGAAAGTGATGGAAGTAATGATGATCCGGGTGCTTCTTCGGAAGAACCTGCGTCTGTTTTGGATGAATCCTTAAGCCAGGAAGATATTGAAGCCCTTTTAGAGAGGGCCGCAAATGGTGAAGAAGATGAAGAGGAGGCCTCTTCCAAAGGGGCTGAAGAGCTTAAGGATCTGCTTGCCGCGGGAGAAGGAGATATGGATATTTCCGAGATAAGCGATCTTCTCGAAAAGGATGAAAAGAATGAGGCGGTCGATCCTTCCGTAGCTGCAATAATGGATGATAATGAGGATGCTGCAGGCGCGCTCTTTGGTGAGGATTCCGAATCACCTCCGGCTAATGACAGGAAGGCAAAACGGGAACAGAAAAAGAAGGAAAGGCAGAGAAAAAAGGAAGAGAGAAAGCGGAAAAAAGAAGAAAAGAGACTCGCAAAGCTTGCAAAAAAACAGAAAAATAAAGGTGAGGTCCCGGAAGCAGATGACAGCGGGAATCTTGACGCCGAGATGCAGGAAGCTTTGGATTCAGGGCTTATAGATAAAGAACAGTTCGAAGATCTTAAGCAGGAAAAGGAAAAAGAAGACAAAGCAAAGGAAAAGAAGGGCTTTTTCGCAAAGATCGTCGATGCTCTTATGGAAGAGGAAGAGGACGATAGAAAGTTCGCCGAGGAGACTGCTGTTGATATCGCAAAGGCCGGGGCATCGGATAATGAAAAGATCTTAGCCGAGCTTGAAGATCAGAGCGCTCCTGAGGAGACTGCAAAAAAGAAGGAGAAGAAAGCAAAGCCCCAAAAGGCAAAAAAGAAAAAAGCAAAGCCAAAGAAGGCTGCAAAACCCAAAAAACCGCCAAAGCCCAAAAAACCGAAAAAACCCAGCTACATTAATACCGGGCCTGACCTGAACGTGCCGAAGAAAAAAGTGATCCTTGTTATGTTCATGTGCATGTCTTTGGGTGTTCTTGCAGGAATAATGGCTGTTGTCATACCGTTTTATTCCGATATGAAAAATGCAAGGATCGGATTTGAAGATGATAATTACAAACAGGTATTCATGGATCTGACTGCCCACAGGCTGACAGAGGAGGAACAGGAGCTTTACGATAAAAATCTCATCCTGTACAAGGTGAGCAGAAGGTATGATTCATATAGTAATTACATGGCTCTCGGAATGAGGACCGAGGCTTTGAATTCGCTGGTACAGGGAATAAAGGTTATAGGACAGGAGGAGAGAAAGGCTGTCGAATATGGTGTTTCCGAAAGATTTGATTTTCTGGCAAACAAAATAATCGATTCCCTTCAGAATACCTTTGGAGTGACCATAGATCAGGCCCAGAGCTGGCTTGCGATCAAAAACAGCGAGGAATATACAAGAACCCTGCAGGACTATGCCGAAGGCCGCATGACAGGTCCTGATGCTGTTTCAGAACCTTCCTCAGAATCTCCTGCCGAAAACCCTTCGGAACCTTCCTATAATTCTCTGATAGAGGCAGAGGAGTCGGAATTCGGAGGCAATTTATGATAGCAGTTATTGATTATGATGCGGGAAATATAAAAAGTGTCGAAAAAGCCGTTGAAAAGCTTGGAGGAAAGCCGATCCTTACAAGGAGCCCTGAGGAGATAATGAACGCGGATAAGGTTATCCTGCCGGGAGTTGGAGCCTTTGGTGATGCTATGGAAAGGCTTGAGACCTATGGGCTTGTACCTGTTATCAGAAAGGTGTGCAACGAAAGTATCCCGTTTTTGGGGATCTGTCTGGGGCTTCAGCTTTTGTTTGAGGACAGTGAGGAGTCGGCAGGAGTTAAAGGGCTCGGGGTGCTTAGAGGTCACATAAGGCGCATTCCATTAGGAGAATATAAGAAAATCCCCCATATAGGCTGGAATTCACTGGAGCTTAAAGAAGACGGGAGGCTATTTAAGGGTATATCCCCCGGAGCTTACGTGTATTTCGTCCACAGCTATTATCTTGATGCCGGAGATAAGAGCATAGTAAAAGCCACAACGGAATATAACGTTACGATAGATGCTTCGGTTGAGAAAGGCAACATATTTGCGTGCCAGTTCCATCCGGAGAAAAGCGGTGAAGTAGGCCTTAAGATATTGCAGAATTTTTTGGAGCTATAATCATGTATACAAAGAGAATAATCCCCTGCCTTGATGTTCATGCGGGAAGAGTGGTCAAGGGAGTTAATTTTGTTAATCTCAGGGATGCGGGCGACCCGGTTGAGATCGCTGCTGCCTATGACAGGGCCGGAGCGGACGAACTTGTGTTTCTTGATATTACTGCGTCTTCCGATGAGAGAGAGACTGTCGTTGATATGGTCAGAAGGGTTGCGCAACAGGTGTTTATACCCTTTACGGTCGGAGGAGGGATAAGAAGCGTCGAGGACTTTAAAAGGATACTGAGGGAGGGCGCGGACAAGGTCTCGGTAAATTCCGCGGCGATCGGCAATCCCGGGCTTATTTCGGAAGCGGCATATAAATTCGGAAGTCAGTGTGTCGTTGTGGCGATAGATGCAAGACGGCGCTCTGATGGAAGCGGGTGGAATGTATACAAAAACGGCGGAAGGATAGATACCGGGCTGGATGCGGTAAAATGGGCCATAAAGGCA
This sequence comes from Lachnospiraceae bacterium, assembly GCA_024684065.1. Next base: position 5,304 of record JAIKXO010000081.1, read on the forward strand.
TTTGAACTCGGGGCCGGGGAGATTCTTTTGACAAGCATGGACTGTGACGGCACCAAGGCGGGATATGACCTCGAGCTTACGAGAACAATATCCGAAAATGTTGATATACCGGTTATTGCTTCAGGAGGTGCGGGTACCATGGAACATTTTTATGAGGCATTTACCGAGGGAAAGGCTGATGCGGGGCTCGCGGCTTCCCTGTTTCATTTTAAGGAGCTGGAGATCGGCACATTAAAGGAATATCTCGCGGATAAAGGCATATCAGTCAGGAGGCTGTAGATGGCGGCAATTGATAATGACTGGAAGGAACCTCTTTCAGAGGAGTTCAGGAAGCCATATTATAAAAAGCTTTACAATACGATCAGAAACGAATATAAGACCCATACCGTCTATCCTTCCCCGGATGATCTGTTCAGTGCATTTGAATATACTCCGCTTGGGAGTGTAAAGGCAGTGATCCTTGGGCAGGATCCTTATCATGAGCCGGGGCAGGCTCATGGGCTGTGTTTTTCCGTAAAGCCAGGAACTCCGGTTCCTCCGTCACTTGAGAATATCTATAAGGAGCTTGGAGATGATCTGGGACTTAAGGTGCCAAACAACGGTTATCTTGAGAAATGGGCAAGGCAGGGTGTGCTTCTTTTGAATACTGTGCTTACCGTGAGGGCACACAGGGCAAATTCCCATCAGGGGATAGGATGGGAGGAGTTTACCGATGCCGTCGTAAGGATACTTAACGGACTTGACAGGCCGATCGTATTTATGCTCTGGGGACGCCCGGCACAGCAGAAGTGCGAGACTCTTAACAATCCGGCGCACCTGATACTGAAGGCTCCGCATCCGAGCCCGCTTTCCGCATACCGGGGCTTTTTCGGATGCAGGCATTTCAGTAAGGCCAATGAGTTTTTAAAAAACAACGGCTGTGAGCCTATAGACTGGCAGATAGAGGATATATGAAAAATAATACTGTGTTGGCGGTTATTGAGATCATAATCGCCATAGCGATAATAATCGGTATATGGTTCGGCGTCTATTATTATATGGCTTATAATTCGGAGGACCTTCGGATGGGCTCTGTTGTGGCAAGGGGAAACGAGCTCATGGAGGAGGAGAACTATTATGAAGCTATTGACAAGTATGATGAAGCCCTTGAGTTTGACCCGGAAAATACGGAACTGAGAAAAGCCATTTCACATGCCTATATTAAGCTTGGCGACAGCCTCGGTTATTCGGATGAAGCGATACAGGCTTACGAAAACTCATTGTTATACGTTCCTGACAATAAAAACGCATTCTGGGGTATCTATAAGATATATGACGGGCGCGAGGATGAGGATTCCGTTATCGGGATCCTGACAAGAGGGCACGAAGCGACAGGTGATCCGGATATGCAGACAATAGTCGATAATATCCAGATCGAACGCGCAAGGATACAGGCCGAAGAAGAGGAAAGGCTTAAGGAGGAGGCTGAGAGAGCAGCCATAGAGTCTGCACATAACGACCTGATGCAAAAGCTCTATGAATGCTTTGAACAGGGAAATATCGATAAGGTCAAGGAGCTTGTAAGGCAGGAAGAATTCATCGCTCTTACGGATGAGATCGTAAATAAGGAAACCTCATATTATTACGGAGAAAGAGGAGAAGACGGGAAGCGGAACGGCAAAGGAGCCGCTGCCTATATGGACGGCTATTACTATTTCGGGGATTTTTCCGATGACCTTCGGGAAGGTAAGGGCATCTGGATCAGGGCCGTTTATTCGGAAAGCTCAGCCATGGGATCTTCGATATATGAGGGAGACTGGTCAGGCGATAAGCCCAACGGTAAAGGTACCCAGACGAATAATTACTATGCGGACAGACTTTCACAGGGAGGGATGACGAAGCAGGTCATAAGCGGAGGATATAAGGACGGGCTTGAAGACGGGACCATGACGCTTACTGGGAATCTCAAATCCGGAGGGAGTGTCAGATATCAATACGAGGCTCATGACGGGGTAGCCTCAAAGTCCAGCAACGAAGATTCCAAAGTACCCGGACAATATATAATAGCCAAGTCCGCAGACGGAAGCTCGAACCTGACTTCCGACGGCTCAAAGAGGGGAGTAGGAGGCTTTACGGAGTGATAAATACCTTACCGGAGGTTAGGGAAACGCTGATTAAAGCGTTTCCCGCGCGAAAATCAATTCGACATTTGTTTACAAATGTCGAATAAGCCCGCGGGCACGAAGTGCCCTTCCTTGGCGGATTTCTGCGCATCTTGCCGGAGGCATCTAAGGAAAAACTGACTTAATCAGTTTTTCCTTAGATGATACTGTATACTTAAGGCTATGGCTTAAGGGAATTAAGAGGAGAAGAGGAGAAAGATGAGAAAAGAAGCGTTTCTGAACAGGGAGAAGGCAGAGGAGATAGCAAAAAGCTTCGGCACGCCCTATATCGTTTATGATGAAAAGGGCCTGAGACAGAATATTAAGGCAGTTAACGAGGCCTTTTCCTGGAACAGGGGGTTCAGGGAATACTTTGCGGTAAAAGCCTGCCCGAATCCGTTTATTCTTAAGATATTAAAGGAGTATGGGTGCGGGGCCGACTGTTCCTCCTATACAGAGCTGATGCTGGCTGACAGGGCCGGATTAAGGGATGAATTCATAATGTTTTCTTCCAATGAGACTCCTGAAGCCGAATATGACTATGCAAATAAGCTGGGAGCGGTGATCAACCTTGATGATATCACCCACATAGATTTCTTTGAAAGGATAACAGGGGAAGGGAATCTTCCCGATACTATGAGCTGTCGTTTCAATCCGGGGGGACTTTTTGAATTAAGCAATGGGATAATGGATAATCCCGGGGATTCCAAATACGGGATGACAAAGGATCAGCTTTTTGAGGCGTTTAAGCTGCTTTCCGAAAAAGGAGTAAAGCATTTCGGGATCCATGCTTTTCTTGCCAGCAATACCGTATCGAACGATTATTATCCGGAGCTTTCCGGCATACTTTTCAGTCTTGCCGTACAGCTTAAAGAGAAGCTTAATGTTCATATCTCCTTTATCAATCTTTCGGGAGGCGTCGGGATACCCTACAGACCGGAAGAGAAGGCTAATGATATTTACGCTATCGGTGCGGGAGTCAGGGAAAAGTTCGAAGAGATCCTTGTTCCGGCGGGAATGGACGATGTAAAGATCTATACCGAGATGGGACGATATATCACCGGCCCTTACGGCGCTCTTGTGACCCGGGCGGTTCATGAGAAGCATATCTATAAAGAATATATAGGATGCGATGCCTGTGCCGTTAATCTTATGCGTCCCGCAATGTATGGGGCATATCATCATATAACGGTACTTGGAAAGGAAGACGAGCCATGCTGCTGTAAATATGATGTTGTAGGATCGCTTTGCGAGAATAATGATAAATTTGCAATAGACAGAGAGCTCCCGAAGATTGAGAAGGGAGATCTTCTGTTCATACATGATGCCGGGGCCCATGGGTATTCGATGGGCTACAGCTATAACGGCAAGCTTAAGTGTGCCGAGGTCCTTTTAAAGGAGGACGGGTCATTTGAGCTTATAAGACGGGCGGAGAAGCCGAAGGATTATTTCGCGACCCTTGACTGCTTTGAAGAGTGGAGCGGACTGTACAGATAACCTGATAATTTCCCCTATAGTAAGTCATGGAAGACAAAAAATATCTTTTTGAAAAGGAGAAGGTTTCACGAGCTCTGTTTATCATGGCTCTTCCGACGATTGTCAGTCAGCTGATCATGCTGATCTATAATCTGGCGGATACCTGGTTCATCGGCAGGACAAACAACCCGTATATGGTTGCGGCATGCTCGCTGGTGCTTCCTGCATTTATGCTGACGATCGTAATAACCAATATTTTCGGGAGCGGCGGAGGAACGCTTATCGCAAGGCTCATCGGGAGGAATGAGGACAAGGAGGCATCGAAGGTTTCTGCAGCCTGCCTTATCATGGCGCTTATTGTGGCGTTTTGCTATTCACTTTTGTGCTTTGTAAAAATGGAGCCGTTTCTCATGCTCTTAGGCGCAAGTGATAACACCCTGGAGTATTCGAAGCAGTATATGCTGTTTGTGGTCGTTCTTGGCGGCGTTCCCGCGATTCTTTCAAATACTCTTTCTTCTATGTTAAGAAGCATAGGAATGTCGGGACAGGCTTCCTTCGGCCTGAGCATGGGCGGGGTCTTAAACATCGCGCTTGATCCGCTGTTTATGTTTGTGATCCTGCCGGACGGACAGCAGGTGAAGGGTGCTGCGATAGCGACGATGCTCAGTAATATCGCGGCATTTGCATATTTTGTCTTTATTTACGCCAGGGCCAGTAAAAAAACCATACTGCGTTTTGGATTGTCAGACGGTCTCCCGACAAAACGCTCTTTTGCTTCGATTTTTGCAGTGGGGATACCGGCAGGCGTTTCAGTCCTGCTTTTTGACCTCTGCAATATGATCATAAACCGACTTTCCGCCGCGCACGGGGATGTAGAGTTAGCAGCTATAGGGATCGTCCTTAAGGCAGAGAGGCTTCCGTTGAATATCGGAATAGGTATATGTCTTGGAATGGTGCCTCTGATCGCTTACAGCTATTCCTCCGGGGACAGGGAGAGGATGGATGCCATATTTCGCTTTGGAAGGCTTACCGGACTGGGTATAGCGCTTGGCTGCGTTGTTTTGTACTATATATTTGCCCCGTGGATCATGAAGGCTTTTATCGGGGATGCTGAGACCGTACGCCTTGGAACACAGTTCCTTCGTGCCAGATGCTTCGCAACACCGGTTATGTTCCTCTGCTTCAGCATGGTCCATTTCATGCAGGCGGTCGGAAAAGGGAAGGAAGCTTTTCTTCTTGCGGTTTTCAGGCAATTGGTGTTTAATATCCCTCTCGTCATATTGCTTGAGCGGCTTTTCGGAATGATGGGGATAGTATGGACGCAGGCGATAGCGGACCTTTGCACGACTCTTGTTTCTTATATTCTCTATTTTCGTGTACGCAGGGCAGAGGGGTGGCCTCCGTCATTATGACCGGACTTATTCGACATTTGCTAAAGCAAATGCCGAATTTATTCGGCACAAACCGGAGTTTGGGTCAAAGCGCACGATTTATTTAATGACAAAATCTCATTTTTACAGCAGAGGGCAGATATGGAAGACAGAACGGAAAACAGCCTGTTGATCTGTGAATATTGCGGTCAGGTCATCCCGCCGGGGGAATCTGTCTGTCCGGGTTGTCATGCCGAAGCGGTAAATATGGTAAAATATGATCCGGAGAGTACAGGGCCGATTCAGGTGCCTGCCGGGTCTTCGTATATACAGCAGCCTCAGGCACCTGCCGAAGCTCCTTATATGCAGCAGCCTCAGTCGCCTGCCGAAGCTCCTTACCTGCCGAAGCCTCAGTCGCCTGCGGAAGCTCCTTGCCTGCCGAAGCCTCAGGCGCCTGCCGAAACTCCTTACATGCCGAAGCCTCAGTCGCCTGCCGAAACTCCTTATATACAGGAAACTCAGCCGTTTACCGGATCTCCTTATGTACAGCCGGCAGCTTATATTCCTCTTAGGATTGCCAGGCCTGATCAAAACGAGGTGCCGACATGGAATACTTATCCCGTAAAGCCGGGAAGACGAAAGAGAAACGCTTTTGTACCTTTCATTATCCTTCTGCTTATGGCCATAATACTGGTCATGGCTTTTTACAAGCCGGGCCATGTCAGGAAGTATATTACGGATAAATATTTCCCCGGGGGATTTCCGGTGAAGACGGTACAGGAAGAGAAGGCTGAAGAGACAGTAAAATGACAAGTGTCCCGTTTTTTGTCCCAAACATGGAGGTTAAATTATGGATTATAATGATCTGACAGCCTGTATGAATAAGATAACAAGCGTCCTCTCCGTTCAGATCAATCCGGACGGAAGTCCGGGGGAAATCTGTCTGGAAGCGGCCAATGACATTTATCTGAAGTCGGTACATGTGGAAAGAAAGGATTTTGTTCCCGGTTTATCCTACGATCATTATGTTCCGAAGGACAGGAACTATGAGGCAATGAGTTACAGATGCGTCAAAGAAAACCGGATGATCCATTCATATATCGATGCCGGGCTTTATAACGCCTGGATGGAGGTATATATGCTTCCGCTCAGATCGGATGATCCGGATAAACCCTGTTATCTTTTTTCATATGATATGACTGATAAAGCGGATGTCGAAAAGCTCACGGATGTTTCTCCCGAAATAGCCATGCATCTTATGGGGATCAGCTTAAAGCTTCGTGAAACAGACGATTTTCAGCAGGCCATGGATTACATCATCGAGGATATCCGCATAAGCTGTGAGGCAAACCGGAGCTGTATTCTTCTGACGGATTATAAGAACCGTACATGCTCGCCTCTTTGCGCAAGTGCTTCTGATATAGAAGATCTGCCTCCGATTTCGGAGGAAATCTTTGACGGCTTTTTTGATGTCGTTGAGACCTGGGACGCGTTGATCGCGGGCAGTAACTGTTATATAATCCATAATGAGAAGGAGCTTGAACTTGTAAGGGAGAAAAGTCCTATCTGGTATGAGACTCTGAAGGCTTCCGGGATAACGAATGTCGTATTGTATCCTCTTAAGATAAACGGTGAAACTATCGGCTATATCTGGGCGACTAACTTTAACAGCGACAGAACGCTTAAGATAAAGGAAATACTGGAGGTTGCCACCTTCCTTTTAGCCGCCGAGATATCAAACCATCAGCTTCTTAAGGAAATGAAGATGTTAAGCAACATGGATCTTCTTACAGGCCTGTTAAACCGCAATGCCATGAACAACAGGATATCACGTATCGAATCGGGACAGGATGAGCTGACCGGTGATTATGGTATTGTTTTTGCGGATCTGAATGGGTTAAAGAAAATAAACGATTCCAAAGGGCATATCGAGGGAGACCGGGCACTTAAGGCGGCCGCCCTTGAGCTTAAAAAAGGCTTTGACGGAAGTTCCTGTGATATTTTCAGGATCGGAGGGGATGAATTTATGGTTATCGTTACCGGACGCTCAGAAGAGGAATTTGACCGGATGGTTTCAAACCTCAGAAAAAGCTGTGGCGATGACGATTCGGTAAAGATGGCCATAGGCTCATGCTACTGCAGGACTGACACGGAAATTAAAAAGGCACTGTACATTGCAGATGAGAATATGTACCGGGATAAGGAGGAATACTACTTACGGCACCCGGAACTGAAGGGGCATGACAGAGAGTCTTAAGCGGAAATGATCCGGTCAAGGACCGGATCGGCACGAACTAAAGTTCGTGCCAAAGCGCACGATTTGCTTCGCAAATCGGCGCAGTAGAGGAGTACGGAGCCTTTGACAGGGATATGCGGAGTAGCTTCAGCCTCAGGAGAATATACAGGTAATTAAGCCGGAAAAACTTTTTTGGAAAATGTTGCCATTTTAAAAAAAGTTTCGTATAAATATATAGAAAGTTGGAAGAGGAGGGTATCATGAACGACAAGTTAAACAATAGGAAGTTAAATGATGACAGTCTTGAGAATGTAGCCGGCGGAATGGGAGGACAGGGAGAACAGGGAGTAGATGATTTTGCCGCACGCCGTACGAGGCGTCATTGTCCGAATTGTAATGCAGGTCATCCGCAAGATACGACATGGTTCGAGGTCTTCAGCGGGGGAAGGGAAGAATGTACCACTCCCGGTTGCGGCTATACTTATTACGAACCCGGAGCATCCGGAAAAACCTCTGCAGGCTCCGGAGCATCCGGAAAACCCTATACAGGCTTGATCCTGAAGGCCTGAAGGGATAACAGTGTTTCTGCTTATGTGACATAGCATGTATTGTTACGGGACTGAAGTTTGTGCCAAAGCGCCGATTTGCTTTGCAAATCGGCGCAGAATTTGAATTATATAAGCTATTGGATATAAAGAAGGAAAAAACTGTTGGAAAGAGAAAGAAAGGATTTATTAAAGGGTGCAAAGAAGACCGGGCAGAAAGCTAAGGCCATTAAGAAAGTCACCGATGATCAGCTTGAAGAAGTAACCGGCGGATACTGGGAGAAGACAGGATGGGCAGCGGGGTTCTGGATTGAGTGCCCCAAGTGCCACAATTACTTAAGGAGCAATTTTTTTACATACGTTGCAGATGGTAAAGATAGGTTGGATGGTTATGAGTGCCAGAATCCGGCTTGCGGATATGTATTCGGCGTAGATGCGAATGGTGATTACTGGCTGTCATAAAGATGAAATGATCCGGTCAAAGACCGGACTTATTCGACATTTGCTAAAGCAAATGCCGAATTTATTCGGCACGAACTGAAGTTCGTGCCTAAGCGCACGATTTGCTTCGCAAATCGGCGCAGTAGATGAAATGATCCGGTATTAATTGGGGACTGCTTCTGATCGAGGCAGTCCTTTTTTACTGGCCTGAAATGATCCGATGTCCGCATAACCGATAGAATCAGGTACGGATATATCCACTGGCCGGCTGATAATACTTTATCATGGTAAATTGATAAAGTATTTTGTTGATTGCTTTGTTGATTTCGGTTATAATCAGTATCGTTATGGGAACCGAAAAAGAGTTTGAACTTAAAAATGAGAGAAAATCCCCGGGGGGAATGCTCTCTGTAATATCATTCATTCTGATAATAATCATCTGGTGCGTGCTTACGTACGGAGGGTTTGTATCCGAAATCTTCGTACCCTCACCAACGGATGTTTTAAATGCCGTAAAGAGGATGACAGAGGACGGATCCCTCTGGGAGCATTGCTACATGTCTGCCAAGCGTGTTATGGTAGGTTGGTTCTGGTCCGCAGTGATAGCACTTCCGTTAGGGATGCTGATGGCAGGTTCGAAACGCTTCAGCGCCCTTATCCAGCCTCTCATAGAATTCGCGAGATATCTTCCCGTAGTCGCGTTAGTGCCCCTGACCATATTGTATCTGGGAATAGATGAGACTCAGAAATACGTTATCATCTGGCTTGGAACGTTTTTCCAGCTGATCCTCATGGTCTGTGATACCGTTTCCTCTGTAGACAAGAACATGATAAATGCGGCAAAAACGTTAGGAGCTAGTCGTTTCCAGGTTTACCGTGAAGTGATATTTCCGGCTTCATTGCCGGGGCTCCTGGATGATTTCCGCCTTACGATCGGCTGGGCGTGGACTTATCTTGTGGTTGCGGAAATGGTGGCCGCAAGCAGCGGGCTCGGATATATTATCTTAAAATCACAGCGTTTTCTTGCAACGGATGTGATATTTGCAGGACTGATAATGATCGGTCTGATCGGTCTTGTCACGGATCTTTTAATGAGGATCCTTACAAGGCTTCTGGTACCCTGGTATGAAAGGCTTGGAGATTAGATCTTGAATACAAAGCTCAGAGTGGAACATCTTTCGAAGATGTTTGTAAATAAAAGAGGAGAGTGCCTTAAAGCTCTCGATGATATATGTATCGAGGTGGATGAGTCGGAATTCGTGGTTTTGGTTGGTCCGAGCGGATGCGGGAAATCGACGCTTTTAAATATCATCGGGGGTCTTGAGAAGGCTACGGAGGGAAGCGTTACGATCGATGACCGGGAGATAACGGGTCCCGGAGCCGACAGAGGCATGGTATTTCAGGGCTACAGTCTTTTCCCGTGGCTGGATGTCCGTAAAAATGTCGAATTCGGTCTTAAGATGCAGGGTGTTTCTAAGGACGAGCGAGAGGAGAAGGCGAAGAGATACCTGGAAATGGTGGGGCTTTCCGGCTTTGAGAAAGCACTTCCGAAAGAGCTTTCGGGCGGTATGAAGCAGAGGGTCGCGATCGCAAGGACTCTTGCGGCGAATCCCGAAATGCTTTTAATGGACGAGCCTTTCGGAGCCTTAGATGCCCAGACCAGGGTCGTAATGCAGGAGCTTCTTTCGCATATAAGCAGCCATATGAAGAATACGATCCTGTTTATAACTCACGATATCGATGAAGCGATACTGTTAGGACAGAGGATTTATGTGATGACTCCGAGACCCGGACGCATAAAAAAGATGATCGAGGTTAAGATCGAAGGGGAGAGGAACCATAATACGTTAGTCAGGCCTGAGTTTCTTGAAATTAAAAAGAATATTATGGATATGCTGTGGGAAGAATCGTAGGCTGCCCGGAAATGATCCGGTCAAAGACCGGACTTATTCGACACGAACCAAGGTTCGTGCCGAAGCGCACGATTTGCTTCGCAAATCGGCGCAGTATATGAGGTTGGAGGGTCGGACATGCCCTTTCAATAGTAGTAGGTTTAAAACAGAGATTTTTACGAGGAGGAGAAAAGTGAAAAGATCAATCAGCTTGTTATTAATCATTACTATGGTCGCCGCATTGCTGTCCGGCTGTGCGGCAATCCCTGCTCCAAACGCGCAAAGTGCCGGTGCAGGCTCTGCTGAAACAGAGAAAGAAACAGAGAAAGAAGCGTCGGATTCGGAGCTTGTTCCCATGAAGATCGCATTTTGTACATGGGCGGGTTATGCACCTTTATTCATCGCAAAGGAACAGGGTTATTTCGAAGATGCGGGAATCGATGCGGAGATCGTTATCATTGAGGATGAATCCACTTACGGAGCAGCCTTCGTATCAAACAGCATACAGGCTTTGGGGCAGGTTCTTGACCGTGATATCATCCAGTATAACGCAGGCGCTCCCGAGCAGTATGTCTGCACAATGGATGCGTCAACCGGCGGCGACGGACTGGTTGCAACGGCAGATATTAAGACAATGGATGATCTCGCCGGAAAAAAGGTGGCACTTGATAAATCGGCAACCTCTTATTTCTTCTTCCTGCAGGCCCTGGCTGATTCTTCGATCACAGAGGATCAGATCGAGATCATAGAGATGGGCAATGACGAAGCGGGAGAGGCGTTCCTTGCAGGGAGCGTGGATGCCGCAGTGACCTGGGAGCCTGCTCTTTCAAACTGCAGTGAGAGAGAAGGCGGACACAAGCTTGTGACCAGTGAGGACTATCCCAAGGCAATCATAGATGTCCTGACCGTAAACAGTAATTTTGCTAAGGATCATCCCGATATATATGAAAAACTTGAGGATTGCTGGTATAAGTCAGTGGATTATCTTAATGAGAATTTTGATGACGGATGCCGTATAATGGCTGAGGGCCTTGACCTGGAAACCGAGGAGGTCAAGGAGGAATGTGCGGGCATCACCTTCTATGACAAGGAGATGAATGAAGCCTTCAACGACAAAAAGTCTCCCCAGAATGTAGTCGAGATAGCCGATATGGCCGCAGAGTTCTGGGTTGAAAAGGGTTATATGGACAGCAAGGATCTGACCGGATTCTTCCCTACCCTTGAATAGTCGGACCGGATAAAGTAAAGCATTAACAGACCGCCTGCCTTATATGAGACAGGCGGTCTGCTTTTGTTGGAAACGTTTGCCAAAGCGCACGATTTGCTTTGCAAATCGGCGCAGAGCGGAAATGATCCGATCAAAGATCGGACTTATTCGACATTTGCTAAAGCAAATGCCGAATTTATTCGGCACAAACCAAGGTTCGTGCCAAAGCGCACGATTTGCTTCGCAAATCGGCGCAGAATAAGATGATCCGAAAGACAAAAGTGATTCATCGAAGCGTATATTTATAGTATAATAATCCCGAGATCCGTTAATTCGGATAGTGACGATGAGGGAGAATGATACCATGCAACAGGCCCGGAGGACTGTATGAGGAAAAAAATACTGTTCTTTACACTGATCCTTTTACTGCTTTGCGGCTGTATGGGCACTTCCTTTGAAGAAGAGCCGGTTTCAGAGGAAAACAGGCTAATTATCTATACTTCGCATAAGGAAGAGATATATAAGCCCATAATCCGTGAATTTGAGGAAAGAAGCGGGATATTCGTGGATGTCGCAGAGGGCGGCACAAACCAGCTGTTAAACCGTATAGCGGAAGAAAGCGGGGGAGAAGGAGCGGATATTATGTTCGGAGGCGGCGCTGACAGCCTGATCGCATATGAGGACTGCTTTGAACCATATGTGACAGCTCAAAGCGCCCGGCTTGATCCCACATATGCCTCACCTTCGGATTCCTATACTGTGTTTTCAAAGCTCCCTGTTGTTTTTGTATACAACACAAAGCGTGTACTGAAGGAGGAGGCGCCTAAGTCCTGGGCAGAGCTTTTAAAAGATGAATGGAAGGGAGAGATCGCCTTTACGGATCCCGAGAAAAGCGGGAGCGCCTATACTGCTCTTTCGATATTGGTGCAGGTAACGGATAAGGAAAACTGCGGTAATGCCATTAAGAGATTTTCAGAGCTGTTAGACGGGACGCTTTCTGAGGGCTCGAATACCATAGTCGAGGATGTTGCAAGAGGTGATAAGATGGTCGGCATAGTACTCGAGGAAAGCGCCTTAAAGAAGATGGCATCGGGAGCCGAGCTTGAAATGGTGTATCCTTCCGACCGGACCTGCGCGGTTCCTGACGGCTGTGCGATGATCAGGGGAGCAAGGCACAGGGAAAATGCCGAAAAATTTATGGAATTCATCGTAGGCGATGATGTTCAGCGCCTTTTGGGAGAACAGCTTTTCAGACACAGTGTGCGGACGGATTTTGAATCCTCAAACGTCCCGCATGAAGCTCTTTATGATATCGAATTTTCAAACACGAAAAGGGAAGAGCTTTTAAGACTGTGGGATGCCTGTATGGGTGGAAGATAAGAGACGGGCGTGAGGTTCGTGCCAAAGCGCACGATTTGCTTCGCAAATCGGCGCAGGGAGTAATTGCAGGGAAAATGAAAAGATCCTTTAAATCCGAGCTTTTTTTCAGTTTCATATTGATAGCGCTTATAACGCTCACGCTCTCCGGAAGCTTTCTTATCTCGGCAGTCAAGTGGAAGTTAGAGTATGACTATGGAAAAGAGAGCAGGATAAAGCTTGAGGATACCGAGCTTCTGCTCAACGGTTTTTTTGAGGGTATTGAACAGACGATACTGATCATAAAAGAAGATGGGGATATTAACAAAAGCTTAAAGGAGGAAGACGGGGAAACTCTGAGAAAAGCGTATAACGAGCTCTATTCCATAACGGAGAACAAAAGGGAGCTTGCCACGTTTTATCTTTATGACGGGGAAGGTCAGTGTATCTTAAGCACGGCGGAAGCTGATCCGATGAATCCTCACCCCGTATACTGGGGGATACTTAAGGTGGCGGCGGTTCATCCGGACAGGATCTTCTTAAGGAACGCGACCTATGAGGTGAACAGGAGCAATGCAGCTCTGTGTATGGGACAGGCAATAATTGAAAACGAAGAATGCATAGGGTATGTGGTGGCCGAGATATCAAAGGAGGATATGGAGAATATTCTGAGCAGGACAGTTTCCGCCGATGACGAGATGGTCATCCTTGATGAATTCTTTGAGGAGATCTATTCCACGAAAACAGCCTCGGAACTTAATCTGTCACAAAAGCTGCACACCCGGAAGTTTTACGGAGGCAGGGAGCTTTCGACCCTGCAGAGGATATATCAGATATTTCAGGGACAAAAATCCCTTTCAACGGATGAGGTTATAAATGACAATCTGGCCCTTTATCAGAGAGGAGTGGAACGTTATGGACTGCAGCTTGTGATCGGAAGGGTCGATATTTTCTCGGACAGCCTTCGCGAAACCATGCTTCTTGTTGTCTTTGCCGTGGCTGTAGCCGAGCTCGTCATAAGCTTTTTCATCGCAAGGTTTCTAAGCGCCTGGCTTATGTCTCCGCTTGAAAGCATGACCGAAGCCATGGGAAAGGTAAGGGAAGGGGATTTAAGCGTCGCTATGAACAGCAGCCGCCAGGATGAATTCGGGCAGCTTGCCAGGGATTTTGACGATATGACGAAGGCCCTTAAAGTATACGTGGAGCTTCGGGCAAGGCAGCAGAAGGAGCTCAGCGAAAGCAACATCGCCATGATGCAGGCACAGCTCAATCCGCATTTTCTCTATAATACCCTCGATTCCATAAAGTGGATAGCAAAGGCCAATAATATTCCCGAGCTTGCTACCTTATCCTCCTCGCTTGCAAAAATACTAAGGGCCAGTATCAGCGCCGATATTTTTGTGCCGTTGTCAGAGGAGATAAAGTTTGTTGAAAACTATATAGAAATACAGAAGATCCGTTTCAACGGAAGCTTTTCCTTTGATGCTGAGGTTCCCTTAGAGCTTGAGGATGCGATCGTGCCGAAGCTGATTTTGCAGCCCATAGTCGAGAACGCCATTGTGCACGGACTTAAGGATATATCGAGGGGCGCTGTTCCTGTGTCTGATGATCCGGCGGGCATGACAGCAGAGAGCGGGGCTTCTGATACGTCGGAGGCAGGAGAGGGGTATATCTTTTTAAATGTCTATGAAAGGGATAAGCACCTTATTATCTATGTTGAGGATAATGGCTGCGGCATGGATGAGGAGATGCTTAAAACCCTGAACGAGAGGGACAGGGACAAGCTCAAGGATCACATAGGCTTTTATAATGTGGATACTATAATACGTTTACATTACGGTTTGAATTACGGGCTGTCTGCCGAAAACTTAAAGGAGGGCGGAGTCAGGGTTACCATGGAGCTGCCGCTTAGAAGAAATTAATATGCCAAAGCACACGATTTGCTTCGCAAATCGGCGCAGGGCGGAAATGATCCGATCAAAGATCGGACTTATTCGACATTTGCTAAAGCAAATGCCGAATTTATTCGGCACGAACTGAAGTTCGTGCCAAAGCACACGATTTGCTTCGCAAATCGGTGCAGGGAGATGGATCATGCTTAAAATAGTCGTAGTTGATGATGAAAACGTGGTAAGAAGAGGAATAGTGCTGGAAACAGACTGGGCGTCTCTTGACTGCGAGGTTGTAGCAGAGGCTTCAAACGGGGAAGAAGGGCTGGCAGTCATAGAGAAATACCGTCCGGATATAGTCATCAGTGACATACTGATGCCTAAGATGGACGGTCTTGAGATGTTGAAAAACCTGAGAGAAAACGGCGATAAGACTTATGTGATATTTCTTTCCGCCTATAACGAGTTTTCCTATGCCAGACAGGCTCTGCGCTACGGAGCCGCGGATTATCTGCTCAAGCCCTATGATGACGGAGAGCTGGAAAAGGCGGTCCTTGCGGTGAAGGACAGGCTTATTTCAAAGAGGCAGACCAATGATGAGCAGAGAGACGAGGAAATACTGCCGGGGGAAGCGATAAAAAAGGGCAACAAATCCAAATATGTGGCGGCAGCACTTGATTATATATCGGGGCATTTTTCCGATCCGGATATAAACATAAAGGAGATAGCGGAAGCCGTCGATCTGAGCGAAAGCCATCTTAGCCATATTTTCAAAAAGGAAACAGAGTATACTGTAAACGCTTATATCACGAGATACAGGGTCAGAACGGCAATGAAGCTTCTCAGGGATAAGAACCATAAAGTCTATGAAGTGGCTGAAATGGCAGGTTACAGGGATATCGCCTATTTTTCCACTATATTTAAAAAGGTTACCGGTGTAAATCCGTCCGAATATCAGGACAGGACGTAGAACCTCAGATACAATTTAGCAGGATTTTAAAATGAAAAACAGTTTTATCATATTTAAGATAACACTGTTTTTTTTTATAATGTGTTCAGTGATCGGGGACGGCTCTGATAGTCTTATGTAAAAATATCATTTCCTTCTCCGCCACTTAAATCAATCAGCGATAAAAAACAGGAGGTAAAGAATCGTGAAAAAGAAAATAATGTCTATTTTACTTGCAGGCTGTATGTTAGCCGGAACTCTTGCCGGATGTGCCGCACCGGCACCGGGCGCAGCAGGAGCAGCACCGGAGACTTCTTCGGCAGCTCCTTCGGGTGAGCTTACAGAGACCCAGAAGATCATTAAAGAAGCTGAAGGCATGTCAATGGAAGAGCTTGCAAAGAAAGCTATCGAGGAATCAAACGGGGCAACCTTCTACGGCGTAGGTAACTCAAGTCGCGGAAAATCCGCGCTTCCTCTCTTCATCGAGTATCTGCAGAGCATCGATCCTTCCTATACAATGGAGTTCGAATGGCAGCAGCCCAAGAATAATAAGATATTTGAACAGCTTACGGCTGATTCCTTAAAGGATACGGGAACTTTCGCAATGACCCTTATTCAGGACGGTAACCAGATAGAGTCGAAGATGGTCCAGACCGGAATCCTCGACACCTTTATCCCGAAGGAGTGGGCAGAGGCCAACAAGACCACGGCTGATACCTATGAAGGATATCTTCCTCTTCAGACCTTAAATAAAGTGTTCATGTTCAACAACACCGGCGATAAGGTTTTCGATAACTGCTGGGATTTCGTAGCTGAAGGCAATCATTCTCTTTATATGGATATCGATTCCGAGGTAGTAGGAAAGAACTTCTTATATATGCTTACTGAGGATAAGTATGCGGCATGGCTGAAGGAAGCTTTCGAGGCTCTTCCCGATGACGAAAAGGCTTATTTCCAGCCTGTTATCACAGAGATGGAAGCTGAGGCCGCTGATCTTGGTCTCGGTGCCGACGGTGCATATGCACTTGCATGGATCAAGCTCTGGGTAGAGAGCTATAATGAGCAGACGGACGACGGCCCTATCTGCAACACTCTTGTTGACAAGTCCGCAACTGATCAGTCAGGATTACTTGTTTATTCAAAGCTGCGTTCGGTAGAGGAGTCTGATTCCGTATCCGTTAACAATATCACTGTTGCCGCTTATCAGGATGGCTACAAGGGCATCGGCGGCTATGGATACTGCCATTATCTCTTTGTCACCGATAATTCTCCTCTTCCCTGGACTGCATGCGCATTCATCGCTTACATGACCTGTACGGAAGACGGCTTCAGCGCATGGGGCAAGGACATGGGCGGATATTCCTCAAATCCCGAGGTTGCCGCAGCTACAGAGGCTACCTATAACCACAGCAAGGGCGGATATGACGAGGCAGGCAATAATGTATATGACTGCAAGAACGACCGCGGCTATGACTGGTGGACAACAACCGGTGAGCTGGTTCTTGAGGATCCCGAATACTGCGCATCTGTTTCCTTCACTGTAGGAAGCTGGATCGAGCTGCTTACGAAGTACAGTGAGGAAGCTGCAGAGTAATGTAACTGACAGTTTTATGCCTCAGGTGATTAAGCCTGACAAAAAGAACTCTTCATACTTCCAGGGCATAACGCCCTGGAAGTGTTTTAAGAAGAGAAAATGACTTGATCAAAGATCGAACTTATAACCACACAAATATCAGTAAAAGGAGAAGGTCATGGGAGCAGATAGCAGAAAAAGCTTTGCTGTTTTTTCAAACAAAGTAAAAACCTACTTTATCAAGCCTCAGAATGTCATTCTGCTGTTGTTTGGGATCCTGCTTTCGTTTACCACGATAGCGCCCATTGTCGCCATCGTCCGGGATACTTTCAAGATCCATCCCGGTACTATAGATCAGCATCTGACCGGCAAGGCAACAGGTTATTCCATAGTCAATTATACAGACCTCTTCACAAGCAAGCTTGTCAGGACGAATCTTTTAGTTCCGGTAGGGAATACGGTAATGTTAGCTATCCTGACCTGTCTTATCTCCATTTTGTTCGGAGGCATCTTTGCCTTTCTTGTGACGAGGACAAACCTGAAATTCAAGAAATATTTAAGCTCTATCTTTATTTTTCCTTACATCATGCCGCAGTGGACCCTGGCGGTAGTATGGCAGAACCTTTTTAATTCAAATACCGTTACGGGCACCTCAAACGGCCTGCTTGCATCGCTTTTTGATATCTATATGCCTAAATGGTTCTGTCTCGGGCTTTTTCCCTGTGCTGTGGTCCTCGGACTTCATTACGCGCCCTTTGCCTATATCATGATAGGCGGTATCTTCAGAAATATGGACGCAAACCTTGAAGAAGCGGCTACCATTCTTGATACTCCGAAATGGAAGATAATGTTCAGGGTGACCCTTCCCATGGTAAAGCCCGCCATTCTCTCCACGATACTTCTGGTATTCGGAAGCGCGATGGGCTCCTACCCGGTTCCCCATTATCTGGGTCTTACGACTCTTTCCACAAAGTATGTCTCCCTTAACTCAAAATATACGGGAGAGGCAAGCATCTTAGCCATCATCATGATGCTCTTCGGGATACTGATCCTCGGGATGAATCAGATGAGCTTAAAGAGCCGTAAGAACTATACGACCGTTACCGGAAAATCAGGACAGATATCCAAAATAAATCTCGGAAATATAGGGAAATATGTAATTGCAGTTATATTCATAATAATCACCTTCTTTACGAGTATTTTCCCGATTGTTTCCTTTGCCTTTGAAACCTTCCTTCCGAATCCGGGAGACTACAGTTTCCTGTATACGGGAAATACGAGCAATCTGACCACTAAATGGTGGATCACCAATACAAATGCGGAAAATGCGCTGTACGGACAGAAGGGCATCCTTTATAACGAGACCATCTGGCATGCGCTCAAAGGAACACTTTTGGTGGCAGTCCTGTGTGCTCTCATTGCGGGAACCATAGGAACGCTTATCGGATATGCGGTATCCAAGAACCGCAGGAGCAAGTGGGCTAACTACGTAAATAACGTGGCCTTCCTTCCCTACCTTATGCCTTCTCTTGCAGTCGGCGCCGCATTTTTCATTCTCTTTTCCAATGAAAAGATCAACCTGTTCAATACCTATGCACTGTTAGTCATCGCCGGAGTAGTGAAATACATCCCGTTTGCTTCGAGAAGTGCATTAAATTCAATGCTCCAGCTGTCGGGGGAGATAGAGGAGGCTGCCGTGATCCAGGATATCGGATGGTTTAAACGCATGTTCCATATTATCGTTCCCATCCAGAAGTCTTCAATAATCAGCGGATATCTGCTTCCGTTCATGACATGCTTAAGAGAGCTGTCGCTGTTCCTGCTTTTATGTACACAGGGCTTCATACTCTCGACAACGCTCGACTACTTTGACGAAATGGGACTGTATGCTTTTTCAAGCGCGATAAACCTGATACTTATCGTTTTGATCTTAGTGTTCAATACGCTTGTAAATAAACTGACAGGTGCGAGCCTGGACGAAGGACTTGGAGGAAAATAATATGCCGGAGATAAAATTAACAAATGTAACCAAAAGATGGGGAAAATTTTATGCAGTAGATCATCTGGATCTGGATATAGCAGACAATGCTTTTATTACCCTGCTCGGTCCTTCCGGCTGCGGTAAGACCACAACGCTCAGGATGATCGCGGGCCTTGAAACTCCTACCAGCGGGCAGATAAAGATAGGTGACCGTGTGGTATTTGACAGCGATGCCGGGATAAATGTTCCCGCCAATAAGCGCAAGGTCGGATTCCTGTTCCAGAACTATGCACTGTGGCCTAATATGACGGTATACCAGAACATAGCCTTCGGCCTTGGCAATAAAAAGGAAGAGATGCCGCTTGTAAACAGCGAGGCAATGGAGCTTAAGAGCCTTATTGAGGCGCTTAAGGACGGACAGAAGATAAAGGAGCTTGTCGGAGAATGCTATGACAAGGGCGGAAAGCTCGATATGGACAAGGTTTATCTTAAGTTCATAGACACATATATCATGTCCATCTACGGCGCGAAGAAGCTCTTTGGCTTTAAGATCCATGAGGCCCCGGATCCGGATCAGGCGGCTATGGCAAAGTCAGGCGAGCTTAAGAAAGAGCTTGAGACCGTTGAGACGGGTCTTAGGGAAAGGGGCTATGGGTTAAATGAAAAATGCGAGCTTACAAAGGGGGGGCAGGTTGCTTCGGAGGTAAGGAAGCTTACTAAGGAGGAGATAGACCTGGCGGTTAGAAGAGTTTCCCGTATAGTTAAGATCGGCATGTTCATGGACCGTTATCCGGCCGAGTTGTCCGGCGGCCAGCAGCAGAGGGTGGCCATAGCCAGAACCCTTGCGCCGGAGCCGCAGGTTATGTTCATGGACGAGCCTTTGTCAAATCTGGATGCCAAGCTCAGGCTTGAGATGCGTTATGAGCTTCAGAGGCTCCATGTTGAGACGGGGAGTACCTTTGTATACGTTACCCATGACCAGATGGAGGCCATGACCTTAGCTACCCGTATCTGCCTTATAAACAACGGGGTACTGCAGCAGTATGATGCACCTCTGACAGTATATAACAGGCCGAACAATCTTTTTGTAGCGGACTTTGTTGGAAACCCTTCCATAAACTTTGTGGATGCGAAGGGCAGTCAGGGGAGCGATGGCTCCATTTCTCTTTCGCTTTTGAATGGAAGAAGTGCCCGTTTTATTCCCAAAGAGCCTCTTAACATGGAAGAGTGGTTTTCTGACAGAGACCGGGCTGAAGAAGAGCTTAAGCGGAAAAGCGCAAGCGCCATGGCAGACAAGAAAAATGTTGAAAAGGGCAATAAAGATGAGGTGTTTAAGTACCATATCGCAAAGGTCAATGAGGATGATTTCAGCATCCAGGAGGAGCCTGAGATCACAAACGAGGACTTTGTCTTAGGAATAAGACCTGAAAGACTGAAGATCATGGAAGGATCGAAAAACGGGCCTGATGAGGGTGCTTCAAAAGATCACAGGGGCGGAAAGCTTGATGCCGAGGTATACGGTGCGATGCCTACCGGTATGGAATCAACCATAAAGCTTCGCATCGATGATTTCCTTCTTACCGGCGTCGTGTTCGGAGATACAACCTTTGAGATCGGAAAATCGGTAAGTTTTGATATAGCCGGGAATGATATTTTCCTGTTTGACCGCAGATCCGGCAGGTTCATTGCCTCCGGAGCGGTGGAAATACAGTAGCTGACTGATGATTCAGTTTGTATTAATGTTTCTGAAAACACACGATTTGCTTCGCAGATCGGTGCGGAACCGAAGCGGACCTTCAGGTCCGCTTCTTTGTGTCTCATTGTATAAGACAATGGTTGTATGAAGTCATAAACTATTGTATATTAGTGCTATGGATCTTCAGCCTGCAGGGTTTGGGCTTAAGGAACGGATAGCCCTAAAGGGCGGTATTGATCATTGTTATTACTTGAGGAAAGAGGAACTGATAAATGGAAGAAAGAAAACTGAAGCAGCTGCTTAATGACATGTCTCTTGATGAAAAGATCGGGCAGATGGTCCAGATCCCGGGCTCTTTTTTCGAAGAGGATTTTGTGGTTACAGGGCCTGCCAATTTCATAAATTATACATCAGAGGAGCTGAAACTGGCAGGATCTGTTCTGAGTGTTATCGGAGCCGATAAGCTCAGGGACATCCAGGAAAGGTTCATGGAAGAACATCCGCATCATATTCCGCTTATGTTTATGGCGGATATAATAAATGGATACCGCACTATATTCCCGATCCCTCTGGGACAGGGCGCAAGCTTTAATCCCGGACTTTCAGAGAAGGCTTCTGAGATCGCCGCGTCGGAATCCGCCTGCGCCGGTCTGCACGTTGTATTCTCTCCCATGGTAGATCTTGTAAGGGATGCCCGCTGGGGAAGGGTCATGGAATCGACGGGAGAGGATCCGTACTTAAACAGCATGTTTGCGAAGGCCTTTGTGGAAGGATATCAGGGAAAACCGGGAAATGACGGACATCCCGTGCTTACCGAAAGAGGTAATTTATCAGCCTGTGTCAAGCATTTTGCTGCCTACGGAGCTCCGGTGGCCGGAAGGGACTATAATACCGTGGAACTTTCGGAAAGGACTTTAAAGGAGGAATATCTGCCCTCGTATAAGGCGGCCCTCGATTCCGGCTGCGAAATGGTCATGACCTCGTTTAATGTATTGAGCAGGATCCCCGCTACCGGCAATATCCGTCTGATGAGGGACATTCTCAGGAAAGAGTGGGGTTCTGAAGCTGTCCTTATATCCGACTGGGGAGCTATCGGAGAGCTCGTAAGCCACGGCGTTGCTAAGGACGTTAAGGAAGCGGCTTATATGGCGATAAAAGCCGGAGTGGACATAGATATGTGCACCCGCTGTTATTCAGGGAATCTGAAGGCGCTTGCAGAGGAGGGAAGGATAGAAGAAGAGCTGATCGATGAGGCGGTCCTTCGGATACTGAGGCTTAAGAACAGGCTTGGTCTTTTTGAACATCCGTTTAAGGATGCTGATCCTTCTGCCGAAAAAAAATACATTCTCTGTGAGGACAACAGAAAGGCTGCAAGGGAGGCTGCCGCAGAGAGCTTCGTGCTGTTAAAGAATGAGGGAATTCTCCCTCTGAAAGACACCGAAACTACGGCTTTTATCGGTCCGTTTGCCGACAGCCCGATGATCCACGGAGCCTGGAGCATCTATGCCGATGAAAAGGATGCGGTCTCGATAAAGGACGGAGCAGAAAAAGCCGGATTTACAAGCCGTTTTGCAAAGGGCTGTGCTTTGAGCGCAGATTATCCGCTGATCGGGATGGGCAGAAAGGCATGCGGATTTATTGAAGAGGACGGAGATGATGAACTGATAAAGGAGGCGGTAGAGCTTGCCAAAGCCTCTGAGACCGTGGTACTTACCGTAGGGGAGCTTAATATAATGAGCGGTGAGGCCTCAAGCCGCGGTATGCTTGATATTCCGAAGAGGCAGAAACGGCTGCTTAAGGAGGTTTCGGCGGTTAACCGAAACATTATCACGGTACTTTTTACCGGAAGGCCTCTTGATCTTCGGGAAATCTCAGAGCTTTCAAAGGCCATTCTCGTTGTCTGGCAGCCGGGAAGCGAGGGCGGAAATGCGATATGCGATGTATTGAGCGGAAAGAAATGTCCTTCCGGGAAGCTTCCCATGAGCTTTCCATACAGCGTAGGACAGGTTCCCGTATACTATGGTGAGCTTTCGACCGGCAGGGCTTATAAAGAAGGCGATGAAAATAAGTTCCTTTCAAAGTATATCGATATACCGAATTCTCCTCTTTATCCTTTTGGATTCGGTTTGGGTTACTCGGAGACAGAGATATCGGATATCACCCTTGATAAGAATGATATCCGCATGGGATCAAAAGACAGCATACGTGCTTCGGTGGTCCTTAAAAACAAGGGTGAGAGAGAAGCCGGAGAGGTTGTACAGCTGTATATACACGACGAATTTGCTTCTGCAGCCCGGCCTGTCCGTGAGCTTAAAGGCTTTCAGAAGGTTTTTCTTAAGCCGGGAGAAGAGAAAAAGATCGAATTTGAGATAACGGAGGATATGCTCTGTTTCTGGGGAGAGGATCCTTCAAAAGGAATGACATTCGGGGCGGAAAAGGGGGATTTCACCGTATTTATCGGCTTATCCTCCGATACCGGTAATAAGGCCTCTTTCAGTCTTTCCTGATAGCCTTTTTTGCTTCCTTTACTTTATACATGAGCTTGTCAGCTTCTTCGATGAGGCTTTCAAGCTCATTTTCGTCTGCTGCATTTCCGATTATATATCCGGTGCTGACGCTTACGGGAAACGGGTGGCGTCCTGAACTGTCTGTTTCTTTTGTCAGGGAGTCTATTTCGGCAGCATATTTCGCTGCTTCTTTATCATCAACCCCGAAAGAGACTACAATGAATTCATCTCCGCCGTAGCGTGTGATAAGCTCATCCTTATAGAAAACTTTTTTCAGGATCTGTGCGGTTTCACTGATAAAACTGTCTCCTGCATCATGCCCGAAGGTATCGTTTACATACTTCAGCCTGTCCAGATCAGCAAACAGCACAAAGATATCCTTACCGGCCATCCTCGCCTGATGAAGGATATTATCGGATCTTTCGGCAAATCCGGCGCGGTTATAGACTCCGGTCAGCTTATCGAAGACCCAGAGATGGTTTAAAGTGTTCACCATTTGTTCGAGCTGGGCTTTCCTGCGGAGGTTTTCCATAGCTGAGCAGATGATCTGTACCAGAAGAGCGATCCATTCGCTTTCATAAGCGATGGAGGAATTGCATACTACGCAGTATCCAAAGAGCTTGTTCTGGTGGGAGAGAGGGTTTATGACATAGTATCCGCCCCCGGACCTTTTTAAGATCTCATCGGGTATGAGGGTCCTTGCGCTGAAGGGCTCAAGCTCTGTCAGATGGCCTTCTTCATATGCCAGCACTGCGGACATCTCTGTGTCACGTTTAAGGGTCTGTTCTTCTTCATCACGGAGAAGGCTTAATATATAGCGGTCATCCGGAATGATCTCGCGGCTGGGCGTAAAAATATAGAAGGATTTTACCTCAAACACATCAATATTCGCTTCTATAACTCCATAAAAATCATCCCAGGATCTTGCGGAGGCAAACCCTGCTTCAAGATAGCGAAGGTTATCAAGGAGATTGCTTAAATGTATCTGGCTGTCAACATAATGCCTGCGGATCTCCTCTATGGTTTCATCATAATTTTCATCTATAATATTGCTATCAGTGCTCCGTCTGAATATCGCCTCGGTTTCGACAAGGCCGGGACTTCTGTCGGAAGGATTATCTATCAGCCTTAAGAGCCTCCCTGCGCATGCTCTTCCAAGATCGTATCCGGGGATTGCGACTGTTGTAAGAGGAGGTTCGCAGAGAACAGAGATGACCCTGTTGTCAAAACCGGAGACCGCAATATCCTCAGGGATCCTTATGGAATATTCTTTTGCCTGGATACAGACACCCATCGCCATTTCATCATTGGCACAGACTATGGCATCGGGCAGGGGCACAGTGTCTTTCTTCTCATACCAGCATTTCATAGCTTCACGGCCGCTGTGGGGATGATAGTCCCCAAATATGATCCAGTCACTTTCGGGAGTTATTCCGTAGGAAGAAAGGGTTTCCCTGTAGGCTGTAAGCCGTTCTATGGAATCTTCGTTATATTCGGGACCGGCAAGGAAAAAGATCCTTTTTCTGTTCAGAGTTTCCACAAGGTGACGGATGATACACGTTATTCCTGCCGTGTTGTCGATCTCCATTCTTACTATATCCCGTAAATTATCTTTCATTGAGATGGCAGGCCTGCCGGTACGGCGGATCTCTTCTGCGATGGCATTTACAAGGACCCTGTCAGGCATAGTGTCCATGTAGATTATAAAAGCATCATATTCATCGTAGTTTAACAGCATGAAGCTGTTGTTATCCTGACACCCTGAAGTGAGAGGCTCCTCTGCCGGTAAAGATCCGTTTTGCGGATTTAAAGGATCATCTTCGAGGAAAAGGATCCCGGGGCGCGAAACAAAGCCGAGCGAAGAGTGGCACGAAAAAATATAGGCTTCGTTCCCTTTTTCCGACAGCCTGTCAAGAATCCCTCTGAGCACTGCGGATTGTATATCATATCGGGATTCACTGATTATAATAGCTGTTTTCATTGGTATTCCTTTCCTGCATGCGGTATTTCCGGGGTGTGACTCCTGTTTTTTTCTTGAAAACCTGGTTAAAATAGCTTTGAGAGCCGAAACACAGGTAATTGCTGATATCGGGATAATTCATGTCGGAATGGGCAAGCATGTATTTGGCTGCGTCGATCCGTATATTCTGCATGAAATCCGTGATCGAAATACCCGTATCCCGGTTGAACAGGGTAGAGAGGTATTTCGGGGTAACGTGGAGAGATGCCGCAAGCTCGTCAAGCGACAGTTTCTCAGGCATGGAATCCAGGATCATATCGATGCTGTTTCTGACCAGGGGGCTGTATTCAGCTTTACTGTAGTTAGCTATCCCTCTCATCAGGGAAGTGAGGTTCACTATATACCGTTCAAAAAGAGCCAGAAGACCCGGAACGCTGCGGCAGTTTTCCGCTTCATTGATGAAGCTTTCAAGAAGAGGACGCATGCTTTCATTTTCCATTGCTTTTTGGGTGGAAAAGATGCAGGCTTTTGTAAGAAGCCAAACAGCCCTTAGAGAGGTTCGGAACAGGCTCTTACGGATATGGGAAGAGAAGAGGAGTTCAAGGGTATCACGATCCTTAAGCATTCCGCCGGCCTTTTGAATGTTTCCAAAGTTTACATAACAAAGCAGCTCGTTTTCCGCATTAATTATCAGGTCTGAATCGGAGCTACTCTGGTATTTCAAAGCGTAAATGCTTATTTTTTCGTCGCTTAAGTCTATGGTGGGAAAGCTCCCGTCGCTCTTTTTCTGTCCGAAAGGCTGTATCATGATGCACTCTCTGTTTTTTACTGTACCGGGACACTGTTTTTTCCGTGAAATCTTTACATGGCACAGCAGAATTATTCAGTATACAAAATCCGGATCATCTCCGGCATTTCAATATACAGTGTATTAAAACGGGTCACAAAAATCAAGGGGGCAAGTAATTGCTCCCCGCCCCCGATCAGTTTTTGAAAGAAGATGATATATAAGATATATGAGATCATCCTTTTAACGCCCGGTTGAGATCCTCAACCAGCTTTTTGATATCGGCATTTGTGATGTCTCCAAAGCTTCTCATTCCCCTGAGAGGCATATAGCCCATCATTGCATTGGACATTTCCTCGTTTATGGCTTCCGCGGCCGCTTCGGTTTCCTCGGGTTTCCCTTCGTCAAAAACCTTCATAATATATGGCTTGATCTTTTCTTCAATGATTGCGGAAAGCTCGGGAACGTTCATTAGCTCGCCAAAGGTTGTCGTGCTTTTTACCTCGAAGGGGAGCTTTTTTGTTGCCTCAAGCCTGATAGTATCTGAAACGGCGATATCCGCGCTGGAGGAGCCGACCAGGATCTCGTATTCACCGCCCGGTGCAAACCAGTCGTTTATCTCGGTACTGTAGTAGGCAAATGAGCGGTAGTCAAGCTCCATTAAGAGTGTCTTCTTTTCACCGGGTATAAGCTCTGTTTTGGCAAAGCCTTTAAGCTCCTTTACCGGTCTGACCTCCGTACCCGTGTGATCAGCTACATAGAGCTGGACAACCGCCTTGCCGGCCACTTTCCCTGTATTTTCGACATCCACATAAACACGGACCGGATCGGTTGCTTTATTACCGTCCCTTTCGATCTTAAGATTATCTATCTTAAAGCTCGTATAGGAAAGACCGTGCCCGAACGGGAAGAGAACCTCCATATCCTTCATTTCGTAATAACGATATCCTGTGAATATCCCTTCCCCGTAAAATACCTTTCCCCTTTTTCCGGGGAAATACAGATAAGACGGATTGTCAGAAAGCTTTTTGGGGAAGGTCTCTGCAAGATGACCGCTGGGATTTGCTTCCCCGAACAGGATCCTTGAAAGAGCGATACCTACTGCCTCTCCGCCCAGATATGCTTCCAGGATGCCCTTTACCTTATCGATCCAGGGCATCTCGACAGGAGACCCGTTATGCAGAACGACCACCACGTCGGTATTTACGGAAGCGATCTGTTCGATCAGCTTATCCTGACAGGCGGGCAGCCTCATATGTTTCCTGTCATAACCCTCTGATTCAAAAATATCCGGAAGTCCCGCGAAAATAACAACTTTGTCAGCTTCTTTCGCAGCCTTTAAGGCTTCATTGAAAAGGGCTTCATCCTCCCTGTCCTCATCGGCAGGGAATCCCTCCGCATAGATGATATCCGCTTTGTTTTCAGACTCTTGCAGCACGTTGCTTATCTTATAGCTGTTGATATGGGAGCTGCCGCCGCCCTGGAAGCGGGGCTTTTTCGCAAATCCGCCGATAAAGGCGATCTTACCGTTCTTTTGAAGCGGAAGGATTTCATCCTCATTCTTCAGGAGGACCATGCATTGTTCCGCGATCTTAGCCGACTTTTCATGATCCGCCTCCCTGTCAAAGGTTCCTCCTGTTTTATTGTCGAGATATTTATAAACTATATTAAGGATCCTCTCTACACACAGATCGAGCTTCTCCTCGGGGAGACGTCCGTTTTTTACGGCTTCGACGATCAGCTTATCATTATCTCCGCCGGAAGCGGGCATCTCCAGATCGAGGCCTGCTATAACTCCCTCGACCCTGTCATTGACGGCTCCCCAGTCGCTTACGACATATCCCTTAAAGCCCCATTCATCCCTGAGTACTTTATTTAAAAGCCAGTCATTTTCAGAAGCGAAAACACCGTTTATCCGGTTGTAGGAGCACATTACGGTCCAGGGATCAGCCTCCTTCACGGCCTTTTCAAAGGCAGGGAAATATATTTCCCGCATCGTTCTTTCATCGGCTTCAGAGGATCCGCTCATCCTTTCATGCTCCTGGTTATTTAAGGCAAAGTGTTTGATCGATACGCCTACGTTCTTTGACTGGACGCCTTTGATATAGCTTGCGGCCATCTCGCCGGCAAGGTAGGGATCCTCCGAAAGATATTCGAAATTCCTTCCGCAGAGGGGAGAGCGCTTGATATTGACGGCAGGACCCAGGACGACCGAAAGATCCTCCGCCTGGCATTCCTGTCCGATAGTCTCGCCCATTTCCCTGATCAGATCGCGGTCAAAGGAGCTTGCGGTCGTACAGCCTGCGGGAAAGCATACTGCTACGATACTGTCGTTTATTCCCAGATGATCGCTTTCCTGATCCTGTTTGCGCAGTCCGTGAGGTCCGTCGCTTACCATGACCTCGGGGATCCCGAGCCTCTCGACGCCCTTCAGGTGCCAGAAATCCTTTCCGGAACACATTCCGGCCTTCTCTTCAAGGGTCATTTCACTTACAAGTTTCTTTATATCCATTTTTTCTCCTTTCAGAATCCGCGCCGATTTGCGAAGCAAATAGTGCGCTTAGGCACGAACTTCAGTTCGTGCCGAATAAATTCGGCATTTGCTTTAGCAAATGTCGAATAAGTCCGATCCTTGATCGGATCATTACCTTACGAAACAGCGCCCTAATTTCTGGCAACCGTATCCAGATCCCATTTCTCATAGATTTTCGGAACATCGCTTATAAGGCGTTTTGTATAATCAGCCTTTGGATTTATGATGACGGTTTCCGCAGGGCCTGATTCAACAAACCTGCCATGCTCCATGATATAGACCTTGTCCGAAATATAATAGGCTAACCCTATATCATGCGTGATAAAGATAACTGTCATATTGACCTCGTCGCGAAGCTTTAAAAGCATGTCAAGTATAGTCGCACGTGAGCAGGCGTCTATCATTGACGTAGGTTCGTCGGCCATCAGGATCTTCGGTTTAAGAAGAAAGATCCTTGCTATCATGAGCCTCTGCATCTGTCCGCCGGAAAGTTCAAAAGGGTATTTGTTTGTAAGCTCCGAATACTTCAGATTTACGAAGCTGCATGCTTCGGTCTTTAACCTTACCTTTTCTTCTTTTGGAGCTTTCTTAAAGCCTCGCATATTAAGACAGTCATCAAGTACGGCATCGATCTTGTAGAACATGTTATACGAAGCGAAGGGATCCTGAAAGATAGGCTGGATATTTTTCCAGTATTCCTTGCGCTTTGCCCCCGAGCTTATATCTCTTTTTCTGCCCTGGAACTCGATCTCACCCTCAGTAACGCTTATAAGGCCAAGGAGCATTTTTGAAAGAGTTGTCTTGCCGCTTCCGGATTCGCCGACGATGGATACGAATTCCCCTTCGTTAAAATCGAAATCAACATGGTCAACCGCTGTCATGGCTTTGCTGCCTACGCCGAAGACCTTTGTGACGCCGCGACCGGAAAGACATGGTTTTACGTTTTTATTCTGATCAGTCGAATTCTGTTTCAAATCCTGGTTCTGCTCCATTCTCATATACCTCCCTTATTTTTCTCACGGACATCAGACAGCGGTATGTCCTGCCTTCATCAAATGCCTTCATATCCGGTGCCATTGCCGAGCAGGTGGGTGTAGCGTATTTGCATCTCTCGGCAAAGCGGCATCCCTTCGGAGGCTTCTTCAGATTGGGCGGTGTGCCCGGAATAGCCGTCAGCTTATGATCCCTTACTCCCGATTCGGGAACTATGATGGATCCCATCAGGCCCTTTGAATAGGGGTGGACAGGGTCAAAGACCATCTCCTTTGCAGTACCTCTTTCAACGATCTGTCCGGCATACATTACCATGATGTCGTCTGTAACATTATACAGAAGAGGAAGCTCGTGGGTGATAAAGATCATGGATTTGATATATCCTTTCTCCATCAGTTCCCGCATCATCCTGATTACCATCTTCTGTGAGGTGACGTCCAGGGCGGAAGAGGGCTCATCTGCTATAAGGACCTTAGGAGAGAGGATAGTGGAGATCGCGATTACCGTTCTCTGCTTCATTCCGCCGGAAAGTTCCACCGCATGCTTATCAAGAACCTCTGCCGGAAGTCCGAGATCCGCGAAGCGCTCCCTTGCCATATCGAAAACCTCTTTTTTGGACATCTTGATCCCGTGGGCCTTCATGACATCCTCTATGAAGCGTATTATCTTCATGGTCGGGTTCAGGGCGTTCATAGCCGCCTGAGGAATATATGCGACCTCATTTCCCAGAATCTTTTTTCTCACGTCGTTCGGCTTCATCGCGGAGATCTTGACTCCGTCGATGATGATATCGCCGCTTATATAATGAAGGGGCGCGAAATAGTAGCCTATAAGGCTCAGTGCAAGCGTCGATTTTCCGCAGCCCGATTCCCCTGCTATCCCTAAGGATTTGCCTTCCTCGATCGTAAGAGAAACATCATCCACGGCATAAACATCTTCATGAAACCTGGTTACGTATTTTGTCTTTAAATGATTTACCTCAAGAATTACTTTTCCCATATCTGCTTCATCCTCCCTGTTAATCTCTAAGCTGCGGATTGAACACCTGATCCAGTCCCGTATTCATAAGGTTCATCGAGAAGGAGATCAGGGCTATCATGATAACAACGGGGAAATACGCCCACCAGCTTCCGTTAAGATGTGCCGCATACTGCATTGCCCAGTTCATCATAAGACCAAGGGTTGCGGTCTTAGTGGTAGCGGGTCCCAGACCTATCATGGAAAGCTGTGCTTCGGCAAGGATCCCTGAGGATATCTGAAGGATCATGGCCATTACAACATAGGATGCGATATAGGGAAGGATATCGGTAAAAATAATCCTTGCCATACTGTGCCCTGAGAGCTTTGACAGGTTTACATGATCCCTGTTCCTCAGGGAAACGACCTGAGCTCTGACGGATCTGGTGGTCCAGGGCCAGGAGGTCAGTCCAATGATGATAGCAACCATCATTACACCTCTTGCAGAGGTTCCAACGCTGTAAGAGATCAGTATAAGGATTATGAAGGAAGGGATGACAGTGAAAAGGTTCGTGAGAAACATTATCAGGTTGTCACAAAGTCCTCCGACATAACCGGCCAGGAGCCCGAAGATGAGCCCGATGGCAGTGGCGATAAGACCGGCTACAAGGCCGATCCTCAATGAAACCTTTGTCGCCGCAACGAGCTCTGTCAGAACATCTCTTCCGAAATTATCGGTGCCCAGGATAAAGGTCCTTTTATTTACCATATCCTTTGTGTTTACAAAGCTTGTGCCTTTGATCTTCTTACTCTCGGAAAGTTCTCCGGTCTCGGGATCTTCCTCGGCTATGATGACGTCCGAGCTGTTTAATGCGCTTTCGATTTCTGAATCCAGCCTTCTGTAGGATTTTCTCTTTGCTGAGGTAAGCCCCTTTGCCTTGATCTCGGGATCGTATTTTTCCTGCCAGAGCTCTGCCATGAGTTCGATATTTTCGGTATCGATCTGATCCTCGGGAACATCGGCATATTTAACGAGATATTCCTTCATTTTCTCAGTCTCGTCAGATCCGATGGCAAGGGCAAGCTTTCCTTCTGAAGCATCTATGTTCATTGTGTAGCCGTCCTCAAGCGCAGCCTCCTGCTGGGATATATAGGTGCCGGGCTTATAGAAGTTTCCGCTTCCAACCATTTCAAGAGGATCATAGGTTATTATCAGAGGATATATGATGCACAAAAGCAGGATGAAAATGAAAATATAAAAGCCTACAAGAAATTTTCCGGAATGGAAGACCTGTTTGATCGTATTCTTCATTTGCTTCCTCCTTCCTAATCCTGCTGATTTGCCTTGACACGGGGATCGATCACGCCATAGAGGAGCTCAACAACAAGGTTTGCTATAAGCACCATGATAGTGATGATCAGGGTCGAGGCTGAAAGCAGCGGGTAATCCTGCCCTGTAACGGCTGTGAGCAGGGTGGTTCCAAGTCCGGGATAGCTGAAGATGATCTCTGCTACAAGAGCACCGCCTATCATCGTGCCCAGGGAAAGGGCAAGTCCGGTGATCTGGGGGAGCATTGCATTACGGAATACGTAGCCCACTATGGTCCTGTCCTTAATGCCCAGAAAACGGGAGTATTTTACATAATCCGCGTTCAGCTCGTAGATAGACATCGAACGCATTCCGACAGCCTGGCCGCCGATGGTAATAAGAACAATGGACCAGAACGGGAGCTGGTAATGTTCTATTACTGACTTGACGAAGGTCCAGCTGAAATTCGGTATAAGGTCGTAGCCGTAACCTCCGCTGGCCGGCGCTACACCGAGCTTGATCGCGAATACAAAAAGCAGTATTGTTGCCATTCCGAAGGCAGGTATATTGCTGATGAACAAGAATGCGGGAAGGATCGCCTTATCGAAAACACCGCGGATATAGGCGGCTATAGCTCCGAGGATATTTCCCAAAAGCCATCCGACGATAATTGCCGGCAGCTGAAGCGCGATCGTCCACCAGACCGCGGAATTAATGATATCAGAAACAGGGCGGGGATACTGGCTGAAGGAAACACCGAAATCCCCCTTTAAAACGTTGCCGAGCCACATAAAAAACTGCTGATACATCGGCTTGTCTATCCCGAATTTTTCCACATAATCATTGATTACCCTCTGGATAGCTGTGGAATCCGTCATGCCTCCGACAGCTTTTGCCGCCAGGGCGGAAACAGGATCCCCCGGCATCATCCGCGGCAGGACAAAATTCAGGATAACTGCGAAAATGAAAGTCAGCAGATACCAAAGAAGCTTTTGCCCGTAATACTTCTTATAGCCTTTCAAGAATGGTCACCCCCTTTATTAAAATAAGGGCTGCCGGCAAATGTCGGCAGCCCTTGAATACTTCAAGCGTTCCTACACGGTACTTTGTGTATATTAAGGAACAACCCGTTATAAAGCTTTAAAAACCGCCTCGTTTATTCAGCAAGTTCCAGCTCATAAAGGGCAGCGATGCCATATCCGTCTGTGCACATAAGAGGAGGAATGTTATTTCCGGCATCAGCAGCAGGGAAGTTGGTCCATACGGACTCATTTACTGCGAAGAACTGCTCAGGACGATACATTAAAGCAGCTGAAGGAACTTCGTCAAGCCACAGCTTGGAAAGCTCTGTATAGTATTCCTTAAGCTTTGCTTCATCTGTCTCAAGAGGAATAGCCTCTAAGATTTCCTCAGCATCATCATTCATGTAATGACCGAAGTTTCCGCTCCAGTTGGAAGCGATCTTAGCATACTCTTCGGAGAAGTAGAACATAGCCTTTGAATAAGGGCTCATCGGGCCTGCGCCGGGGCATGACCACATAATGATATCAAAGTTGCAGGTAGTCATATCATCATAGAAAGAGTTGGCCTCAGGGAAATAGGTGCTGATGTCGATACCGATCTCCTTGCCGGCAGCGGCTACGATTTCCATTGAAGCGTTCCAGTCTGTCCATCCTGTCGGGCACTCAGCCTTGAAGGAAAGATTTTCACCATCATACTCTCTGATCCCGTCTCCGTCAGAATCAACGATACCGGCATCGTCAAGAAGCTTGTTTGCTCCATCGATATCGGCGTTCTTCCACTGAAGATCCTTGAGGGCATCAAAATCAACATATGCACGGTCAGCATCCGAAGGACCTGCGATACTTCTGGGCAGCTCGTCAAAGGTCTGGGACTGTCCGGACATAGCTGAAGCTATGATCTGCTCGTAATCGGTAGCCATTGCGATAGCCTTACGAACTTCCTTCTGGTCAAGGCCGGGCTTCTCGCAGTTAAAGAACATGGAAGGCATAACAGCGGTCATACCGTAAGGAGCCTCATCAAACCATGTGGAGATGGGAAGATCCTCATCGAGCCAGAGCTTCTGGACATCGGTGATGAACTGCTGGCAGACATCAACCTCACCCTGCTGAAGGGCAACCTGGCCTGCTGCATTATCCTTGTAGATCGTATGAGCGATATACTTGGGAACCGGAAGCTTGCCCCACATGGAGTCAGCCTGTCCCCAGTAATTATCGTCGCGGATAAAGATAACCTTCTGGTCGTTGTCCATGTAAGGAAGATAAGGACCGGAAGCGATCAGATCGTCCATGGGATCCTGCTTGATCTTGTCGGCATCTCCGCCGTTCCTTTCTTCAACCGCCTCAAGGTAAGCCTTGGGCATTACATAGATGTTTGTAAGATAAGCAACGACCTTAAGAGGGTTAACAGCCTTGCCGTCCTCGAGCTTTGCGGCGATCTCAACCGTCTCATCATCCTTTGCGGTGATGCTGTCGATGTAAGCCGCATAATCCGAACCGAAGGAAGACTCATACTTTACATGGGTATCAAAGGTATAAGCCATATCCTCAGCCGTAACAGGCGTTCCGTCGCTCCAGTGAGCATCGGGGTTCATCTTTACGGTAAGAACTGTCTGGTCATCATCCCAGGAATAATCCGTTGCTAACAGACCGTAAAGCTTTCCGTCCATGGAATTGTACATGAAAGGAGTTTCCCAGATAAGGGTACGGGCGGTATCTTTCTGTGTCTGGCCCATTGCATTGTTAGAGTTGGGGGACATAGGGTTCCAGTCATTGATGGTTCCCCACTGCTGGCCTGCGAAATACAGGGTCTCTTCTCTAGGAGTAGAGCCTTCGTCAGCGGGAGCTTCTTCTTTCTCAGCTTCCTCTTCGGGCTCTTCGGCAACCTCTTCGGGCTCCTCAGCAACCTCTTCGGGCTCCTCAGCGGGGGCTTCAGCTTCGGTTACAGCCGGTTCAGCAGGCGCGGCAGGCTCTTCAGCTCCTCCGCAGCCGGCAAGCATCGCTGCGGACATTGAGCCCACACAGAGCAATGCTACAACTTTTCTGATAATTTCTTTCATTTAAAAAACCTCCATTTGTGAAAATAAAGTCTTCTTCTGTGAAGACCCATGAATATAAACATAATAAATCTATTTATCCGAATAATATATCAAAATATTCACATTTATTTATATATATCCATATTTTTATATATTTTGTTCATTACTTCACCGCATTAGAGTGCAAAATTGTGCATATTTCTAAGTCTCACATCCGTATAAAGCTGTCCGGATCATAATATTTCGATAAACCGGTCCCTGATCTTTAAAAAGTCCGGATCCTCCATGCCGTAGTCCTTTTCCTTATAGTTCCATAATGCATGGCCGATCCCGTATTTCTTAAAGACATTGTGGATATCCTTAAGCCATCTTAAACGGTCTTCCGGAAAGGCTTTGTCGATAACGCCGTATTCGCCGCAGTACAGCGGAACATTATCATCCTCTGCTTTTTTGATAGCCGGGGCAAAGATATCCTCAAAAAAGCCCTCACCGATCTCCCGGATCCCCTCCGTATACACAGCGCCGCCAAGATCTACCGGCAGCTTTTCCCCTTCGCTTTGGTATTCCAGAAGAGTTTTCGGATATCCGATCCTGTAGTCAAGAGGCATCCCTTCCATCCAGTATGCGCCCTGATGGGTAAATATCATGGGCTCGTAGCAGTGGAAATTGTAAACGATATTGTCGTCGAGCGGGATATCAAGAAGCGGTACGCTTGCCACGGCGTTGTAATCGACCCCGCCGGCAACGATATAGCTTTGAGGAGCGATACGCCTGATCATGGCAATATATCGGGAAAGGAGATCGTTCCATGCATCTTTAACCTCATAAAGCACGACTTCGTTTAACGGCTCGAAGGCAACCTGCTTTGGATATTCGCAGAACTCCTTTGCGAGCTGTTCCCAGAGCTTTAAGAACCGATCCTGCAGTTCCTTATCATAAAAGAATTTTCTGCGGTCCATGTCTTTCTTAAGAGGGTCAAAGGAATAGCCGAAACATTCATGCAGATCGATCAGCATATTGAGCCCGAAGGAAGCACACCATTCCCTGCAGGACTTAAGATAACCGAATCCGCGCTCTATCCGTGCCCCGCTTTCATCCTCGAGGACGTTATAATCCACCGGGACCCTTACATGGTCAAATCCAAGGGCTGCGATAGCTTCAATATCTGCCTTTGTAATAAAACTTTCGAAATGTCCGGTGTCATATTCGGCAAACTGTGAGATCCAGCCGCCGAGATTGACGCCTTTCTGAAAACCGTCAAACAGCTTCATCTTAATTCCTCCTGAAAATAATAATTCTCCCCCGAACAGAATACTAGAATACCGGGCCGATGTCCATACATTACTGCACCGATTTGCGAAGCAGATCGTGTGCTTTGGCACGAACTTCAGTATGTGCCGGATAAATCCGGTATTTACTATAGCAAATGCCTGATAAGTCCGGTCTGTCTATCAGACCGGTTCAGGGTCAAAATCAGTTGCGATATTCGGGAGTTTATGATAAAAAGAATTATCAGAAAAAAGGATTATAATTCAGGTTTAATAATAGTGAAGAAATTATTTTCGGAAATTCCGTTTCTGCATAGTGACAGGCTTACAATAAGGAAGATAGGCGAAGAGGACGCGGACGGACTGTACGCCCTTTCACATGACCCTGCAGTTTACAGATATCTTCCTACCTTTCTTTACGAGCAGAAGTATGAGGATATCAGGGATGTCATGAAAGGCCTGTATGATGAATGCCTTAGGGAGTCGATCATCTGCGGGATATATCTGGAAAGTGAGTTTTCCGGCCTTATAGAGCTTTACGGCTTAAGAAGCTCCATACATAAAATATCTGTGGGATACAGGCCCCGTGAGTGCCTGGGGAAAAGGGATCGCAACAGAGGCTTTGTCTCTCATGATCCGTTATCTTTATACCGAAACGGATGCGGAGATAATAACGGCAAGCACGATGGTTGAGAATCAGGCTTCCGCAAACGTGCTCAGAAAAAACGGGTTTGATCTCGTGGTGCATGCCGTAGAGGAAGACTGGGGATATGAAAACCCGACGATAACGTATAAATGGATCAGATAGCGCGGGCCGGGCGGTGGATCGCGGCGAAAACACATTATTATAAAGGCATTATTATAAAGATAATGAAGAGGATTTTAAATTGCGGGAAAATCTGTTATCATAATAAACGAAATGATGCTCAGGGAGGAAATACGGATAAATCAATATGGGGAAAATATGGGAGATACTTAACAGAGCCGATACCATACTTGTTTTTGATATAGACGGAACGCTGATAAGCTATAACTACGGGGAATACAGAGCTCATCACGAGCTTGACGATATAAGGACAGAAGAAGAGTTTTCCCGGATAGATATGTATAACGGAAGCCGCGGGATACCGGTAATAAGGGATTTCCTTAAGACAAAAGACATGGATAATATCTATTGTCTTTCAATGGAGCCGCACAGGCATGACGTTTCCAAGAAAAAGGCGGTCAGTACTTATTACGGGATATTACCGTCCCATGTTTTTCTGGTGGAGGATCATTCACAAAAACCGGTGCTTCTTAAAGAAATCGCGGATATGACGCTCAATGGGACGAATAAGCTGGTTTTTATCGATGATAATTCAAAAGTGCTTCGGGCTGTAGAGGAACAGACACCGTACTATACGGCCCATGTCAGTATTTTTTTTGAGGATCGGACAAACGTAATACGATTTTAGGGATAATAAAGAGAAGATTGTGATCTCTTTAGCTTTAGGAGACCCGGGATTTTGGAAAAAGATTGGATAGTGGTGGTCGATGATGATCCGATGAGCCTGACGACCGCCAGGACATTGCTTAATGAACAGAATATGAAGGCAAGCTGTGTCAGATCCGGACGGGAGCTGCTTACATTTCTTGAAAATAACGAACCTGATCTTATACTGCTCGATATAATGATGCCGGAAATGGACGGATTTGAGACCTACAGGATGGTTCGGGATTACGAAGAACAGTCGGGCAGAAGGAAAACTCCTGTTATTTTTCTTACGGGAGAAAATGACAGCGACAAGGAAAGGCGCGGCTTGAGGATGGGCGCGTCTGACTTCATGCATAAGCCGTTTAACAAGGACATCCTTCTCAGGCGTATAAATAATGCGATAACCAACGCGAGGACCATCGAAAATCTCAGGACAGAGGTATATGTGGATTCCCTTACCGGCTTCTTCAATAAGGCGGGAGCCGCGGGGAGGCTGACCGAGCTCTGCGGGAATGAGACCGGCACCTTCCTGATCTTAGACATCGATAATTTTAAGCTTGTTAACGATCTTTACGGGCATGAGATGGGGGACAGGGTGCTGGAGGCCTTTGCATCTATTTTCAGGAGAGATACAAGGGATGAGGATACCGTCTGCAGGATCGGAGGAGATGAGTTTGCGGCTTTTCTGATTAATTCTCCGGATATGGAATCTCCGGCCTCTTTGATTGACAGGCTGAATGATCAGTTTGAGGCTAAATGCAGACAGCTTATGGGGGAAAGCTTTAACCTTCCCATAGGGATCTCTGCAGGGGCTGTTTTCGTTCCGGAGCAAGGCAGGGATTATCAGCTCCTTTCAAAGCTTGCGGATAAGGCCCTGTACAAGGCAAAGCAGAACGGAAAACATTGTTGCGTGGTTTATTCCACGGACGGTGGACCTCCCTTGTCAGAACTGAACTTAAACGAAGAGCTTGGCCGCATACTTCAGGTTTTAAATGAGCGTGGTGAAAATGACGGCGCTCTTGAGCTTGGCCAGGAGGCCTTCACCTGGATATACAGGTTCATGGTCCGGTTTGTGGAACGCTATAATACAAGCGCGTTAAAGGTGTTGTTCCGTTTATCCGCGGAGGGAGATAATTCGAGGGAAGCCCTTTCGGAGTCGTCAGGGATGTTTTGCGAACTGTTGAAACGGGTCCTTCGGAAAAGCGATATCTTTATGCAGCACAGATCCGATCTGTTTTTTGCTTTTCTTCCCGAGGCCTCGGATGAGAACGCGGACCGGATACTTGAGAGGATACAGAGGGAATGGGACAGGGTCAATAAATATGATAATGTCAGTATAACCTATAATGCTGAAGGTCTGGACTGCAGCAAAAAACCGGATAATAAAAACGGGGTGGACAATTCTTGAAAAGAGTGATCATTGCGGCGTTTGTCATACTTGCTGCCGTCATGCTCGGGCTTTTTTTCATAAATGACAAGGCTCCGGAGATAGACGTGACAGCTCAGAAAACACCGGTAGGCGTACTGCTTAACGGATCCCGGATGGACGGCAGCTATTGCCAGACTCATTATGAGGCTCTCGAGGCCATCAAAGATGAGCTGAATCTTCAAATCTTATATCGTGACAATATTGTCGGCGACGAGACCTGCTATGATGAGATCGTAGATCTTATAGAACAGTATGGCTGCAGGATCATAGTCGCAGTTTCTTTTCAATTCGGCGAATACATGACGAGGGCAGCGGAAACATATCCTGACGTGTATTTTTTCCATGCTACGGGTACGAATCGTTTAAACAATCTTTCCACATATTTCGGCAGGATGTATCAGGTGCGATATCTTTCAGGGATCGTCGCAGGACTTAGGACAGAGACCGGGCATTTAGGCTATGTGGCTGCTTTTCCGATCTCGGAAGTGATCAGGGGGATCAATGCGTTTGCCGAGGGAGTAAGGAGCGTCAGGGAGGATGCCGTTATCCATGTGAAATACAGCGACTCCTGGACTGAGGACGATCTGGCGGGCAATGCGGGGACAGAGCTTTTTGATAAATATCCCATAGATGTAATGTCGCTTCATACCGATTCACTGAGGCCCATCGAGGAGGCCGATAAGAGGGGGATATGGTCTGTGGGTTACAATCTGGATCAGTCCGAAAGATTTCCTGATACATACCTTACGGCCTGTGTCTGGCACTGGGAGGTTTACTATCGCGAACAGATACTTAAATGTCTTCAGGATAAATTCCACGGAAGCCATGACTGGATAAACATGGAGGAGGGCATAGCAGGGCTTTCCCCGCTTACCGAAAATGCCGCAGAGGGATCACGGGAGGCGGTCAGGAAGGCGGAGGAGCTTCTTTTGAGCCGTACCTATGACGTGTTTTACGGACCGATAAGGGATAATGAGGGAAATATCCGCATAGAAGACGGGGATTCAATGCCGGATGACGAAATGCTCAACCGGTTTGACTGGTATGTGGAGGGCGTTCTGGTTGAAGAGTGACGGAAAGAATCAGCGGTATATCATATTATTACTGGCTGCCATAAATGTGCTCGTGATAATCGCCCTTATCTACGGCTTTCGGTTTGCCGCGGCAGAAAAGCCTGTTACGGCAGGCTGCGTTCTTATCGGAGAAAGGGCGGATAACGGCTGGAACGAGAGCCACTATTCAGGACTCGTTTCGGCATGCAGAAAGCTTAAGTGTAATCTGCTTATAAAAGAACATGTAGCCGAGGAGGAGGAGGCTCTTGAAACGGCGGTGAAGGAGCTTGTTTCGCAGGGCTGCAGTGTTATTTTTTTAACAAGCTATGGCTATGGGGGTTTTTCAGCTTCAATAGCCAGAGATTATCCCGATATTGCCTTCTTTTGCATCTCGGCAGGAGGAGAGGCCAAAAACCTTACAACGTACTTTGCGCGGATGTATCAGGCAAGGTATCTGGCAGGGATAGCCGCGGGAGCCCAGAGTAAAACCGGGATCCTCGGGTATGTTGTGGCTATGCCCGGAGCCCAGGCGGACCGCGCCATCAATGCTTATGCATTGGGTATGCGCCTTGCAAATCCCGAAGCGAAACTTCTCGTAAACTTCACCGGAAGCTGGGATGATGAGGACAGGGAAAGGGAGGCAGTAAGGAGACTTGCCGCGGAGGGAGCCGATGTCATTACCTATCATGAAGACAAGCCCTATGCAATAGATGAAGCGGAAAAACTGGGACTTTATTCCACCGGATATGACGCTGTTTACGGGGAGTATTCCGGGAAGTTCCTGACAGCGGCTCTGTATGACTGGAATGTCGTGTATACAAAGGTGCTGGGGGATTACTTAAGCGGAAGGGCCAATTTTTCAAACCATTACTGGCTGGGATTTGCGGATAATGCAGTGGATCTGTATCCTTTTTCGGACCTGGTTTCCGTTGATACCAGAAAGCTGATAAAAGAAGAGAAGATCCGGATACAGACCTATCGGGATGTTTTTTCGGGAGTCATTTATGATAATAAAGGGAATCCTGTGTGCGGAGAGGATGAGCGGATAGGAGACTTTGAGCTGTATACGGAAATGGGATGGTACGCAGAGGGAGTTGAAATCTATGAATAAAGCGCGGAGGGGTACATTTCTTTTGCTGGCGGCCTTTGCGGGGATACTTGTACTGGTAGGGGTGCTTCTTAAAAACAGAACAGAAACTTTATTGATCTCTTATGTTGAAAGCCAGACAAAGAAGCAGGCTGAAAGCTTTGCGTGCATTGTTTCTGAGGAGCTTGATACAGAGCTTGAATATCTTGGGTATATTGCTTCAAGGATAGAAGAAAATCCTGATGAGATCGACAGCATCATGCCTTTGTTCAATGAGACGTCTTCTGACGGAGCCGGGATAAAGCAGGGACTTCTTACCATAGACGGAGAAGCCATTTATGGGGAGAGCCTTTCCGTAAGGGATTATGAAGGTATTCAGCGTTCCTTCAGGGGAAATAATGCCATATGCTACGTTGAGGATCAGGGGCTTTTATTTACCTGTCCCGTTCATCATGATAAAAATATCCGCTATGTTCTGTACCGCCTCTTTCCGTTAGAGGCGTTGGAAGAGAACTTTTCGATATCGGTTTATGATAATCTTGGAAAGCTCTGCGTCATAACCCGTGACGGGACTATGGTAATACCGTTTGCTGAGGGAAATGAAGAGGAGATATCTTTTATACAGAGCGATGAAATAATAAATGATTTCAGATCCATGCACCGGGAGATGGAAGTTTCCGTTGCGGCTGCCCATTCATTTAAAACAGAATTTGGCGACATGATCCTGTTTGAGTCGGAAATTCCCGGAACGGATTATCTTGTGGCGGGTTTCGTGCCTGAAAAAACAGCCTCTGAAGGTATAGACAGCCTTGCCTTTTTAATGGTCTGGGTCTTCGGCCTTTTGATGCTTTTAGTGCTTTTATCGGCTTTTTATCTGACAAGTGTCAGCGTAAAGATAAGGGAGAGTGATGAGCTCAGGGAGGCAAAAGCCGTTGCTGAGGAAGCCTCAAGAGCAAAGAGTAATTTCCTTGCCAATATGTCCCATGAGATCCGTACTCCGATAAATGCCGTTCTCGGATTTGATGAGCTGATACTTCGGGGGACTAAAGAAGAAGAAACGGTAAAATATGCAACAAACATAAAACATGCCGGTAATGTGCTTCTGTCCCTGATAAATGATGTACTTGATTTTTCCAAAATAGAAGCCGGGAAAATGGAGCTTGTATACTCCGAATATGAGCTGGCTTCAGAAATCGGGGATCTTTCGGATATGATCGCCCCGCGCCTCAGGGCAAAAGGGATAGAATTTATTGTTGAAGTGGACAGCGGGCTTCCAAAGAGGCTTTACGGTGATCCGGACAGGCTAAAGCAATGCGCCCTGAATCTTCTTACCAACGCGGTAAAGTATACGGAGCAGGGTGAGGTCCGGCTCTCGGTTTCCGGGGCCGAACCGCCGGTAAAGAGGTCTGCAGGAGAAGGAACGGAGAAGGAACCCGCTTCAGGCTCCGGGAGGCTGTCTGAACATACCGACTCCGGGTCAGGCGGCATGGCGGCATCCGAAGAAAGCGGCCGCGTTTACATACGGGTGAGTGTAAAGGACACCGGAATAGGCATCAGGCAGGAGGATATTGATCGTCTATTCTCGGCCTTTGAAAGGATCGATGAGACAAAAAACAGGACGATAGAGGGCACGGGCCTGGGGCTTAACATAGTAAAGAGCCTGCTTGAAATGATGGGGTCGACCCTGTGTGTGGAAAGCGAATACGGGAGGGGCTCTGAATTTTCATTTGTTGTAATGCAGGAAGCCCGCGGAAACGAAAAGATCGGGGACCTGAGAGAGGCTCTCGAAAGCATCGAGGCGGAATCCGCGTATAAAAAGACCTTTATAGCTCCAAAGGCAAGGCTCCTGCTTGTTGACGACACAAACATGAATCTTGAGGTGGTAAAGGGGCTTCTTAAGAAAACCATGGTTTCCATAGATACTGCGGATAGCGGAAAGGAGGCGCTTAAGCTCCTTTCGGAAAACAGCTATGACGTCCTCCTGTTTGACCATCTTATGCCGGAAATGAACGGTGTCGAGCTCCTTCACACGCTTAAGGAGGATAAGGAAAATCCCAACAGTTTAAAGCCCTGTATCGTAATGACTGCCAATGCTGTATCCGGTGTCAGGGAGGAGTATTTAAAGGCAGGCTTTGATGACTATATGAGCAAACCCATAAACGGGAAGGCGCTTGAAAGGCTGCTTGTAAAGTATATTCCGAGGGAAAAGATCGAGCTTGTCGATAAGGATGATAAAAAAGCTGACGTACGGGACAGTGTCAGGTCAGAAGACAGGAGCCTGCTTGAGAAACTGGACGGATCAGGGAAGCTGGATGTATGGCAGGGGATAGAAAACAACGGCACTTTGGAAAACTATATATCAATGCTGGGGCTTTTTTGCGATACAGTTAAGGAAAAGGCTGACGAGGTCCTGTCGTTATATGACTCCGGGGATATTAAGGACTATACGATCAAGATACACGCTATGAAGAGTTCCTTAAG
>JAIKXO010000124.1 GCA_024684065.1 Lachnospiraceae bacterium
ACAGAATAAAAAGCAGTATTCCGTTAAAAAGGAGAAAAAGTCAAAAGAGCAGCCTTTTGTGGGAAGGCCCAAGACAATAGAAGAACTGGAAGCCGAGTCATACATACCTCCAAATGAGATGGATGCGGCTTTAAATGAAAAGAAAAAGCTTGATCAAATGCCCAGGGATACCCCTGAGCAAAAGGCCGCCTATAATAAGAAAAACAAAAAATATATAACCGCGAAGCGCTCCGGCATAAAGGCCTATATAAACAGGCTGTATAAACAGAAGGGCGGTTATTTAGACCGCGGGCGTAAGGATTATCTTTGTATGATCGCTGACCTTTCCTACTACATGGAGAAGGAAAAGGCCGGCCTTCCCGATCCGGACAGGCCGAAGAAGATAGCGAAGCTTATAGAAAAGATAAAGATCAATCCCAATTATTACAGCGCTGACAAGTTTATGCCGGGATATCTTAAGAGTGCGCTTTATGCCGGGACGGATGAGAAAATAAAAGAGATCGTTTATCCGTCAGCAGGACAGCCGGCGCAGAAGGAGAAGGCAAAAAAGCGAAAGCAAAACAGGGAGAAGCAAAACAGGGAGAAGCAAAGCAGGAAGAAGTAAAGCAGGAAGAAATAAAGCAGGAAGAAGCAAAACAGGAAGAAGTAAAGCAGGAAGAAATAAAGCAGGAAGAAGCAAACCGGGAAGAGGTAAAGCAGGAGGAAAATAAGGACGGGACCAAATGGGACAGCAAAGTTACCGAGCTCTTTACGGATATCTGCGGTGGTATAAAGGATGAGTATTATGACAGGAAGACAGGAACTGTTGTAAGTGACGAGATCTGGAGCAGGATACGCGTCATGGACAACGAAGACTCGGTTACCTACAGGCAGTTCAGGAGCGCGGTCAGGCATGTAAAGATCCTTGTGAAGAAGCTGCAGCCGGATGCTGATGAGGAATTTCGCCCCGATGCGAGGGACCTCATGCAGGCTATGGCCAGGCTTTCGGAAACGGCCAAAGCCTTTTACGATACACACAGAGGACACCAGTATTCGGATAAGGGGAAGGACCGTCGCATGGCCTGTGACATGGTAAGGCAGCTCACCAGGGATTTTTATGATAAGATGGATGCTGCCATGGGCGGTAAGGGCTATGAAAATATAGTCACAAAGAAAAAACCCGAAGAAAAGGGAGTGGATCATCGTATCGTT
This sequence comes from Lachnospiraceae bacterium, assembly GCA_024684065.1. The sequence goes on from JAIKXO010000124.1 coordinate 1,192, forward strand.
TCCGCAGATAAGATGAAAGAGCTCGTCAGTGTTTACGGAAAATGGAAAAAGCATTTCGCGCTTCAGGAGGGACTTGAAAGGTCTAAGATAAGGGACAGGGCAAAGCTGTTTGAGCCTTATGAGCGTTATATCGAGATGTATAAGGATACCCACAGGACAAAGGAATGGCCGAAGGAGATAGAAGAGGTAATAAGGGATGCTGCCTCCTACAGGGTTCAGAACCGGGTGTTTGAAACATATGAAAAGGAAAAGAACGGCATTGACGATCCTGTACTTGCCCTTGCGAAAAAGCATGCTGATACGATCACAGGCAGGCAGAAACCCGAAGAGAAGTTTGACTCAAAGGAGATCGACGCAAAGCTGTCCGATAAGCAGCTGAAGGCACTTGATTCCATTGACCGGTGGTTCTTAAGGAACTATAACAACGGCGGCACGGTGGGAACTTTAATAAACGTGAAGAACCACCACGGTGAGATCGTGTCGGAGCTTTTTTCCAAAACAAAAAGAGAAAGACTGTTCATTTACTATCTGATAGAGACAAGACAGAGGAAGAATCCGGGAGTTTTTGACGTTTTTTCCTCCCAGAGCTATATTCCTGACCTTGAAAGGTTTAAGGACAGGATGCTTGCTTCAAAGTTCAAGGTTATGTCCCGTATAATGGGTGGGTATACCTATATGGGGAAGGTGACCGAGTCCATGCAGGTAAACAGGGACTACAGGAGCCTTATAAAGGACGTTGCGAAGCTTGACCGGGGCGTGAAGGAGGTAAAGGGAAAGGAACTTGAGGAATTAAAGAAGAAAAAGGAAGAGTACCGTACTTATGCCCTTGCGAGGACTTCACAGAGTACGAAAGCCTTTCGTGACGAGGCGATCAGAGTGGGAGAACTCGGAAAGAAGGCAACAAAGAAAGACAGGGATTCCCTTCAGGAAGAGCTTATTGCCTGTGAGATCAGGGAACCTGAAAATGAGAATGAGCCGGAGATCCTTATGGTGGTGCTCGACGGGATCGGAGAATCGGGGGACATGGAAGGAGGGATCGGGGAATTCTTTTTTGCCCCTCCTTCATCAGAAAATGATACGATACAGCATTTCTGCGCGGTCCTCTCCCTTTTGGATGATCCGGACAGGGAATATCTGCCTCAGCTTTTTGAAGTAATGTCATATATAAACTTTAAGCTTCCCTGCGGAAGCTATTCCGTGGACAGGGATGCTTCCCTGCTTTGCTACAGGCTCACCTCGCCGATCCCCATGGAACTTTCGGGAGAGGGGCTTTTTGAGCAGATGAATGCGACCATGGCAAATGCCCTGACCGTGGCTGATCTCTATGTGGATACGCTGATAAAGATAGCGGGCGGGGAAAAGGAGCTTAAGGATGTTATCGGTAGCCTCTGATCGTTTTTAGGGTACATAGCGGAAACGACCCGGTTTTAAGACCGGACCGGATGAAGTCCGTACTTAAGCGCGCGATCTGTCTTGCAGACCGGTGTAATTGGAGAAGTGAATGGGATTAGAGTATTTCATTTTTTATGCCGAAGCAAATTTAATCTGTATACTGTTCCTGCTGATGATCCTTGTTAATGACAGGATCTACCGTGCACAGGAGGAAAAGCAGATCTGTTTCAACCGGACTATCATAGGGTTTATCCTGTATTTTTGTTCGGATGTCGGATGGGCGGCGGTGCTCGGTGGTCAGCTTCCGAGAACCCGGGCATTTGTCGTGCTGTTTAACCTGACAAATTATATCATTTTGAGCCATATAACGTATGAATGGTTCATGTTCATGGCCGCTTCGGAAAAAATGTCTTTCAGGACGGACAGAAGAAAGAGGGTTCTTTGCGGTCTCCCCATGCTTATTTCCGTTCTTTCCATCGTGATCTCATATATCATAAACCCGTATTTCTGGATAAATGAGAACAGAGATCTGAATGTCTGGTATTTTCCGTGCCTGATCGCCGCGCCGATGGTGTATCTTTTTGTATCCTTTATTTTTTCCATGATTAACGCGAAAAAAACGGATTCAAGGGAGGAAAGAAAGCAGTACCGGCTGATAGGGGCCTTTCCCCTCGGCGTAATGGCTTTCGGAATGATCCAGGTGTTCAGTCTTGATGCACCGACATTCTGTTTCGGATGTACCTTTATGCTTTTGTTCTTCTATCTCCAGGATATGCAGACTCTTATATCCGTGGATGCCCTTACGCGTTTAAACAACCGCGGACAGATCAACCGGTATATGGATCAGTTGCATTACAGGGAAAACTTTAAGATATTTATCATGATGATCGATATTGACAGGTTCAAACAGATCAATGATACTTATGGGCATGCTGAAGGCGACAACGCCCTGGTCCTGGTTTCGGAAATCTTAAAACAGGTCTGTGAGCGGATCAAAGCTCCTGTTTTTCTGGGAAGGTATGGCGGAGATGAATTTCTGATCATTATCCAGAATCCGGATGAAAACGAGTATCCCGGGCAGATTTCCGATATAATACGAAGCACTCTGTCGGAAAGGGGCCGGAACGATCATCTGCCTTATGCACTGGAAGTAAGTATCGGTTATGATGAAGTGAAGGACAAAAATGATACCGTACAGAACTGCCTGATCCGTGCGGATGAGAATCTGTATAAAGATAAGGTCAGGCGTCATATGCGTACAAGACGTTGACCGAATAGGTCAACTGATCAGGGGGACGCTTATTAGAGCGTTTTACCCGATAAACACGCGGGGATGTTATGTGCCGGAGGAGCGTTTCAGGCAACGTCCGGAGCTGAGACAGACTGCGTGAAAATCACAGAAAGGGGATCAGACATGATAAAGGTTGCTTTTTTTGACGCGAAGGCTTATGATATGCCATCTTTTGAGCATTTCGGAGAGCTTAGGGAGGTGGAGTTTAAATTTCTCGATACCAGGCTTACCGAGGATACCGTACAGCTTGCAAAAGGGTATGATGCGGTCTGTGTTTTTGTAAATGACGACCTTAACGCAGCGGTTATAGATAAGCTTTATGAATCGGGGATAAAGCTCATCGCTCTTCGATGCGCGGGCTATAATAATGTGGACATTAAAGAGGCTTATGGCAGGATTCATGTAGTAAGGGTGCCGGCTTATTCGCCGTATGCGGTTGCCGAGCATGCCGCGGCTTTGCTGCTTACGTCGGTGCGCCGTATCCACAAGGCCTATAACAGGACCAGGGACTTTAACTTTTCTTTGAGCGGGCTTACGGGCTTTGATCTTCACGGAAAGACGGTGGGAGTCATCGGCACCGGGAAGATAGGGCGGATCTTTATCGATATCTGCAGGGGCTTTTCGATGAACGTTATAGCCTATGATCCCTTTCCGGTTGAAGGAAGCGGGATAAACTATGTATCCGCCGACGAACTCTTTGAGAGAAGCGATATCATTTCTCTTCATTGTCCTCTTACCGATGAGACAAAGCATATAATAAATGAGGATTCAATCGGGAAAATGAAAAAGGGGGTCGTGATCTTAAATACCTCCCGCGGCGCTCTGATCGATGCCCGTGCCCTGCTTAAGGGAATAAGGGACAGGAAGGTAGGCGCGGCATGCCTTGATGTATATGAGGAAGAGGCGGAGATTTTCTTTGAGGACCGCTCGGGCCATATCTTAAACGACGAGCTTCTTTCGAGCCTGATCTCGATGCCGAACGTGATAGTGACCTCACATCAGGCCTTCCTTACCGAGGAGGCTTTAAACAACATAGCTGAGACTACGGTAGGTAATATAGTGTCGTTTTTTGAAGAAGGAAGAAGCGATAACGAGCTCTGTTATCACTGCAGTGAAGAAGGAATGGAAAGATGCAGGAAAAACAGGAAGGAGAAATGCTTCTGATCTGAAATAAAGAAACGGTTCCCTTTGCGTGATCCATACGCATAAGAGAACCGTTTACTGTTTTATTTAGTGTCCTCAGCCCAAAACACCCTTTTTAGAGTTTTGCAGCACCGGGATCTCCGTCTCATCTTTATCGCCAAGATGTGTACCGGAGTATTTTTTAGTTTCATCGGCGATAACCTTTGATAAGAGCAGAACGGCAATGATGTTCGGGATCGCCATAAGACCGTTTAACAGATCGGCAATGTTCCATATGAGGTTGAGCTCAGCTACGGACCCTAAAAAGATCCCTATTATCCATAATACCTTGTATACCTTTATGATCTTTTCGCCAAAGAGGTAAACGGCGCATCTTTCCCCGTAATAATACCAGCCAAGGATCGTTGAGAACGCAAAGGTTATAAGTCCGACGACAAGTAACGGCACGCCGATCGCCGGGATCATGGAAAATGCCATACTGGTAAGCTCCGATCCGTTGCCGGAGAGACCGTCGACTGCCGGATATTTGATGATACATGACACAAGCACCAGTCCCGTCATGAGGCAGACGATAACGGTATCCCAGAATGTACCGGTCATGGAAACGAGGGCCTGTCTCTTGGAATTTCTGGTCTGAGCCGCGGAAGCCACGAGGGGCGCGGAACCCATTCCGGATTCATTTGAGAAAAGACCTCTCGCAAAACCATATCTGCAGGCTACTGCTACAGTGCTTCCGACAAATCCGCCACCCGCAGCCTTTGCCGAAAATGCAGAAGAGAGGATGGTTGCAATGGTCTGTCCAAGGACATCCGCATTCATAATGAGGATAATCAGACAGCCCAGAACATAGAAAGCAGCCATAAAGGGAACGAGCCTTTCCGAAACTTTGGTTATGGACTTGATTCCGCCTATTATTACAAGCCCGACGATGATGCAAAGAACGATCGCGGCTGTATAGGTCAGTATTTTTTCGGAGCTCTCATCGGTTGCGAAATTATGGCGTACATTCGAAATAACCGCATTTGCCTGTACCATACAGCCTATTCCAAAGGCGCAGATGGCAGCAAGCAGAGCGAATGTTATGCCAAGCCATTTTTTCTTAAGTCCCCTGTCCAGTGCGTACATGGCACCGCCAAGCATGGTCCCGTCCTCGCTCTTTACCCTGTATTTTACCGCGATAAGGGTCTCCGCATATTTCGTGGATATTCCGAAAATACCCGTGAGCCACATCCAGAGGACAGCCCCCGGTCCGCCCATTGCAATTGCGGTGCCCACACCGATGATATTTCCGGTTCCGATGGTTGATGAAAGCGCTGTTGTAAGCGCGCCGAACTGTGAGACATCGCCGGCGGCATCAGGGTCTTTGGTGACAGAGAGCTTTATTGCCTTAAATATGTCTTTCTGAATGAAGCCGGTCCTGAATGTCATGTACAGATGGGTTCCAAAGAGCATGATGATAAGCGGCCATCCCCACAGGAAGCTGTCAATGCTCTCAATAATCTCTGAAAAACTCACTATGATCTCCTCCTTATCTTCTCATAATATCCTCACTGCGCCGATTTGCGAAGCAAATCGTGCGCTTAGGCACGAACTTTAGTTCGTGCCGATTCGGACTGCCCTGCAGGCCGAATCATTTTACTGCTGCGCCGGCTGAATGATCAGTTCAGCTCATACTGATGGAATTATAAAACGAACGGGGGAAAGTGTCTATATTTTTTTATCATTTTAAAGCGTTAAAGTTATAATTTGGTAAACTGCCGGCACGCCCGATCGCTGCCGGGACGCGGCGATGAAAAGCGTGACCGTCTGCGGATAACTTACAGGCCGGCCGGACATATCGGTCCATAAGCCCTTAAAAGGCGCGTGATCCGGCGCTTAACAGCAGATACTTGACAATACGGCTTTTTTGATATCAAATAGAATACAAAGACCGGATCGGCATAAACTAAAGTTTATGCCCAAACACACGATTTGCTTCGCAAATCGGTACAGAAATGAAGGAGGAAGGGAAGCATGGATTCTTTTGACGAGCTGAAAGAGGTGATCAGGCGTTTAAGGGCTAAGGACGGCTGCCCCTGGGATCGGGAACAGACACATGAGAGCCTTAAGCCTTCGATCATTGAGGAAGCGGCTGAGGTGATCTGCGGCATCAACGTGTATGAAAAGACCGGAAACTGTGAAAATATGAAGGAGGAGCTGGGGGATCTGCTGCTTCTTATAATAATGCAGGCACAGATAGCTGAAGAAGAGGGGCTTTTTACGATGGATGATGTGGCAAAAGGCATTACCGAAAAGCTCATAAGAAGACATCCACATGTGTTCGGAGACGTTAAGGTCAAAAACAGCGAAGAGGTGCTGTTAAACTGGGAAGAGATCAAAGCTGAGGAGAAGGAAGGAAAGGAAGATGTGAGCAGCTTCCTGGCCCTGGCTTTTGATGAAGCGGACGAGCTTATCGAAAGAGCACGAAGGCGCAAAGGATACGAATAATAATTCACGGATTCAGAGCTGAAAGGAGAAATGAAATGGAAATGCAGAGAGGCGCATTTATGCGCGGCCTTGACAAGATGATCATTAAGGATATCGAAAAGCCGACCGCCGGTCCGGGCAAAGTCGTAGTATCCATAGAATATGTGGGGATATGCGGTTCGGATGTACACTATTACCACAGCGGAAGAGTCGGAGCCTATGAGGTGGATCTGTCTCAGGATTATATGCTCGGACATGAATGCGGCGGTGTAGTTACTGAGGTAGGCGAGGGGGTTACGGGGCTTAAGGTTGGAGACAAGGTAGCTCTTGAGCCCGGGATAACCTGCGGAAACTGCGAATTCTGCAAGACAGGGAAATATAACCTCTGTCCGGACGTCATTTTCCTTGCGACGCCTCCGGTACAGGGCTGCAACATGGAATTCATCGAATATCCCGCGGAGTACTGCTTTAAGCTTCCCGATAAGCTTTCGACCATGGAGGGCGCTCTTATTGAGCCTCTGTCAGTTGGAATGCATGCCGCAAATCAGGGGAATGTAGGAGTAGGCGATACGGTAGTCATACTCGGTTCCGGCTGTATAGGGCTTACCACCCTCCTGTCATGCCGGGCCCACGGCTGCGGAACAGTGATAGTGAGCGATCTGGTTGACGCAAGACTTGAAAAGGCAAAGGAACTTGGCGCGGACTATGTACTTAACGGAGCTGACTGCGATGTTATCGAGGAGATAAGAAAGATCACAAACGGGCGTATGGCGGATAAGGTATTCGAGACTGCCGGATCCCCGGTTACGATCAGGCAGACCCCCTTTGCAGCGGCCCGCGGAGGAACCATCACTTTAGTCGGTATTTCCGTTAAGCCTGAGATCGATTTCAATTTTGCGCAGGTGATGGACAAGGAATTAAGCATCCGGTCCGTGTTCCGCTATCGTAACATTTATCCGCGCGCCATCGCGGCGGTAGCGAGCGGAGCAATAGATGTCAAGGGCATAGTGACCCATGAGTTCGACTTTGACCATATTCAGGATGCCTATGACGAAGCTGTGAATAATAAGACAGATCTGGTAAAGGCTGTAATAAAGGTGAAATAGGGAAACGCTGATTTGATGGAAGAACCTGTAACTTTATTATATAAATGTGTTAAAATGTTTCCGGGCTCAGCCAATACATTTTTATATCGCGTTTACTGAACATACTGTAACAAAAAGCGGCAGCATCACATGAATTGCTTTACGGAAAGGGGAAAAGAACGTGAACGAAAGAAAGCACAGATTACTTGAGAGATTAGAGGATTTTTTCAAAAATGACGAGGACATTGAGGAAGCCTCCCTGTTTTCGGCACAGGAGCTTAATACACCGATGGATATTCTAAGGGTGCTTGTTCTGGATTACGGACCTGATCCTTTTGATCTGTTAGCCGAGTATTCATTCATTCCCTTTGATGGAGAAGATGAGGTATGGTATTTCTCATCTGTATTAACGATCATGTCGGATGTTCCAAAGGACGGAGTTCCTGCGCTTTCCTGCGCCATAGCAAAGCTTAATTTTTATCTGCCGTATGGAGGATTCGGACTGAGCTCTGACGGAAAGACGTTAATCTATAAATCAGTGGAGGTCCTCAGACCCGATCGGGATGACGATGCGCTGTATGAAGATATTGAACTTGCGGCTGATACGGCGCTGCTTGTTCCGGAAGGATATACAGGCCTCCTTATGCAGGTGGCCGAAGGAAGCCTTCTTTTGACCGATTTTCTTGAAATGCTTCCAGAGTAGTAAAGAGGAGGGACTGATATGCCACCTAAAGAGAAAAATGCTGTCAGACGGGTAAATACTTCGCCTATAAACGCAAACAGGGACGCTCTCCTTGAGAATGGCCCGCAGCTTAATACTGCGGTGCATATGCCGGATCGTCTGAGCCTTAACGCTAACCGGGATAAAGAGCAGTTTAAGAGTCCGATCATGCTCCATCCCGTCAGCGCTAATCTTGATGAGGTGCAGCTTTTACCGCCCGATCCCAGGAGGATAGAGAACGCTTATCGTGATGCGGGTTTTGAATATGCCGGTTCCGACAGAAAAAAAAGGGGCCTGCTAAGGGAGAGCATTGAACGCTACAATCTTCAGGAACGTTTATCCATGCAAATGCAGGATGAGGAAATGCTCATCGTAAAAACCGATATCAGCGTGAAAAAGGCGATGGAGAAAAATGATGCCGAGCTTGTGAGGAATTATGACAGCTATGAGGGAGACGGGATGCCTTATGTCAACGTAAGGTACAGGCTCATAAGGAACAGGTATTATGCGGTGCTCCCCGTAAAGGAGATGAGGAAGCTTGAAAGAAAAGATCTTTTATCAAGGCTTCGTGCGGAATATAAAAAGTCCCCGAGGAATCCGGACCTTATAGAGTTTTATGAGGATCTGATACGTTTAAAGGGGTTCGAGGATGCCCAGAATGAAAAGAAGAAGCACAGGGATAATCCGGAAAATCCTCCCGCTGCGATAGGGGCTCAGGAACTGAGGCACAATCAGACGGGATACAACAGGAACCGTGACCGAATAAGGGGGCTTCATATATCAAACGAGGAAAAGACGGCACGGATCGAGGCGATGGGCAGGGTCATGCGTCCCGCGCAGGGGCGGCATTTCTGGCAGGAT
>JAIKXO010000144.1 GCA_024684065.1 Lachnospiraceae bacterium
ATCAAAGTGTAAAACCACGTATCATGTTCAGATCATTAGACCCATAGTTTAATAACCGGCTTTTATTTTGCGATCGCCCTGTCCGTTGTTTTCTTTGACAGGAAAAAAATATCATGAGGTATAAGGCAGAAATGCCTCAAATTGTTAATCCATAACTTATAACGAATAAACCGGATAATTCTATTCTAAGGCAAAAATGCGTTATATTACGAACTATAATACATTCAGGATTTATCCTGAGACCTTGCTTAAAGGCCGGAACAGAAGGAAAACCATATTTGGGTCTGTATATTTTGTATTCGGCATATAGAGAGGAAAGGAGCAGTATTATGAGAAGAAAAAAGCATATTGATTTTCATGTAAAAACACCGGATGTAAGAACGGTTTATCTGGGAACGGGAGTCAAACAGAAGGCTGAGTATCTGAAGCTTCCCGTCAATTTCGGAAGGCGTATCTTTAATGAGGATGTCGGTTCGGGTGCGGATATCTACGAAAGCTTTAATGATGTCCTTAAGCATAAGGAAACCCGGTATAACATTATTACCGCGCCCTCAAAAGAGGACGGGCTCAGGGCGGTAGTCTATCTGGCAGGCATTATGGCGGAATCGGAAGGGTATACTGTGAATGATATTGAACTTGGGGATTTCGATCAGTATGAGGAGAATAAAAAGGAAACCCGACTGTTAGATGAGAAAATAAACCAGGATCCGATGGATTCTGATGAGAATGGTGAGGACGATGGGGAAGATGGGGACGATCTGACTTATATTGAAAGCTTTGACCGGGTTCCGCTCATCAATATACAGGAATTGACGAATCTGGAGCAAACCCGGAATAACAATTACGGTTTTGGAACTTATAATATGGAGTTTCAGAATAATACAAAGAAAACCAGACCGTGGTGGCTTGAGTGCACGGAAGAAGCAGTCTGTGTCATGATTGATCATCAGAGTGACGGCGCCATATGGATCTCTTTCTCGGAAACTGTCTCGGAAATTGAGATTTCCGCGCTTAGACGGTTTAAAGGCAACAGGGCAGTATTTTTACTGATCGTTGACAGTGATATCAGAGAGGACGATTTTTCGGTCAACACGGCAATGCTTGAATATACGGCAAACTGTTTTCGTATAGAACAGAAGCAGTCGGTGCTTTGCGGATATTATCAAAAGCTTCTTCTGGCGGTCGCCGCTCAATACGGATATTCCTTCTCCAAGAGCGTTGATATCAGGCTTTTGACTGATAAGCTCAGTAAGATCGACAAGAAGAAACCATGCTTAAAGTTTATTAAGATAATGGAATATCTTAAGCATATAAATGCCCCCGGTACCCTTCGGGCTGAGGATTTTGAAGCTCTGGGGCTTAAGAAACTGATAGATAAGATCGGTATGGATGACAGAGATTCTACAATAGATACAGAGCTTGTGGGAATGGATGACACAAAAAGGCAGATCAAAAACATATTGAATATGCTCCGTTTTGTGAAGCTCCGTGCCAGAAGAAACATAAAGAACAGCAGCTACCATAACGTGCATCTGTTTATAGGCGCTCCCGGAACAGCCAAGACCACTATGGCAAAAATGATGGCTAAGACCATGCAGGAGGAAGGACTGATAAGCGGAAACCGTTTTATTTCCGTGACGGGTGCCCAGCTTAAGGGGGCATATGTAGGGCAGACTGCGCCTAAAGTACACGAGCTTTTCAATAATTACGATGCCATATTTATTGATGAGGCATATTCGCTTGTCAGCGGTTCTGAAGGAGAGGGAGGTATAGATTCCTATGCACAGGAGGCTTTGGCTCAGCTCGCCGTGGAGCTTGAGGAGCATTCCACGGACAAGCTTGTGATATTTGCCGGGTATGGAGGACGAAAGACCGGAAGGAAGGATAACCTGATGTACCGCTTCTTAAAGTCGAATCCGGGTATCAGCAGCAGGATAAACTCAACGGTATATTTTGATTCATATACCCCGGAAGATATGATAAGGATCGTGCGTCATCTGGCCGAAGATGCATCTCTTAAGCTGCCTTCGGAAGGAGAAGAGGAGATGAGGGAGTATTTTGCGTCAAGACAGAATGAAAATGATTTCGGTAACGGCCGCGAAGCCAGAGTCTTTTTAGAGCAGTGCGAATGCTACGTTGCAAAAAGGATATCCGAAAAAGATCCTGAGAAGATTACTGACAGGGAGCTTAGTACGATTCTTGCCGAAGACATCAGGGGAGCAATAAGGGATCTCAGGGAGC
>JAIKXO010000171.1 GCA_024684065.1 Lachnospiraceae bacterium
TGGAGTGGTAAGGAATCTTGAACTTATTATGTTTATGCCCACCAATGCCATGTCAATGGCTGTTACCTCTATAGTCGGTCAATGTAAGGGCGCAGGTCGTATAGACCGGGCCGGTGATTATTGTAAAAAAGCCATGCTTACAGGGGGAGTTCTGATTGGCTTGGTAAGCGCCCTTGTCATCTGCACAAGTCCCATGCTTAGCGGATGCTTCGGCCAGGGAGCAGAGGTTGGCGTTATAGTTGCAGAGTTCTTCCATATTGTCAGCATCGGATACGTATTATATATGCTTACAAGCTGTATTCAGGGATATATTACTGGAATTGGCAGACCGGAGAGGGCTATGCTATTGCTTATTGCGTATTACATTATATTTAGGGTGCTGCCAGCTGTGATACTAAAGCATATATTCGGACTGTCGGGAATATGGTTTGCTTTTCTTATAAGCCACATTTTGGCGTTTGTACTGGCATTCATAATGTTGGGGGCAAAAGGCGAGCGACAAGAGGTTTCTTCACCGGCGGAAATAAGATTAAACCCTGCGAACCGGGATCAGACGGAAAGGTTTATTGCTTCGGAAAAAGATGAAGAACCTGAGATGGGCAATGTAATAATTCAGTAAAGATGCTTGATAAAAGTAAACGTTCGTTTATAATATCAGTAAACGAACGTTTACAATTTGGCGTTACAAGAGGAGACTTAATGAAGACAACAAAGGAAAAAATATTGCTTACATCGTTAAAACTGTTTGCGGAGAGTGGCTTTGACGCGGTTTCTACCGGAATGATAGCCGAGAAGCTGGGCATTACGAAGGGTGCGCTCTACAGACACTACAAGAATAAACAAGAGATATTTGACATCATAGTTCAAAGGATGTTTGAGAAGGATGAGGAAAGGGCCGGGGAGGATTCCGTACCCGGAGAGGAATACGGAAAGGATCCTGAGAAGTATGAAGAAGTAAGCCTTAAGGAATTCTGCGCCTATGTGGTCAATCAGTTTGATTATTGGACAGAAGATGAATTCGCTTCAAGCTTTAGAAGAATGATCACTATAGAGCAGTACAAGAGCTCTGAAAAGAGGAAGTTGTACCAGGATGTGATAGGGCGTGGACCGGTAGATTATTCGGCAGATATTTTCCGGGAAATGATAAAGCGGGGAGTTCTTAATAAAGCCGCCAAGGAGGCAGGTCCCCGGAAGCTTGCAATGGAACTCTTTGCTCCGCTGAAACTTTCTATGGAACTGTTCGACGGGGGAGAAGATCATAATAAGTTGAAGAAGATTCTTAAGGAGATCACAGATGGTTTCGCAAAGAGATACTCAGCCTGATGAGGCAGTACAAAAGAGAGCAAGGATTATTGCCCAGGATAGGGACCAATACAAAGTAAAAACTGACAACGAAGAATTAAGAGCGGAGGTTTCCGGTAAATACAGGTATGAAGCAGTTACTGTTTCAGATTTTCCGGCGGTAGGGGACTATGTTCTTGTGGAGTCCGGGCAGGATAAGGATTTTTGTATAATAACCGCACTTTATCCAAGAAAGAGCTGCTTTATCAGAAAGGCAGCAGGAAGGGAGAAAAAGGAACAGGTTGTTGCAGCTAACATAGATTATTGTTTTATTTGCATGTCATTAAACAATGATTACAATTTAAGGCGCCTGGAACGATATCTTTCAGTAGCGTGGAACAGTGGAGCCACACCGGTTGTAGTGCTTACCAAGGCTGATCTGTGTAACAACATGGAAACGAAACTAACCGAGGTGTGCCAAGTGGCTTCCGGGGTGGATGTTATCACGGTTTCAGCGTATCTTGAGGATTTCGATGCTGTGTATGATTATCTCCTGCCGGGGAAGACCGTGGCATTCTTAGGCTCTTCCGGAGTGGGGAAATCTACCCTGATCAACAGACTTCTTGGGGATAATAGAATCAAAACACAGGACCTTCGTAATGACGACAAGGGAAGACATACCACCACAGGCAGAGAACTTATTGAGCTTCCGAGCAAAGCCTTCGTTATTGATACTCCCGGAATGAGAGAACTGGGTATGTGGGACAATGAGGATGGAATAGACACAGCATTTCCGGAGATCGAGGAGCTTAAAGGCAGATGCCGTTTCTCTGACTGTACTCACACCAATGAACCGGGCTGCGCCATAAGAAAAGCAATACGTAATGGAGAACTGTCGGAAGACAGGCTGGCCTCTTATTTAAAACTCAAAAGGGAGAATGAGTACATGGCTGATGGCAGCGGCTATCTTCAGGCAAAGAAAATAAAGTTCAAAGAGATATCAAAGATCAACAAACATTCCAAGCTTTTCCTTTGAAGGGGAAGAAGCGGATATGTACATGATCAACTTAGTTTAGATTAAAAAGCATATTAAATTAAACTTGACGCAGATTCGGGACTTGATATAATAAAGTTAAATTAATATAGACTTTAAATCAAACTAATAATTTGATCACCTTAACTTATGGAGGCGTTTATGGATTATATCAAGAGAGAACTGGAAAGAAAGTTTTTGGCTATGAATCAAGCTTTCAAAGCAGTTATGGTAACAGGAGCCAGACAGGTTGGAAAATCGACCATGCTTAAAAAACTGGCTGAAAGTGAAGAACGAACCTATGTTAATCTGGATAATTCCAGAGACCGTGAATTGGCGAAGAGTGATCCGGGCCTTTTTTTTCAGGTATATAAACCCCCTATTCTGATAGATGAAGCTCAGAAAGCACCGGAGCTGTTTGAGTATATTAAGATCTTATGTGATGAATCTGATCGAATGGGGTTGTTTTGGCTGACCGGATCAGAGAGTAAAAAGCTTTTAAAGGGAGCACGCGATTCTCTCGCCGGAAGGATCTGTATACTGAAAATGTATAGCCTGTCTCAACGGGAAAAAGCAGGAAAAAGTGAACTTGGAGAGATGGAGTTTTCTTATAATTCTCTTATACAAAGAAGCGGATATTTTTCGGAGAATGATTTGCCGGAAGTATATAAACATATATGGGAAGGCGGAATGCCGGGGACTGTCGGAATGACCGGTGAGCAGCGCATGGAATATTATGAGTCTTATATAGAAACATACCTTATGCGTGATGCGGTTGATGATAATGGCATCAGTGATACAGAGGGGTTCAGAAAAGTGCTTAGAGCCAGCGCATCATTTACCGGGAATCTGGTAAATTATTCCGACATAGCTTTGGCGGGTAATGTATCTGTACCTACTGCAAAGGAATGGATAAAGATCCTGCAGTCCATGGGTATCATTTATCTTCTGGAACCGTTTTCAAATAATGAGTTAAAACGCATAATAAAAACTCCCAAACTATATTTTTGTGATACGGGACTGTGTGCGTATCTTTCCATGTGGACGAGTAAGGAAACGCTGATGAATGGTGCGGCCAGTGGGCATTTTTATGAAAACTATGTTGTTTTGGAATTCTTAAAAATGTATGCTTGTTCAAAGAAAAAAACAAACATGACTTTTTACAGGGATACAAACCAAAAAGAGATTGATATCGTTTTGGAGGAAAATGGGAAACTTCATCCGCTGGAGATTAAAAAGAGCAGTAATCCCGAGAAGAAGGCAATCAGTTCGTTTCATTTGCTTGAAAAGAGTTCATTAAGGATCGGTGAAGGCGGGATAATATGCATGGCTGCAAAACCATTTCCGTTGGATGTAAATAATAATATCATTCCATGCAATATAATATGAAAATTTTTACCCACGGGAAACGACGTCGAGATGGTATGTTTGCTTTCCAAGGGAGATGTCAAGAGCAAAAAGATCCGTGTGGAGTTCAGTCTGGAGGACATGGACATGGACACGGACGGGTTCAAGAAGGGTGCAACATATAAAGCCATACGGGACTGGATAAAAGAAAAATACGGATACCGCGTGACTAATCTCAATATTGCGCAGGTGAAGCAAAAACACGGCATTATAGAACGGGAGAACTATAACAAGCCCAAGTCTCCCGATAGCAAACAACCCGGGTGTCCGAGTGAGTCGCCCATCAGCGAAGCTGATTTAAATGCGACGAACGATATGCCGCCGACCAAAGGGAGGGGGTACTTGAATACTTTTCAAAGGATCAGGTAAAGACCTGCTTAAACATGCTCTGCGACAGCTTCCCCCACGGATATCTGCTTGCGGAACTCCATTCTCCTTTCCTTGAAAAGCACGGGAGCCACCATGATGCGGTAAAGAATACAAACGCCACCTTCGGGTGGGGAACAAGATCGGGAAAGGAATATCTCGGATTGGAACCCCGTCTCAACTATATTTCCGAGAGAAGCTACAATGAAGAGATGAAAAAATACTCGATACGGGGGAAGTTCTTTTCCATCATAGGCAGGAACATACCCGCATTCGAAGGGTTCTGGCTGGGGATCCTCTTTCTGCTTTTTCTGGACCTTGTCATACCCCATTTTCATATCGGGATCGAACAGGCAGAGGGTCCGAAAAGCCATCTGACAAAAACCGTGATGCTGGTACTGGCCGTGACATTGCATAACATACCGGAAGGAATGGCTGTCGGAGTTGTCTTGGCCGGTCTCTTGAACGGAGCGGGAACGATCACGGCGGGCAGTGCATTCGCTCTTGCGCTCGGTATAGCCATACAGAATTTCCCGGAGGGCGCCATCATTTCCATGCCGCTCTATTCGGAGGAAAAGAGTAAACCGGGATCCTTTATCCTCGGAGTTTTGTCCGGAGCGGTGGAACCGGTTTTTGGCGGTCTGACTGTCATCATTGCCTCTGCAGTGATACCCGCAATGCCCTATTATCTTTCTTTTGCGGCGGGCGCCATGCTGTATGTCGTTGTGGAGGAGCTGATACCGGAAATGTCTGCGGGAAAGCATTCCAATATAGGCGTGGTGGCATTTGCCTTCGGATTCAGTCTGATGATGGCGCTTGATGTGGCGTTGGGTTAGATCTCCACCACTCCGAAAAAGTTCCCTGTTGCTGACAGCTGCGCATCCTTAACCGTCCTGCTGAAATCCTTATCCTTTTTGGGACTGTATTTAAGCTTTATATTCTTTTTCCTGCCGTCGTGATAGGTGAAGCTTACCTTTGTTCCTTTAAGCTTCTTTTTGGCACTGTCAAAGCTGCCTTCTGTAAATCTGTAGCTGTTGGTGTTAAGGTTTGCGTCGGTATATCTTCCCTCTTCTTCTGTTCCTATGAATAAGGGATAGATGGGGATTATGAGCTGAAGCTCCGTACTTGAGGAGGAGAGCTCCGTGTCGGCGTCGGTGCAGCTGCTCTTCTTATCGGACCTAAGCTTCTTTGTTAAAGCTTTTAGCTCCTTATTTATGGCTTTCCCAAGGGTTTTATTAAGCTTTTTGTCGGAAAGGGTTATGCTTGAGATACAGGGGACTTTACTTAAGCCCTTTATGCTTTCAAGCTTTTTCCCCGCATAGTCAAATGCAGCGTTCTTTCCGTTCCTGATGACCGTTTTCTTTACCGGAGCCTCGGTCCATCCGCCTGCCATATCGTTTGCGGAAGGGGAGGAGACTGCGTATCTGCCGGACTTCTCACAGTAGTATACTTTTACATCAATATCCGGGTTCTTTGAAGTGCTCTTTTTCTTTGCATTGTTAAGGATATGGCTCCTTCCGTCATAACGGAGGGCCTTATTTAAGCTTATAAGCACCCAGTATTCTTTGTTCCCTTCCTTCCCCTTTACGGTGGCATTTAATGAGACGGTCTTCTTTTCCCTGACCCGCTCTTCAATAGCGTTGTCGGCTTTCTTAAGGACAGCGTTCTTTGACTGGGAAGAAGCTTCTCCTTCCAAAATGGCAAGATCGGAGCTCTTCATTACTTCCGTTAAGGGTCTCCCGGTTTCTTCGTTCTCCTCCGCTTCTTTTTTCTTCTCCGGGATCCCGCTTATCTCCACGGCCATAGCCCTTGAGTCATCTTCGATAAAGCGTAAGTTAATACTGCTTAAATGCCGCTTATCCGGGTCATCGGCGTATTCTCCCTTTCCGTAAAGGGGGAGGAACAGACCGTCTTCATAGCCGTCGCAGTCCTTAAATACCAGTTCAAAGTTTGACCTGCTGTAAAAGGGAAGCCCCTTGATAGGACGGGTCTTGTTTAATGAAAGCGAAAAGGTGCTGTATCCTCCTTCTTCCGCATTATAAGATGCTTCCGGGTACACCGGCGAGACGGCAGGGCGGTGGTCAGCATTGTTTATCGCTTTTTCATCCCAGTATCTTTTATTTACATTGTCATCGATGTGCCATATCACTATCCCGTTGCAAGAAGGCGGAACTCCTTTTACAGTATAATTCTGATACATTGAAAGAGCTGCCTCAAGCCCTTCACTCCGTCTGTTTTCCAGAAGGAAATACTCATCTTTTTGATCCGTATCTATACGGACAAGGTTATATCCTTCTTCCGATTCCTGGCTGAACAGCCGGTAAATGCCGTCTTTATCCGCTTCCTCCGCTTTGACCCACCCGAGATAATATCTGCACCAGGCATCAAAACCTATGGGAATGTATTCGTGATCGCCCACATAAGCCCAGCTCCCTTCATCCATAATAGACAGATATGCAGGTTCGAATCCCGCCCATACAGCCTTTTCGGGCTGTTCATACATAAGATACTCCGTGTCATAGAGGTCGGGAAGACCCAGATAATGTCCCAGTTCGTGATATAACGCACCTAAGGGTTCCTGATGTCCCGGTCTCAACTTTTCACTGACTGCAATATAGCTGTTGATCTTAACGGCATCCGGGTCATTACCGGGACTATGAAAGAGATAAGACTGATGAGACCAGGTGAGCTGGTTTTCGCTGACCCCTTCATATTTTTGGGAATAATATTCTGCCGCTTCATATCCCGCCACGATAAAGCTAACTCCCAGCTCAGTGTTATCGATCATACCGTTTCCGTTTTTGTCGTAAGAATTAAAATCAATAAACTCTGCTGCTTTATCAATTGCTGAATTCACGGCTTCTTTAAAGCCGGGGAATAATCCTCCGTCTGAGCGGTCACCCCATTTTCCGTGAGGAATATCCAGTTTCACATGGATGATGCCGTCATCCTTTTCGTCAAATCCTTTGGTCCCGTTTTTCTCTTCATAAGTTTCATGGGCCGGAACAAAGGTGAATCTTCCGCCGGAAAAGCGGCTGTAATAATTCTGAAGGCTGCCGTCCTCACCATATATCTTTTCGGACCAGGCATAGCTTTCTTCATATGGAAGATCATTTAAGCCCACAACGATGGTGACCAGAGGGAGGGCTCCGGATCCCGGGTCATCGATCTTATAATCGCAATCATCCGCAAGAGACACCAGGCTTTCCGGGGTGACGGGATCGGGAAGGATCCTCTTTACGGAAGGATCGTAGACGGATCCTGCGAGTGCCGCATACTGCTTTTTCATTTCCGTATCCGAAAGAACAGAAGCCTTCGCATAGAAGATCCCTTCCCTTTCTTTCTCACCGAAAGCAGTGCGGATCTTTTCACCCTCCAGGTAAACATGGTGAAAATCCCCCTCTTCATCCCTTACCAGGAGATTGTTATCAGCATCCGTAAAGTAATGGAAGAATTCATCACCCACCATCCTTACGGTCAAGGTGTTCCCGTCCTTTCCGGTATGCAGGAAGGGAGCGCTGTTTGCAGGCATTGCCTGAACACTAAGGGGAAGGATCAGCATAAATATAAGGGTGAGGGAAATAAGGGAATTCAGTCTTTTTTTCATAGGGATCTCTCCTTTATGTCGTCGGCCGGTCTCCTTTATATTATAGATTTCTTTACGCTTTTCTGTCAAAATCTGGTAAAATGATCTGAAATGGCTGAGTGGGAAAGATCCTCTGTTTTCAAGGAGAAAAATGATGATAATAAAGAACATAACCGTTATAAACGAGAACGCTGAGATCCTTGAAGGTAAGGACATTTTCATTAAGGACGGGGTGATCACTGATATCCTGCCCTCTTCCTCCGCTCCGGCGGAGGGTGAAAAAGACTTAGAAGTGATCGACGCTGCCGGGCTCTTCCTAAGCCCCGGTATCCCGAATCTCCATGTCCATACCGCAATGGACATCTTTAAGGGCATAGCCGAGGACTGCACTGCGGATCAGTGGTTCAATGAAAAGATATTTCCCTTTGAGAGCACTATGACCCAGGATGATGTCTATCTCGGCACAAAGCTGGGAATAGCGGGAGAGGCGGCTTATTTGACCTCTATTCAAAGGTGAACTTATGCTTTGGGACCGACGGCGCTGCCAGCTCCGCCACCCTGAATCCTGTAGAGCAGGCAAGGCTTTTCGCCCTGTTAAACAAATATCAGGAAAAGGACGGAAGGGTCTGCGAAACTTCCTATGTCTGGAAGAGGCTTATGGCCGGCCACGGATTCTTCTCCTTCGGTTCCGGAAAGATCGAAAAGGGAGCCGTCGCAGACCTTGTCATCTGGGATCTCAGCACCCCGGACACCCTTCCCGTCTACGATCCCATAACCGCAATCCTCTACAGCTCCAACTCCGGGAACGTAAAATACACGATAGTTTCGGGAGAACCCCTTAAACAGAACGGCGTTCTTTCCGGGAAGGTTTCCACCGACCCCGCCGCCGTCGAGGAAGCAAGGAAAGCCCTGCTCCAGAGAGGCCGGGGAAAAGCGAAGGTCACGTATCTTAAATAGGGGCAGACTGCGGACGGCCAGATGATGAGCGAGGAGGTGCTGTTTTTTAATGCCATGCTTCTATTAGCCAAAAACGAAAAAATATTGAAAATGGCTAATAGACATGATAGAAAAATCTCATCAAACAGAGGAGAGAAATGGATATTATGAGGCTCATCCCAAGAAATTCCTATATGGAGAAAATAATCAATGTAATAGGAACTTCTGATATAAAAGTCATTACCGGTGTAAGACGATGCGGAAAGTCAAAACTTTTGGAATCATTTAAAAAATATATAGATGAAAATATACAAGATGCAAATATAATCCATATCAATTTTAACCTGCCGGAGTTTGAAGAACTGCTCACTTTTCGAGCGCTGTATGAACATATAAACTCTTTGTATAAAGA
>JAIKXO010000296.1 GCA_024684065.1 Lachnospiraceae bacterium
TAACGTATGACAATGCCATTTAGTTAAGGTTGAAAGCTGTTGATTGGATACTTCGAAGGAGACCGATATTACCCCTCAGACGAAGCAACGTGACGAAGAGCTAGTCCACGAATTCCTAAGACGCATAATGAAGGATTGCAAAGCAATCCTCTTATGTGAGATTTTCAAGAAAATCTCACGCGACCCATCTTCGATGGGAATCGCTTGGAAGAGCCCTCGCGCCTAAGGAATTCGGGACGGATCTCTTCGTCACTAAAAACGCTTCTTCATTGTCTGAGGGGCAATATGGTTCCTTCTCGTATCCATAAACTATATAGCAGTTTAACTAAATGGCATTGTAACGTATGAGACAGTTTTTTATTTATTCATCCTGTCATTATTATCGGCAGGCAAACGGTCAGGATTAACGATTCATGGCAACATGACATGAAATGAGGCGAAAAAGTTCTGCCGTATTTCTGTTATCTTCGTATAAATATATGGATAAATTTTGAAAAGAATGCGGCACTGACATTACGAAGCTGTCATATTGTACTTTTAGTATTATAAATGTATAATATTATCGAAGCCTCAAGCAGTCTGACACCACAGGAGGTAACAAAATGAACGAAAAACTGAATGATAAAATTCTTGAAGATGATTCGCTGGAGCAGGTTAACGGAGGAGGCATCCTATCGGAAGTGGGCAAACTCATCGATCAGATCGAAGATCAGATCGATGACAGGATCCAACAGACAATAGAAGAAACCGTCAAACGGCAGAATCCGTTTTGAACGGGCTCTGCCGCCGGCCTGAGCCCTACCGGTAAACACTTACAAGAGCCGATATCCTGCCTTTTCTTGTAGTACCTTCCTGCCCGGCATAGACAAATTTCCCTTTTGAACGTACAGATACTCTGTCTTTGTCCTTCAGAACCTTCCCCGGATCAGTTATCTCCCTGCCGTTTACAGACATAAGTCCTGTGCGTATAAGCTCCTGTGAAGCGCTCCGCGACAGATGAAAGACCGCTCCCAGAATAAGATCCGCCCTTTCGGATGCGATATTGATATGGACCTCCTCAAATTCAGGCTCTATATCACAGCATCGGAAAGGAATTCTCTCACAGATGACCGTCGTATGTCTGACCCTGACCAGATCCTTTTCTATAACGGGGAGCGCTGAAGTCAGAACAGCAACAGCCGCATATTCCGAAGAGCAGATGATATCACCGATAACATCCCGTTCCATTCCGAGATTCATTATCGCCCCCAGATAGTCCCTGTGGGTAAGTTCATCGGAAAACCTCGCATTAACCGGCCTTACGGCGAGACAGGAAAGCAGGCCGTTATCAACTGCATCCTGCTTAAGTAAAAAGCTGTCTTTCGTCATATAAGACGGAAGAAAGCAGGCGATACATCTTTCCGCATCCCGAAAACCGCCAAACAAAAGGTATTCCGATTCCCTGATACGTATACCCTCCTTCTGGCCTAACGCTCTGAGCGTGTCCAAAAGATCCGCCTGCTCCGATACGGATAAAAATCCTGTATGTGTAAGGTGATCATTCTGCCTGGCTCTCAGATATAATTCTCTTATTCTTCCTGTTTGAAAATCCATATCGCTGTATTAATCAATATTAATTTATATATACGGTTTCCGATGTACCTGCTATATAATGAGCGGATCCGCATTTCCCATGATCATAAACGGCAGTTAATAGCATTCACAGGCATAACTTCTGGGCAAAAGCAGAACTGTCTCCCGCGCACCTTAGCATTTCAGCCCTGTTCTTCCAGGAACGCTTTCAGCCGTCCGGCATAAGCGGCGGGATGCTCGTGCAGCATCTGTCCATGTCCCATGCCCTTAAATACTCTCTTTTTCATCCGGGGAAGATGCTTCTTAAGCAATCTTGCGCTCTTTACCGGATAAGGTTCATACTCTCCATGCCAGAACGCCACCGGACCTCTGTAGTTATCAAGGCTGTCCCTTATTTCATATCTGTAGATCGACCTGCAGACATTTCCGATAGTTTTTAACGATACGCCGCTGTATATCGTATCAAGGATCCTGTTATTTCCCTTTCCCATAACAAGCTCCACCATTACCTTTGGGATATGGATATCCTTTTTCAGACACCAGATAGCTGCCTGAAACAGTAACGTATAAGGGCAGGTAAGAATGCCCATCTTTATCACATAAGCCGCATCCATTACCGCCCTTTCCACCTCTATGTTCCCCCTGCTGATCAGTTCGGTGACTATCGTCCCGCCGAGAGAATAACCAAGCAATCCCGAAAGTTTCCCGTCAAGGTTTTTTTGAACATACTTCTCGATCTTTATGCTTGAGTCGGTGACTGAAACAAAGTCCCCGCTTCCCTGTCTGGAATGCCCATCAAGTTCGCATACTATCACATAATAATCACAGAGAAATTCAAGCAGAGGATCAAAGAGGTCCGCAGTATTTGCCATGCCGTGTATCAGCATCAGCGGCTTATTCGTTTTTTTTCCATGTGTCAGAAATCTCAACTATAGTGTCTCCGTTACCGTATTCCGGCAATTTTATCACTCTGTAAGTTCTTTTCCGAATACCCTGAGCTGGGTAAGAGCGGCAAACGGGGAAGCATCGGTTTCATCCCTCTTAAGCCGTCCAAGAGAGATCCATTCAGATACTACAGGCTCTTCAAAAATGAATGACTGGCTTTTCCCCGTCTTTTCAAACTCAAGCTCTCGCTCAGTCCCGTCATCAAAGCTTACTACTCCGCTTTTCCAGCAGGTGTCATGCGGAAAGTCGGCGCGGAGGCAGACACAGAACTCTTCTATAAGAACCTTCCTGCCAAACCAAAGATCGATATGGGCATCGGGATCCCCGCCGTTTCCCCAGGAAGTATAAGGCCAGATACCGTGTCCGGAGGGTATTATCATCCCGTCTATCGCATTCCTTGCCGCAAATATGTCCTCCCCCCTTGTTTCAACGCTGGCGGTGCAATGCGGATATACCTCGCTTTCGCCTCTTACGTCGAGAGGATTCTCGCTGAGCAGCCCGGTCGGATTGCCTTCCGTATACATGGCTGTCAGCATATGGCTGATCCCCGTAAATGCTTCCGGAGGATAAGGTTCCTTGGCCCTTCCGAAAGGGATCGAAAACCTGAACAGGCCGGACTTAAGATATACCGCGGCCGGACTCAAAAGGGCATCTGTCTGTATCCTTACAAAGGATTCCTTCTCAGCCTCCACTATGACAGTATCCCCGGGCTCGTAGCTTCCGTACCAGACGATCTCACAGTGCCCGTTTCCTGACGCTTCCTGCCTGATCTCTCCGGCGCTGTTGCATATTTTTATTGAAATTTTCTCTTTTTTCACGTACTCCTCCTTTGACGCCCTGCAGTGTGCATCACCTTACAGTTAACGCACGTATTTTGTGCGTTTATCACAAATCATTGTTCAAGCATTTTTTTGAAAAAACTTCTGAGCGCCTCTGACACCTCCTCCAAATGTCCGACATAACAATGATCTGCCCCGTGTATCGTAACAAGTGCTGCATTCTTATAAAGCTTAGCTGCTTTCTCTCCGTAAAAATACGGAACCGCTTCATCATCATCTCCGTGCACGATGAGAACGGGGCCCTCATACCTTGCGATCTCATCTTCAACATGTATGGTCTGAGCGACACGAATATAGTCTCCGTTAAGCTCCCATTCCTCGGAAACCAGCTTCTCCGGTATGTGCTTAGGGTCATAGGAAGCGCCAAGCAAGGTTCCTTCCCTGGATAATTCAGGTATCATGCACGCAGGCGACAGCGGTATGATCGCCTTGAAGTAATTTTCACACATCCCGCCTATCATCATTGTCAAAAGACCTCCCTGGGAATGTCCGCACAGATAGAGATCGGTGACAAAATCCAGAGTTTTTGCATAATGCACCGCCGCAAGAGCATTTGTTACCCATTTATAGAGGGTATGGTTTTTAAACTCGCCGTCACTTCCTCCATGGCCATACATTTCAACACGCAGCACCGAGACGCCTGCATCATTGATCGCTTTTTGCGCCGCTATGATATGATCTTCTTCCATGTGGCCCGTAAAGCCATGGATAAGAATGCAAAGAGGGCCTTTTTGTGCCCCTTCCGGGCGATCCAGCTTTGCATGAAGACGAATGCCGTCACTGTCAATATAAAATTCCTTCATCTGAAATACCTCCTTAGTGAAAGGGGTTTTTGCCCCTGAAATATCTGACATACCCTCGTCAGAGTCGAGGGCTCCTTAGTGAAAGGGATTTTTGCTCCCAAAATATCCGACATATCCTCCGGACTCTAAATAGCCGGGGCCCGGAAAGTCCTGTGGGTTATCCTTTTAACCGGTCATGCTGCAAACCTTTCTTTGAATCTTCCGGCCTCATACAAAAGCATCGTACCATATACATCTGTTGTTTTCAATGACAATCCGGAGCATGGTTTAATCAATAATCATTGACATCTTCAAACGTTAGTTCGATAATATTGATATGGCTGAACAGACAGTAAACCCGGACAACAGAACATATCTGGCAATAGACCTTAAATCGTTCTATGCAAGCGTAGAATGCATCGAGCGCGATCTGGACCCCCTTGACACGAACCTGGTCGTTGCCGATCCCACAAGAACGGAAAAGACGATATGCCTTGCGGTATCTCCCGGTCTTAAGTCCTACGGGATTCCCGGCAGGCCGAGACTGTTTGAAGTAATACAGAAGGTAAAAACTCTGAACGCCATACGAAAGAGCCATGCTCGGGAAGGGACTTTCACCGGAAAATCCTGCTGTGTCTCAGAGCTGTCAGAAGATCCGTCCCTGGAACTTGACTATTTAGTCGCTCCGCCTCAGATGGCGCTGTATATGCGCTACAGTACGGACATCTATAAGATATACTTAAAATATATTGCACCGGAAGATATACATGTATACTCCTGCGATGAAGTGTTCATGGACATAACCGGATACCTTGCCACCTATAGTATGTCTCCGCACGACCTTGCAATGATGATGATCCGCGAGATCCTTAAGACTACAGGGATCACCGCTACAGCCGGCATAGGCACCAATCTGTTTTTGTGCAAAGCCGCCATGGATATCGTGGCAAAGCATATTCCTGCGGACGAGAACGGAGTAAGGATAGCGCAGCTTGATGAAAGATCCTTCCGCGAAAAGCTCTGGAACTATACTCCCCTTACCGATTTCTGGCGTATTGGCTCAGCCACGGCAAAAAAGCTTAATCAGCACGGACTTTACACGCTTGGCCAGGTTGCCAGAGAATCTGAAAAAAACGAGGATCTCTTTTATAAGCTTTTCGGGGTAAATGCGGAGCTGCTTATAGATCACGCCTGGGGCTGGGAACCGGTGGCCATCGATCATATAAAGCAGTACAGGCCTGAAATGAACAGTTTAACTTCCGGGCAGGTTCTGATGCGCCCATATGGCTATGACGAGGCCCGGGTCGTCGTACGGGAAATGGCCGATGCCCTGGCACTTGACCTTGTCTCGAAAGGCCTCCTGACAGACCAGCTGGTATTAACAGTCAGCTACGAAAGCCTGAAAGAGGGAAATGACTATAGCGGCGAGACTCATCTGAACCGTTACGGGAAGCTTACTCCGAAGCATGCTCACGGGACTGCCAATCTGAACCGGATGACCGCCTCCTCGGCTCTTATGATCGAAGCGGCGATGGATATATATTCCCGGACAGTTGATCCAAAGCTTAAAATACGCCACATAAACATCTCAGCCTGCAGGGTCGTTCCCGAAGCGGAAGCAAAAGCGGAGCCTGAATACGAACAGCTGAACCTTTTTACGGACTATGGGAAAACTGAGCGAGAAGAGAAAGAGCTTGAAAAAGAAAAGGCGCTGCAAAAAGCAGAAATAGAGATAAGGGAACGTTTCGGAAAAAACGCTATCATAAAAGGTACAAGCCTCAGGCAAGGGGCAACAGGTATTGAAAGAAATGCCCAGATAGGAGGCCACAGAGCTTGAGAACAGACGATTACAGCGATATCATCGATCATCCGCACTATCAGTCGAAAAAACGGCCGCATATGTCACTTCATGACCGGGCAGCCCAGTTTTCACCCTTTTCAGCCCTCACGGGCTATGATTCCATGGTAAAAGAGGCGGGACGGATAACAGACAGACAGATCTTCCCTGACGAGGATGCCCTTACGGAGCTTAACGAAAAACTGACGGAATTATCTGGAAAGATCGATGACAGGCCTGAAATATGCATAACATGTTTTATCCCGGATGATAAGAAGGACGGCGGATCTTATACCGAAATCACCGGGAGATTAAAGAAGATAGACGAATATGAACGATACGTCATCCTTACAGACGGAAAAGCGATCCCCATAAATACCATTATAGATATCTCGGAAAGGAACTGTATTTACTAAACATTCAGCCTCTGTTCAGATCGATCCACTTCATAATAACGTCCACAACATATTCTCTCTCTGCATTCGAAAGCTCCCGCCCCGGATCGATACCGTGCCATTTTTCAAGGCAGGATCTGCAGCATGTCCCGGTAGCGTGTTGAGCGATAAAAACCGGATGTCCTTTCATGGGAGTCTGCCTTCCGTCATTTTCAATAACTCCCGGCGCCAGACGCTTATCTATTAAATCCCCGGCATGCCTCCTGATCGTATCCATTCCTTTATCTGCAATATATTCACGATCCTTTTCCGCAAGCTTAAACCGGCTGCGGAATTCCGATTTGCTTAATCTGTCAAAAAGGTCGATCTTCAGCCATTCTTCATGGGATATCTTACCGTCTTCCGTATTCTTTCCATATTCGGGAGCTTCGGCAACAAGGAGGTTCTCTGTTTTCCTGTCTGCAAGGTCATATATCTGCCCTTTAGCCTCACCACCCCGCAGGTCAGTAACCTTTGCTTCCTCCCATTTGGGGAGAAGACCTTTAAGTCTGTCCTTTAACAGGGTATTTCTCTTATCTACGACCATATGATTGACACAGTAGGCAAGTGCCTTCTTTGTCCCCACTAAGACAAGGATCTTCTTTGCCCGGGTTATGCCTGTATAGATCAGGTTCCTCTGTAGCATCACATAGTGATTCATCATGACCGGAATGATCACGATCGGATATTCCGAGCCCTGCGCCTTATGGATCGTAGACGCATAGGCAAGCACCAGCTCGTCAAGCTCTGAAACATCATAATCCACCTGCCTGTCGTCAAATCTGACTGTAAGCGATCTGTCATCTGTGTCAACCGACGATATGATCCCAATATCCCCGTTAAAGACATCTTTATCGTAGTTATTGCGTATCTGCATAACCTTATCGTTCATCCGATAACAGATACCTCCCCTGCGCAAATAGGCTCCCGAAGGATTCAGCGCATCCTGCAGCGCCTGATTAAGGTTAGAGGCTCCGATCACACTCCGCTGCATAGGTGTCAGTACCTGGATATCGGAAGACGCTGTATGATAATAATCGGGCAGCTTCTTCTTTACTAACGATACGATGGTTTCCTTAGCCTTATCCGGATCTTCCTCTTCCATGAAAAAAAAGTCGCTGTTTCTCCCGCCTGAAATATCAGGCATTTTCCCGGCGTTTATCCTGTGGGCATTCGTGATGATCCGGCTTGATTGTGCCTGCCTGAATATTTTTGTAAGCCTGACCACCAAAAAACAGTCCGAATCGATGAGATCTCTCAGCACATTTCCCGCTCCTACGCTCGGAAGCTGATCGATATCTCCGACTAAGATCAGAGTCATGGAATCCGGGACCGCTTTCAGCAGGTTATACATAAGCATGATATCTATCATCGAACATTCATCGATGATCAGAACATCACCCTCCAGGGGATTCTCTTCATTTCTCTGATATCCCTCCGGCGGTTTTGTTTCTAACAAACGGTGGATCGTTTTTGCTTCCATCCCTGTTGCTTCAGAAAGGCGCTTGGCCGCCCGGCCGGTTGGTGCCGCAAGAAGGATATCTGCACCTGATTCCCTGAAGGCGGTAATTATACCTAAGGTCGTAGTGGTCTTTCCCGTTCCGGGTCCGCCTGTCAGGATCATGATCTTGCTCTGTACCGCAGACTCTATAGCCCTCATCTGGACGGTGTCATATGACATTCCCGTTTTCCTGCTGACCCTTTCCGCAAGGCCTTTGGGACTTATGCGGATCCCTGAGCTGTTTTTAAGGATTGATTTAAGCCGTTTCGCAACACCGCGCTCTGAATGGAAAAAGGGAGGGAGATAGATCGCGATCCCGGGCTCCCTGTCCATATCGGCATCAAACAGAAGCTCCTCTATGATCACATCCTTTTGTCTGATCATTTCATCAAGAGTCATGGAAAGCAGATTGTCTTCAACGGAAAGGAGCTCTGTGCCGGCATTAAGAAGCATATCCCTCGTAGCATAGCAGTGTCCGTCATCCGCAAGCTTATTCAGTGTATACAGGATCCCGCTTCGAAGCCTTGCATACTTTTCATGTCCGAAGCCCATCTTTTCCGCTATGGTATCCGCCGTCCTGAAGCCGATGCCCCAGATATCATCCGCCAGACGATAGGGATTCTCCTTCACGACCCTGATGCTTTCGTTCCCGTAGGTCTTGTATATCTTCGTGGCGTGGCTGGTGCTGACATCATGGCTCTGTAAAAAGAGCATGATATTCTTGATCTCCTTCTGCTCGGTCCAGCCCTTCTTTATGCTTTCGACCCTGCTCTTCCCGATCCCCGGAACCTTTAAAAGCTCGTCCGGCGTTTCCTCAATGATTTCCAGAGTATCCTTCCCGAACCGTCCGACGATAAGTTTGGCATATTTCGGCCCGATTCCCCTGATCAGTCCGCTTCCCAGATATTTCTCGATCCCGTACACTGTTGCGGGCAGCGTTTCCTCGAAGGTTTCCATGGAGAACTGTCTGCCATATCTTGCATCCATCCTCCATGATCCCCCTAAGGATAATACGCTCCCTACATGGACATCCGGCATTGACCCCACCACGGTCACCAGATCCTGAAAACCCTTGGCCCGGCATTTGATCACAGAATAACCGTTCTGTTCATTCTGATATGTAATTCGCTCAACAACGCACCTCAGATGCTCCATAACCCATGTCTTCCCGTCAATGACTGTTTTCCTGTCTGTGGCCTGCACAGACTATAAAAGTTTCTGAGGAAAAACTGATTAATTCGGTTTTTCCTCAGAAAAAGGAGCCTGTATTGTGCTGCAACAGGCTCCTTTTTCTTACTTCATATATAAATCTCTGTTTACTTATAATTTACGATCTTCCCAAAATCTGCTTTCAGGGAAGCTCCGCCTACAAGACCGCCGTCTATATCTGCCTGTGCAAACAGTTCAGCAGCATTGCCGGCATTTACCGATCCGCCGTACTGGATCCTTACAGCCTCTGCTGTCGCAGCGTCATACATCTCGCAGATGCAGTTCCTGATGCCCTTGCAGACCTCTTCCGCCTGCTCGGTGGTGGCTGTTTTTCCGGTTCCGATAGCCCATATAGGCTCATAGGCGATAACCATGCTCTTCACCTGGTCTGCCGTAACCTCAACAAGGTCTGACTTTATCTGGAAACGTATCCAATCCATCGTTACTCCCATTTCCCTCTGCTCTAAGGTCTCGCCACAGCAAAGGATAGGTGTAAGCCCGGCTTCAAAGGCTTTCTTCACCTTTTTATTTAACAGGGCGTCATCCTCTTTAAAATAGTCCCTCCTCTCGGAATGGCCGATAATGACATATTCAGCCCCCGCATCCTTTATCATTGCCGCGGAAATCTCGCCCGTATATGCACCCTTCTCTTCAAAGTACATATTCTCCGCGCCGACCTTGACATTTGAGCCCTTTACCGCATTGACTACGGGAACGATATCGATAGCGGGTACGCAATATACAACATCGGAATTCTCGGTCTTTACAAGATCCTTTAATTCATCACAAAGCTTTACAGCCTCGCTGGGAGTCATGTTCATCTTCCAGTTACCGGCTATTATTTTTCTTCTTGACATTGGGTTCTCCTTTTCATTCTGTTTTACTTTATAAAATTGAGAGTATATCGACGAAAAATTCTCTTCGAGAACTTTTCGTCACTCTGAGTTTATTTATCATCGGCTGCTACGACGCCGGGAAGTTCCTTGCCTTCTAAGAACTCAAGGGAAGCGCCGCCGCCTGTGGAAATATGGCTCATCTTGTCCGCAAAGCCAAGCTGGTTGCAGGCCGCCGCTGAATCGCCGCCGCCGATGATCGTGGTGGCATCAGTCTCAGCAAGAGCCTTCGCTACAGCAATGGTTCCTGCCGCAAGCGTAGGATTCTCGAACACTCCCATGGGTCCGTTCCAGACCACGGTCTTGGCATTCTTTACAGCATCCGCGAAGAGTTCTCTGGTCTTAGGCCCGATATCAAGACCTTCCATGTCCGCGGGTATCTTGTCAGCATCTACGTTTGAAACCTCGATAGGTCCGTCGATCGGATCAGGAAAGCCTGCCGCTATGACAGTATCAATGGGAAGAAGCAGCTTCTTGCCGAGCTTCTCTGCCTTCTCTGTCATTTCCTTACAGTAATCAAGCTTCTCGTCATCAACCAGAGACTTTCCGATCTCATAGCCCTTTGCCTTTAAGAAGGTGAAGGCCATGCCGCCGCCTATTATAAGAGTATCGCATTTTTCAAGCAGGTTATTGATAACATTAAGCTTATCGGCAACCTTTGCGCCGCCTAAGATGGCTACGAAAGGCCTTACCGGGTTTTCTACCGCATTGCCGAGGAAATCTATCTCCTTCTGCATAAGGTAACCGACCGCGCAGTTGCCGCCCTTTTCACGCACATAATTTGTTACTCCCGCAACAGAAGCATGCGCCCTGTGCGCGGATCCGAATGCGTCACATACATAATCATCACAGAGATCGGAAAGCTCCTTGGCAAAAGCTTCACCGGCCTCCTTCGGCTTTGTTTCTTCCTTTCCACGGAAACGGGTATTCTGAAGAAGTACAACATCGCCATCTTCCATGTTATTGACCGCATCGGTCGCTGCCTGGCCTGTAACATTATCATCCGAAACAAAGACAACGTCCTTGCCAAGCTTTTCGGTAAGCTTCTTAGCTACGGGTGCTAATGACTCTCCCTCGTTGGGGCCGTTCTTTACTTTTCCTAAATGGGAGCAGAGGATAACCTTTGCGCCTTCATCCATAAGCTTCTTTATCGTGGGAAGAGCCGCATTTATACGTGTCTCATCCGTGATCTCCCCGTTCTTTAAAGGCACGTTGAAATCGCAACGTACAAGGACCTTCCTGCCCTTTGCACTAAAATCATCAACAGATTTCTTATTAAGTGACATAATCATTCTCCTTCTCTGTACAAATATCTGTATCCTTTAATAATTGTAACAAATAATTATTCTTATTTTAAAATCGGCCCGGTCCTTGCGGACCGGACCGACAAATTGTTAAATACTATTTACCGTTCGTATCTCTAATGATCACTATATCAGCCTAACTCAGCAAAGTACTTGATAGTCCTTACCATCTGGCTTGCATATGAATTCTCATTGTCATACCAGGAAACAACCTGTACAAGATTGTCAGCACCGACCATGGTCTGGGTTGCATCAAAGATTGAGCCGTAGGTTGATCCGACGATATCGGAAGAAACGATCTCGTCCTCGTTGTAACCGAAGGACTCGTTAGCTGCATTCTTCATGAACTCATTGATCTCTTCTTTGGTAACCTGCTTCTCAACCGTAGCAACAAGGATAGTCGTTGAACCGGTAGGAGTAGGGATTCTCTGTGCGGAACCGATAAGCTTTCCGTTCAGCTCGGGGATAACAAGACCGATAGCCTTTGCTGCGCCCGTTGAGTTGGGAACGATATTAAGAGCGCCTGCACGTGATCTCCTTAAATCACCCTTTCTCTGAGGTCCGTCAAGGATCATCTGGTCACCGGTGTAAGCATGGATCGTGCTCATGATACCGGACTTGATGGTAGCAAGATCGTTAAGAGCCTTAGCCATGGGAGCAAGGCAGTTTGTGGTACAGGAAGCCGCTGAAATGATCTTGTCGTCCTTGGTAAGTGTTGTATGGTTTACATTGTAAACGATGGTAGGAAGATCATTTCCTGCAGGAGCTGAAATAACAACCTTCTTTGCTCCGGCATTGATATGAGCCTGAGCCTTTTCCTTGGATGTATAGAAACCTGAGCACTCAAGAACAACGTCTACGCCAAGCTCGCCCCAGGGGCAGTTATTAGCATCGGGCTCTTTGTATATCTTAAGGGTCTTTCCGTCAACAGTGATAGAATCCTCGCCTGCTGAAACCGTGTCGGCCTTAGCATACTTGCCCTGTGAAGAATCGTACTTAAGAAGGTGGGCTAACATCTTGGGAGAAGTAAGGTCGTTGATCGCTACTACTTCATATCCCTCTGCTCCGAACATCTGCCTGAAAGCAAGACGACCGATACGGCCAAAACCATTGATTGCAACTTTTACTGACATATTTGATTCCTCCTAAAATTGAATTACTATATATGGCCATATTGCCTGGCCTTATACCTCATGAAACGACTCGGCATAACAACCGGCTCTGCAATATGGAATATACGCTCATACGCAAATATTCTAATAAAAAACACCCTAAAATACAAGAGAAATTTTTATTTATGAAAAAGATTTATACAATATTTATAAATCCCGGTTTTCTGTTTTCGAATACGGTAATATGTTTAAATCCGGCCTCTGTCAATATTCTTCTGACATCATCAAACCGGTATGCGATCCTTTCCGCCCTGTGAGCATCAGAGCCTACAGTGACCACCTCTCCACCAAGCTCCCTGTATCTCTTTAAAACATCCTCCCTGGGGTTCGGATGGCAGAGCCCGTGTGAAAAGCCGCCGCTGTTTACCTCTATTCCTTTGCCCTTATCTATGATCGTTTTCAGGATTTCAGAAATGATATCCGAATACTCATTATAGGAATAATACTTATCCTTGTTCGGACCGTATCTGACAACATAATCGAGATGCCCGTACACATCAAAGTCATCGAAGCCCCGGACACACTCAAGGACATTCTCAAAATATTCAAGATAGGCTTCCCGTTCGCTTCTTCCTTCATAATAATATGGAAGATACGGATCCTTTCCGTTTACGATATGGGAAGAACCTATCACCATATCAAAGGGATATTTTCTGACATATTCTCCTAGCCTTTCCTTCAGATGCGGCTGGAGGCCATATTCCACCCCGAAGAAAAGCCTGATCTTTCCTTCATACCTGTCCCTGCATTCCAGAAAATGCTCATGATACGCATCCGTATCGAGACTGAAATCAAAATCCTCGTCACCTTCGGGAAAGTCCTCGTCAAGATGCTCGGTAAAGCATATTCCCGTAAGGCCCTTTCGTACCGCTTCCTCTATCATCGATTCCATGGCTTCTTCAGAATCACCGGAGTGGGCAGAGTGCATATGAAGATCGAATCTGATATCAGCTGACATTAAATTATCCCCTGGGATGGGTCTTTGAATAAACTTCCCTTATGTGGCTATGGTTCATGGCAGCATAGATCTGAGTGGTGGAAATATCCGAATGGCCTAACATTTCCTGTACGGCTCTTAAATCCGCCCCATTCTCCACAAGATGCGCCGCAAAGGAATGCCTTAATGTATGGGGCGTGATATCCCCGTTTATCCCTGCCCTTTTAGCGTAGTACTTTATCAGCTTCCAGAAGCCCTGTCTGCTCATAGGCGCACCCGAGCAGTTGACAAAAAGGATCTTGGAATGCTTGTCGTTTATCATGGTATCTCTTGAGGATTTTATATAATGAACAAGAGCATCCTTCGCCTTATGCCCAAAGGGTATGACCCTCTCCTTGTTGCTGTCGCGGCACATGATGTAGCACATCTTCGTATTCACATCATCCATGGAAAGACTTATGAGTTCCGATACCCTGATACCCGTGGCATACAGAAGCTCAAGCATTGCCTTGTCCCTTATTTCCTTAGGCGTATCATGCTTCGGCTGCTCAAGAAGTCTTACGACCTCTTCCATGGTAAGGATCTCAGGAAGCTTCTTCTCTATCTTCGGGGCTTTCAGCTCCGATGCGGGATCCCTGTCGATTAGCTCCATCTTAACACAGTAACTGAAAAAGGCTTTGATTGACGCAATATTCCTCGATACGGTAGCGGCCTTGAAACCCTGTTCCAAAAGCATTGCAATATAAGCAGACAGATTCTTATCCGTAATCCCTCTGATATCCTCAGTATCAATATTATTTTCCGACAGATACTTTTGAAGCTTTATAAGATCGCGTTTATATGACAGTTCTGTGTTGGCAGATGTTTTTTTTGTATTATGTAAATATGTTATGAATTCTGAAATAGTAGTTTCCATGCAATAAAAAAGCCTTTCATTCACATGGACGCGCATCAATAGTCAATAACCACTTCACACGGCCTGAAAATAAATGAAAAACTCCCCATCACTCGTTATATTATAATAAGATTCCCTCCTGTTTGCAATCTATAATTGTCCCGTTTTTATCAACAAGACTGTGGAAAACTCGCCATAATACAACATGTCGCCGACTTATCCGGGAAAATGACAACATGTTGTATCCTTACATATTTTTTCAGAAAATATGATATTTTATGTACAAAAATCTGTGTTTTTACGATCATTTATTTATAGCAGGTCCGATAAGATGAGGTAACATAAATTTCGGGATAGCGAAATTATGTGAATCACTTACACGAGGCCAAAGCCTGAGGCCGTCATAAGGGCTGCGATCGTTTTGGCATCCACAATCTCGCTGTTTTTTATCATTTCCTTAAGCTCCCCGATCGTATATGCTTTTACATCTATAAATTCATCATCATCAAGATGCTGTCTCGTCTTCTTTAAATTCTTCGCAAAATAGATATCGATCTTTTCATTGCAGAACGCAACCGTGGTATAAAGGGTGAGCAGAAAGGTGATATCGCTTTTTTCAGCCCTGTATCCGGTTTCCTCCTCTAATTCCCTGTATGCGCAGTCAAGGGTCGGCTCGTCTGCCGTATCTCTTGCGCCGGCCGGGATTTCAAGTGTATAAGCATCAAGCGCGTTCCTATACTGCCTGACCATGAGAATGCGTCCGTCAGGAAGCACCGGTACCACTGCTGCGGCACCTTTATGCTTTATAAAATCAAAATATTCAGTCTTCCCGTCAGGAAGGCTGATCGTATCTTTGTAAAATTCAAGTATCGACCCAGTGTGAACAAGCTCTCTTCCTGTCCTCTCCGTTCTTTCAAGCATCTTTATACCTCCGGATATTATTATTTATTCTCAATAACGCTTAAAATAAAAGAAAGCTCTAAATCTTTCAACTTAGAGCTTTTCTCTTTTTCATCTTTTTTACTTAGCGAAATCTGTCACACGGCTTTCCCTGATCACATTAACCTTGATCTGTCCAGGATAATTCATCTCAGTCTCAATCTGCTTGCTTATATCGCGAGCCATGAGAACCATATCATCATCGCTGACCTGCTCAGGGATAACCATAATCCGAACCTCTCTTCCTGCCTGAACAGCAAAAGATTTGTCAACTCCCTTATAAGAGTTCGTAATATCTTCTAATTGTTTTAATCTGTTTGTATATGCATCTAAAGTCTCTCTCCTCGCTCCCGGTCTTGCGGCGGAAATCGTATCTGCCGCCTGGACAAGGCAGGCTATGAGAGACTGTGGTTCAACATCCCCATGATGTGACTCCACGGAATTAATAACAACCGCTGATTCCTTAAACTTTCTGCATATCTCAACACCGAGCTCAATATGCGACCCTTCTTTTTCATGATCGACGGCCTTACCTATATCATGTAAAAGCCCGGCACGTTTTGCAAGTCTTATGTCTACGCCGATCTCAGCAGCCAGCAGACCGCATAGGAGAGACACCTCAATGGAATGCTTCAGCGCATTCTGGCCGTAGCTGGTCCTGTACTTCATTCTTCCAAGCAGCTTGATAAGCTCAGGATGTAACCCATGAACGCCTGTTTCCAACGTGGCGGCTTCACCCTCTTCTCTGATGGTGTTCTCTATCTCTCTCTGTGCCTTTTCCACCATTTCTTCAATTCTGGCAGGATGAATACGTCCGTCTACGATCAGTTTTTCAAGTGCGATCCTTGCAACTTCACGTCTGACAGGGTCAAAGGCTGATAACACGACAGCTTCGGGAGTATCATCTATAATAAGATCAACACCCGTCATTGTTTCAAGAGTGCGGATATTTCGTCCCTCTCTTCCGATAATCC
This sequence comes from Lachnospiraceae bacterium, assembly GCA_024684065.1. The sequence continues at coordinate 16,234 of JAIKXO010000296.1, forward strand.
TGCCTTTCATGTCATCACTCGGCAACGGCACAACAGAGATAGTAGTTTCCGCTACATGGTCGGCAGCGCATTTCTGAATAGCGTTTACGACATATTCCTTGGCTCTTTTTGAGGCTTCCTCTTTTGCTTTCTGCTCAAGATCCTTGACAAGCACGGCGGTTTCATGCTTGACATCGTCCTCAACGATTTTTAGAAGATATTCTTTTGCCTGTTCGGAGGTCAATCCGGATATTCTTTCCAGTTCCTGTACGCGTTGTTCGTTAAGCTTCGATACTTCTTCCTTCTGCTTATTAAGCGCCTCTTCTCTCGCCTGTAGGCTGGCTTCCTTCTTTTCGATCGCGTCAGTCTTTTTGTCTACATTCTCTTCTTTCTGCTGCAGTCTCCGTTCCTGACGCTGAAGCTCGTTTCTTCTCTCCTTGGTCTCTCTTTCAAGCTCATTCTTCGTCCTGATAGATTCTTCCTTGATCTCAAGAAGACCTTCCCGCTTCTTCTCTTCCGCAGTCTTAAGCGCATTATCGATAATCTCGCGGGCTTTCTGCTCCGCACTTCCTATCTTCTGCTCGTCATCCTTAATCCTGCCGGCATAACCAGCCTTGTAAGCTATAATGCTCACTACGATAAGAAGAACCACTGCGATCAGAATTAATACAACGATCTTCACAGGGCACCTCCTTATTCTGTTTTCATTGTACAATTTTATATATCCGAAAAGCAGATACGACTGAAGCCTTTCGGATCAAAAACTTCATGGTCATAAAAAAATACAACAAAAAGATTTTATACTCTTAGGCGGTCTCTGTCAAGATTCTCTTCAAAACCTTTTCCACGTTCTGAACCGTAAATCCTTTTCTGTACATAAAGGCAAAAAGCTTGTTTTTATCGGCTTCTTCAAGCTCGGAAATGTTATGATATTTTTTTCTGATAAGTTTTTCTATAAGTTCCTCCTCTGAATCGTCTTCCAAAAAGCCTTCTTCCCTGGCCTGTCTGAAGCCCTCTTCAATGTCCTCCGGGGATACGCCTTTCTCAGAAAGCTTGTGTTTGATCTCAGCAATACCGTGTTTTCCCAGACAGAGCCTTATATAATTAAAAGAATATCTGGTATCGTCCAGATAACCGAATTCTTTTACATAATTCAGCGCCTGCTCTGTAAGATCCTCGGAATAAAGGGCTTCGGCCAGCTTTCTCCTGAGATTTCTTTCGGTCCGGTCCTGCTTCCTCAAAAGATTCATGGCATACAGCCTTGCCCGCTTTGGAAGGATCTCTGAAACGATCTCGTCATATACCTGATCCGAAATCCTCTCTCCTTCCTTGAGCCCAAACCTTAAACACTCCGACTTATATATCAGAAAAGCAAATTCATCATTAAGGAAGATCTTGTATTTGTTATTGTTATATTTTTCAATTTTGGTTATAATACGTTCTTCCATATGCTCCAACTATCTTTATTCTATAGCATAGCTCATCTGCGCCGCTCTATACTCCCTTTCCTGTCTTCTGATCAGTGCCTGAAGAGGCTTGTGTTCCGTCCTTTTTCCCGTCCCCCTCAGGTTTTTCTTCCGCGGGATCAGCTTCGAAATAATGATCTCTGACTTTTTTCTCAACTTCCAAGAGCATTTCGGGATGCTCATCCAGATAAACCTTTGCGTTCTCTCTCCCCTGGCCGATCTTCTGTCCTTCGTAAGCGTACCAGGCTCCGGATTTGTTTATCACATCGATGTTTGAGGCCAGATCCAGGATATCTCCAGTTGAGGAAATCCCCGTGCCGAACATGATGTCAAACTCAGCTTCTTTGAACGGAGGAGCCACCTTGTTCTTGACAACCTTGACCCTTGTGCGGTTGCCAATGACTTCTCCGCCCTGCTTGATAGACTCTATCCTTCTCACGTCAAGACGGACGGATGAATAGAATTTAAGAGCACGGCCTCCTGTGGTCGTCTCAGGGTTGCCGAACATTACCCCGACCTTTTCCCGAAGCTGATTAATAAAGACTACCGTACAGTTTGTCTTGTTGATAACCGCGGTAAGCTTTCTCAAAGCCTGGGACATAAGCCTGGCGTGAAGGCCTACATGGGAATCTCCCATATCCCCGTCTATCTCCGCCTTCGGCACCAGCGCCGCCACAGAATCGATCACTATAATATCCACCGCTCCCGACCTTACCATGGTCTCTGCGATCTCAAGAGCCTGTTCACCGTTATCGGGCTGGGATATATAGAGGTTATCGATATCAACGCCGATATTCTGCGCATAGCCCGGATCAAGAGCGTGCTCCGCATCGATAAAGCCGGCTATACCGCCCCTTTTCTGAACCTCCGCTATCATATGCAGAGTCAGCGTCGTCTTACCCGATGACTCAGGGCCGTACACTTCCACGACCCTCCCCTTGGGGATCCCCCCTATACCAAGTGCGATATCCAGGCTTAATGAACCGGTAGGGATAGTCTCAACGTTAAGGTTCTTCTGATTATCGCCGAGTTTCATTACCGAACCCTTGCCATACTGCTTCTCGATCTGCGCCAACGCGGCATCCAGTGCTTTTATTTTTTCTTCTCTTTCCATTTATTTGTCTCCTGTCTCCTCACACATATCGAACTTATGTTCGTTATCAACTATAAAACATCTGTTCGAGTATGTCAAGGCAAAATTTTTATATTACGTTTTTACGTTTTATATCCGCTATAATAAAAATAGTGCCATCAATCCATGCTAATAAGCACAGATCCCCTGCACTATCCGTTCAGGTATTGTTTCGGACCCTTCTACAGCAGACCGCTCCCGCGGCCGCTCCATACCTGTCTGTTATTCAATTATACAAAAAATTATATCATATATAGCGCAAAAGGGAAATCACTTTTTTCTCATGCCCCTAAAAAATTCTTCTCACTGTAATATTTGAGGACACATCTCCTGATAAGCGCAAGCGCCTCAGTAACCGCCTGCTCCCTGATGTCGTTTCTGTCCCCTTTAAAGTGACATTCGCTTATTACGGTCTTCCCTTTTATGCAGCATCCCACGAACACAGTGCCTACCGGCTTTTCGGCAGTCCCTCCGTCAGGGCCTGCTATTCCCGATACGGATACACAGACATCAGCCTTTGAGAAGAAGGCGCCTCCCCTTGCCATCTCCTTTACTGTTTCCCCGCTCACTGCCCCATATTTATTCAACGTGGATTTTTTAACACCGAGCCTGGCTCTCTTGGCCTTGTTTGAATAGGTTATAAATCCCTCCTTAAATACCTCCGACGCCCCGGGCAGGTCAACGATCCTTGATGCTATAAGCCCGCCCGTACAGGACTCGGCTGTCGCAAGTGTAAGGCTGTTTCCCTTAAGCAGCTCAAAAACTGTCTCCGAAAGAGAAGGCCCGTCATCAATTCCATATATTTTCTCGGAGAACCTTCCCTTGATCTCCTTTATTACAGGCTTGGCTATCTTCTTCGCGCTTTTTTCGCCCTCGTTTACCGCTGCTACCTTTATATATATCTCCCCTCTTTCGGAATCAAGGGTGAGCTTTGGATTACTACTGTCCCTCAAGTCCGCAAGCGAGTTCTTTACATCGTTCATTCCTATTCCGCAGAGCCTTAACACCTGTTCATAATGATCCTGCTCGCTCTCCGGCTTCTCAGGCTGTTTCCCGCCATCCTCTTTTCCTGAAACCTCTTTATCTTCCATTTTCTGCTTTATCTCTTTCTGAAGCTCCTTATCCAGATTTTTTTCCTTTTTTTCTTCCTTATGTCCCATCTGCATACCTCAATCCTGAATCAGCATTCTCAACATTCATTATCCGGCTTCTATGACCGCACAGGCCGCACATTATAAATAATACGATATCTGGCCTTCAGATCTCTCATTTTTACCTCTGCTCCTTCATGACCTCCCTGTTCTTATAGAGATAGTCTATAAGCGAGACAACGGTCATGATAAGGGCTACATAGACAGAAACGGCAGTCAGCACATTGATAAATGCATTCTTTGTATTAAGATGCAGAAGTATTATCATGACCATCTGTGACACGGTCTTAAACTTACCGTAAAAGCTCGCTGCTATCACAACTCCGTTATCGGCGGCTACAAGCCTGAAACCGCTTATAATAAATTCTCTTGCAATTATAATGATCACGATCCATGCCGGGAGCTTTTTAAGTTCCACGAAGCAGATCAGCGCAGAGCAGACTAAAAGTTTATCGGCAAGCGGATCCATGAATTTCCCGAAATTCGTTACAAGATTATATTTTCTTGCGATCTTTCCGTCCAGCAGATCCGTAAGGCTTGCGATTATAAAAATAGCAAGCGCGATATAGTCTGAAACGTCTCCCCAGAAGTCTCCCAAAAGAAAGAAGACGAAAAAGGGGATAAGGATCACCCGGACAATTGTAAGCTTATTAGGCAGATTCATAAATCTCCTCTCCGATCAGGTCATAGCCCTTTGCTTCTGTTACCCTGACATTAACGATCATCCCGCTTAAAAGCTCTCTGTCTGAATGAACAAAGATCATTCCGTCAACCTCAGGAGCATCCATGTAGGTCCTTCCGACATAGATATTTTCCTCGGGCATAAAACCTTCAATAAATACAGAAAGCTTCCTTCCAACCTGTTTTTCGGCTTTTTCAAATACGATCTCCCTCGAAAGTTCCATAAGCTCATCCCTGCGTCTGAGCTTCTCTTCTTCGGGAACCTTTCCGGGAAGAGTGCTCGCCCTCGTGCCTTCCTCCTCAGAATAGGGAAAAACCCCGAGCCTGTCAAACTCAAGCTCATCACAGAAATTATACAGTTTTTCAAAATCCTCTTCGGTTTCTCCGGGGAAACCCGCGATCAGCGTCGTTCTTAGGGCTATATCCGGTATTTCGCGTCTTAGCTTTTCTATCAGGGTCCTTAAGCTTTTCTCATCGGTTTTCCGCCCCATTGCTTTAAGGATCTTATCAGAAGAATGCTGTATGGGGATATCCAGATAATCACAGATCTTCGGTTCGGTTCTGATAGTTTCTATGAGCTCATCCGTGATCTCCTCGGGATAGCAGTACATAAGCCTTATCCATTCTATCCCGTCTATCCGGGCGAGGCCTTTCAGCAGCTCCGGAAGAGCCTTTTTTCCATACAGATCCACACCGTATACGGTAGTCTCCTGCGCTACCAGTATAAGCTCCTTCACTCCGAGAAAAGCAAGTCTTTCAGCTTCCTTTAAAAGCTCCTCCTCAGGAAAAGAGCGGTATCTCCCTCTCATAAACGGTATGATGCAATAAGTACAGCGCTTATCGCACCCTTCCGCGATCTTCAGAAAAGCATAGTGACCCCCGGAAGAAGGGAACCTCCTGCCGCTGATCTCAGGCGATGAGTCAATATCGGAAAACGCATCAAAAACCTTCCCCGAAAGTACTGAGTTTATTACTTCCCCGATCCTGTCGTAGGCCATCGTCCCGATAACCGCATCGATCTCCGGCAGTTCCTTCTTTATCTCCTCCGAATACCTTTGGGCCAGACAGCCTGTCGCGATAAGCGCCCTGCAGACACCCCCGTTTCCGGCTTCAATCCTGTTTTCGGCAAGATCCAGTATCGTATTTATGCTTTCTTCCTTCGCATCGCCTATAAAAGCACAGGTATTTACGATGATCACCTCGGCTTTTTTCTCATCATCGGTAAACTCAAACCCCTGTTCCGCAAGGATGCCTGTCATCTCTTCAGAATCCACAAGGTTTTTATCACAGCCGAGGGAAACCAGTAAGAGCTTCATTCCGTCTCTTCATCAGGCTCCTGCTCTTCTGTCAGGGCTTCCTGAGCCTGTTTTGCAGCCTCTGCCTCTTCTTCGGACAGAACCTTTATGATACCTTCGTTAAGCTCCTCTACCGCCACCGAAAGGGGCTTTTTATCCATAGCGTCCTCAATCGGGGTGGGAGCGTCATCAATGAGCTGCCTGGCTCTTTTCGCGGTAGCCATCACTATGGAGTAGCGGCTGTTTACTACAGGATGTTCGCCTTCGTCAACCTCCGAATTAACAACCTTCATAAGATCACTGTATGACGGATGCAGCATTTTTTATCCTCCTTAAAAATGTTTTAGGCCGAAAATCTTTTTCTTTTTTCCATTACATGTTTTCAGCAATAATGAGTCTGCAGAAGCAGACCCTGTCCTTACTTATCCAAAAATACCTTCAGACCATCTTTTATATTATCTATCTTTTCGGCACACCTGTCTACTTTAAAATGCGCCGACCGGATTATTCCGTGTATGCTCCCTATGCAGGCCTCAAGGTCATCATTTATCACGAGATAATCGTATCTTTCGATGTAAGAAGCTTCCTCAAAAGACCTTTGCATCCGCTTCATAATGACCTCCTCGGTCTCGGTTCCCCGCTTCTTTAGCCTGTTATAAATCTCCTGTGCCTCGGGAGGCATTATGAAAATAAGCAGGGTATCAGGAAATCTCTCTTTTACGGAGACTGCACCCTGGCATTCTATCTCAAGAATAACATCCTTTCCCTCCGAAAGCATCTTTTCAACATAGCTTTTCGGCGTCCCGTAATAATTCGAGACATAGCATGCATGCTCAAGGAGGTCTCCGTTCTCTATCATTTCCTCGAATTTCTCACGGCTCACGAAGAAATAATGAACACCTTCCTCTTCACCTTCCCTCGGGGATCTGGTCGTAGCCGAAATACTTAAAGCATAATTATCATACCGGGATAAAAGCTCCGATACCACAGTTCCCTTGCCGGAACCGGCAAATCCCGAAACAACCGTTAAAACACCTCTCTCTGCCATTTCCGCTCCTTATTCCAGATTCTGTATCTGCTCCCTTACCTTCTCAATTCCGGTCTTAAGCTCTATGGCGTGCTCAGATGTGGAGAGGTCATTAGCCTTTGAAAGGATCGTGTTAGCCTCTCTGTTCATCTCCTGGGCGATAAAATCAAGCTTCCTTCCTATCCCGCCGCCATCAGAAAGAGCCTTCAGCATTGAATTTATATGGCTCCTGAGCCTCACCAGTTCTTCATCGACACATATTCTGTCCGCATAAAGAGTTACCTCCGAAACGATCCTTGAGTCATCTATAGATGCATCGGCAACAAACTCCCTTACCTTATCATAAAGCTTTTTTCTGTATTCCTCAATGATCTCAGGAGCCCTTTTCTCTATGTAATCTACATGCCCGAGCATTTCCTTAAGTTTAACGTCAAGATCGCTCTTTAAACTTTCCCCCTCCTTAAGCCTTGAGCTTACGAAATCCTCAAGAGCATCCTTTAAAACCTTTTCAAGATCGCTCCAGAGCTCCTTTTCATCAATGTCCTGCTCCTCAAGAGTAAAAACCTCGGGATATCTCGAAAGCCTTGAGACCGTCATATCATTCTCAAGCCCGAAATCTTCCGCCATGGTCTTTATATAGCCTAAATAAGCAGATGCGATCTCCTTATTATACTTTAAACAATAATTATCTTCAGTATAATCTTCGTAGGTGATAAAGACGTCAAGTTTCCCTCTTTCGACATATTCCTTTATGAGATTTCTCATCGAGGCCTCAAAAAAGCTCAGCTTTTTAGGCATTCTTATACTGATATCAAGATATCTGTGGTTTACGGATTTCATTTCCACGGTTATCTTTCTATCGGAATCCAGAAATTCGCTTCTTCCAAATCCCGTCATGCTCTTTATCATATCAATTTCCCCCGCCAGTAAATGATAATGTTCAACCTGATCAGGGATCCCACTCACTGATCCCAAGACTCTGCATATGTATGGCCTCCTTAAGGCTTAGCCTCGGAAGATCCTCTTTAAGGTAAGCCATAAGCTCCTCCGCTCCTTTTCCGGTTATATTATTTACCTCAAATATCCGCTCGCATCCGGCATTTTCCATCCACTGCCTTATCATCGGCACATTGGCATAAGGAGAATCGGTCTTAGTGATAACGCCGATAAGAGGGCGCTGAATGAAGGTATGGAGGCTTGCTCCGAAAAGACTGTAAGGCTCATCCGCTGCCTGGACGATCGCCACAACGTCAGCTTCAAAGGAAAAACACGCAAGGCCCACGGAAAACTGCTTGGACTCCGAATACTCTCCGGGAGTGTCGATAAGCTCCTCTGAGGTGTTGGTATACTGCGTTTTTATATAGTGGAGCTCTTCTCCTCTTAAAACCTGAGCAAGCGAGGTCTTGCCAGCCTCGCTTCTTCCCATAAGAAATACCTTTTTCACGCCTTCAATTCCGCCGGACCTTACAGGTCTGAAAGCCCAGCTCCTCTCTGAAAAACCTTACAACTTCGGATACCGCGGCCTCTACTTCTGAAAGCCCTCCCGTTATGATCAGCGATCCGCAGAAACGATCCATAAAACCTATCTGTATATCAGCCGCCTTCATAGCCGTATCTGCCGCTACGACCACAGCCTCCCAGGGAGTAAATCTTATCAGGCCTATGGTTTCCCCGCTGTGATCCTCTCCCTCATGTACTCCTATATGCAGTCCAAGGTTCTGATAAACCGAGACATCCGACGGAGTAAGGATATGGGCAAGACAGACTTCCTTTCCCGGAACCCTGACCCTTGTCATCCTGAGGGTCTTCCCTTTTAGGTTTTCATAATCATCATGGAATATCTTCTCAAGAAGTTTTTCAGCAGTAAGCCTTGCCATGCCGCCACCTACCGCTTCGTGATCCTGCAGACCACGTATTCAAGTTCGTCACGGAAATAATTGACTATTTCGGTCAAGGCTGACTGCACATCTGAAAGTTCGCCGGTAATGATCAGCGTTCCGGTGAACCTGTCCGCAAAACCGAGATAGACATTGCCGCTTTTCACCGCTATGTCCGATGCTATCACCGCCGATTCAGGCGGGGTCATATTCATGATCCCTATCGCAGACGTGCTGTAATCCACCTGGGGATTGAGCCCGAGCTTCTGATAGATCACCGGAGCCGGAGCGCCCATGATATGGGCAAAGGTTATCTCCTTGCCGGCTACGGTTTCCTGCACTATTCTTATCTGCCCGGGAGCAGACTGTCCTTTTGGCGTTTCGGAACTTACGCTGTATTCTTCAGCCATGCCGGCTCCTCCTCTGTTGAACAGGGCTTTTACCCCTGAAATATCTGATATACGCTCTGCAGAATCGAAAGCTTTCCCTTACAATGTCGTAATCACTCACAGCAATCATTATATCTCATTTATCCCCGTTTCACAAGAAAACAAGAAAACTTGCATGTGTTTATGAAAAGTCCTGTTACTGTTCGGTCCCGAGCCACGCATTTACTGCGTGGCTCGGGCAGATAATGTAAATATAGCCAGCAGCGCATCGTTCTTTCAGGTATAACCCGGGAAACCCTCAGCACCTGCTCCTTGCAAGATAATACTTAGAAAATGATGTGAGCTCGATATCCGTCCCTTCAATAATCCTCTTTATATATCCCGGAAGGATCTCGTCAAATTTAACCTCCAGAACATTATCCCCCGATGAAACCCGCCTTGCCGTATATCCCCCCGAAAGAAAATAATCCACCTGCGTGGAAGAGGTAATGTTCTCGTCATAGGTAACCCTTAAATTCAACGCCTCCTCAACATAAGCCGTCCGTTCATAGTCGATGATCACCCTCGGGGAAAGAAGCTTTTTTTCAAAATAAAGGCAGAACCTTTTTAAAAGAGGATCCCCGGTCTTTGAAAAAAGCTCCATCACCCTGCCCTCCATGAACAGAAGAAGCTCTTCCTCCGTTACCGGGACAGAAAGCTTTCTGCATCTTCCGTTAAGCTTTTTCTTGCATTCGAGATGAAGCGTCTTAATATCGTCTCCGTAATACCGGAACCGGATCTTAAGCCTTTCCGCGCTTCCGGCATTATTATCAAGCATCCCGGAATTCTCAAGGTCATCAAAATACAGGCTGTGTACCGAATATCTTCCGTGCTCGGAGTGGCTGTCGGTATAAAGAAGCCTGCCAAGCTTTGGGGAAAGATCTGCCCATTCATTTAATCTGCAAAGATATTTCCATTCATTTCTATATAAGGAACCTTTAATCATCCGTCACCGCCTTCAGAAACGCTTCCACTGCCTTCTATACTAAGGAACCTTTAATCATCAGAAACTGCCGTCTAAATCGCTTTCACTGCTTTCTTATCCGTTCCAGATAATATAAACTATAGTCATCACCTGATCCCGAAAAAACCGTCGCAATATTCAAGCCTCCTGAGAACATAATCCTTAAATACCGAAAGTTTATATCGGGGATCTTCATAATTTCCATCAGGCCAGCGCTCCATATCCCTTAAAAAGGCGCCCGAATCGAAGATCTGAGCCTCATATTCGTCAAGCATCCCCAATATCCGGTCATCGGACCACGGCCCTT
>JAIKXO010000279.1 GCA_024684065.1 Lachnospiraceae bacterium
AGCGGGAAACGGGAGCTTTAACAAAGGGAAGGCTGTTTCCGGAAGCTGATACGCTTCCCGCTCTTTCTGCAGAGGAATTCGATCTGCAGAAAGAGGAGCCTGTCCGGGACAGGCAGGAAGGATCTTTGGAGCATGAGACGGATGCCGAAGCTACGGATCTGTTAAACGGAGCGTGGGATGGATCATATGATGATCCGGACGATGATGAGAGAGAAATCCCCGATATTATGGAACTCTTAACGGCAAAGGAAAACCATCTGCTCAGCGTAAACGGTTTTATGGGGCTTGACAGCCTGTGTGCCGAAGACTTTTCGGATAAGCGGAGGTCTTCTGACAGGCGCTTTGAGAGGGCCCGTGTGGCAGAAGAGCGTTTTTACGAGGTTTATACATCCTTTGCGGAGCAGGAGCAAAAGAACAGATCCGCGAAAAAGGCGAAGGAATATCTTTTCAGGTTCCGGGATATGAGGGAAAAGCTTGATGCGGACGATTCGATAAGCGGGGAGGAGAAGGAGAGCCGCCTTTACGGGTTTATAAAGGATATTTCCAAAGACATCGAGATTTTCAGGGAACTTTACGTAAAGAAGCTGGGCGGCGGAAAAAGGAAGGAAAGGATACTTGAGTTCCTCGAGCGCTATGACGAGTTACTGGAGCATAAATTGTCGTAAACAGGGAGGGCATATATGAAAAAGAAATCAGCGGTCATGATGTTAGTTATGTGTGCGTTAACACTGGCGCTTTTCGGATGTTCCGGGAAGGAACAAAAGGCTGATGATCAGGCAGACCGGAATACCGGCATCGTTGTCACGGGCGCACAGGAGGTTTATGCGAAAACGCCTGATAATTCAGGAAAGAAGTCTGATGTTGCAGCTTCAGAGGTTTACTTTGACGGTTCAGACGTCGCGGTTACGACGATGCTTTCGGAATCTCCGGAATGGGTCGTTAAGCTTCCGCAGGCGGAGGATGCGAAGCAGCTGTTCATCGTCGGGAATTATGAAGGGACGACCGCCTGGGTCTCCATGCATGAAAAGGATGAAAACGGAACCTGGCAGATGATCATGACGACGCCGGGCTATATCGGAAAGGCCGGCCTCGGGAAGACAAAGGAAGGCGATGCCATGACCCCGGTTGGAACCTATAAGTTCAACGCTGCTTTCGGCATCGCGCCTGATCCGGGCTGCGCGATCGCCTATATTCAGGCCGATGATGATACCTACTGGTCGGGGGACGGCCGCGACGGGATGCATTACAACGAAATGGTGAGCATTAAGGACTGTCCCGGCCTTAATACCGAAGACAGCGAACGCATAGTGGATTATACAAGGCAGTACCAGTATTGCCTGAACATAGATTACAACAAAGAATGCGTACCGGGAGAGGGCTCCGCGATCTTCCTCCACTGCCTTGGCCCCAATAAGCCCTATACGGGAGGCTGTGTCGCGATACCTGAAAATCAGATGAAGTTTGTGATGCAGCATGTGGATCCGGAATGCGTTGTCGTGATCGATACGCTTGAAAATCTCGGGGCAGGTTTTGGTGCTGCGCCTGCGGCAGCTGAGACGGTATCGGATGACGGCATAAAGCTTTCAGATGATTCCTCTGATTTTGTTCTGTTAAGTGAGGCTGTGCCCGATGTGATCTTAGAGATCCGCTATTATTCGACTTATAATTTCACGGGCGAGAGGGTCGACGGATATGAGGAGCCGGTAGCGCTTCTTACAAAGGAGGCCGCAGATGCCCTTAAGAAAGCAAGCGACGAGCTTGTGGAAATGGGATACCGCTTCAAGATCTATGATGCGTACCGTCCCCAGGAGGCAGTCACCGATTTCGTGAACTGGGCAAAGGATCCCGATGACACCAGAATGAAGGAATATTTCTATCCGGAGCTCAGTAAGGATGTTCTCTTTCCCCGCGGCTATATCGCAAAGCACTCCGGCCACAGCAGGGGAAGCACACTTGACCTTACTTTGTTTGACATGGAGACGGGGAAAGAGGTCGATATGGGCGGCACCTTCGATTATTTCGGTGAGCTGAGCCATCCCGATTACCGGGGGATCACAGACGAGCAGTATGAGAACAGGATGCTTTTAAGAAATATCATGGTGAAGCACGGCTTTGACCCGTATAATGAGGAGTGGTGGCATTTCAAACTTCATAACGAGCCCTATCCGGATACATACTTCACCTTCCCGGTGAGGAGTGATTCGGTCAGATAGATCTTGTGCGGTTTCTATAATACACGTCTTACGTTATACGTCTGCGATCGTATTATCAGATATAATGATGATTTCAGGTTTCTTCTCTAACATCATCATATATAAAAATGCTATAAATATCAGGCAGATAAGGGATAATAAAAAAGAGCGGCAGATCCGCTCTTTTTTACTTATCAATACACTCCTTTGAATGGTTACGCACGCTCAACCTTGCCGGCTCTTAAGCATCTTGCGCATACATGAAGGGTCTTGGTGCCTCCGTTAACCTTGCACCTGACTGTCCTGATATTAGGTTTGAACATCCTGTTAGTCCTTTTATGTGAATGGCTCACGTTATTTCCAAAAAGAACACCCTTGCCGCAAACAGCACACTTAGCCATGATTACACCTCCCTTTATATGATCTAAGGCCTGAACCTTACATATTGATCTTTATCGAGTCGCCGGCCCTTTCAGAGTCACAACACGAGTATGATAGCAAAACTTTTATTGAAATGCAAGTAAAAGTTGAATTTTATTACGGATTCATTATATAATGTCAAAGAACGGATCCACGGGCCTTATTTGGCTAAGCTGTTAATAAAGCGCGGGTCCGTAATAAAAACGGAGGAAATGATCATGAAAGGTAAAATCAATACACCGATAGATAATGTATCAATAAATACCGATGTTATTGCCCAGTATGCCGGAACAGTGGCCATGGAATGCTTCGGCATAGTCGGTATGGCCGCGGTCAACATGAAGGACGGTTTTGTAAAACTCCTTAAAAAGGAGACCCTTACCCATGGCATCAATGTAAAGAGCGTAAAAGGCAGGCTTGAGCTTGACTTCCACGTGATAGTCGCGTACGGGGTCAGTATCCAGGCAGTGACGGATAACCTGATAAGCAATGTAAAATACAAGGTGGAAGAGTTCACGGGCTTAAAGATCGAATGCATCAATATTTATATTGAAGGCGTCAGAGTTATTGACTGATCCGTATTTAACAGAGGAGGAATTACGAAGGTGGAGATAAAGACGATCGATGCAGGGAAGCTGGCTAAAATGTTCCTTGCCGGTGCTAAAGCGATAGAGGCGCAGAAAGCCGTTATAAATGAACTGAATGTTTTTCCGGTTCCTGACGGGGACACAGGCACAAACATGACCCTGACCATCATGTCCGCTGCCAAGGAGGTTGCGGCGCTTCAGGATATCCAGATGGACACCCTTTCAAAGGCGATGTCCTCAGGCTCCCTGAGGGGGGCGAGAGGTAACTCCGGTGTTATCCTGTCCCAGCTTATAAGAGGCTTTACAAAGGTTGTTAAAACAGAAACGGAGTTGGATAAGGCAGTCATAGCAAGCGCCTTCCAGAAAGCTACGGAATCCGCCTATAAGGCTGTAATGAAGCCCAAGGAAGGAACGATACTCACGGTCGCCAAGGGCGCTGCGGACAAGGCTTCAGAGCTTGCAAAAACTGATATCGGTCTTGAAGAGTTTGCTCAGGAAATAATCAAACACGCAGAATACGTGCTCTCCCAGACTCCGGAGATGCTTCCGGTCTTAAAACAGGCGGGCGTTGTGGATTCGGGCGGCCAGGGGCTTGTAGAGATCTTTAAGGGGGCGTACGACTGCCTGACCGGCAAGGAGATGGATCTTTCCATCGCGGATTCATCAGAGAGCAAAAAAGAGCCGGAGAAGATCAAATATTCTTATTTCGTAAGCTTTACAGATAAAATAACAGATGTTTTCAATGCTAAGAACGAGAACGATTTCAGGACATATCTGGACTCCCTCGGAGAATCTCTCAAATTTGAGGTTAAGGGGGATAAGGTCAGGATTTCGATATATACTAACGATCCCGGACTTGCGATCCAGAAGGGCCTTACGTACGGACAGCTTTCCGGCATAACCGTTGAAAATACACAGGAAGCTAAAAAAGCTGAGCAGACGCCGCAGGGAAAAGAGAAGAAGGACAGGCCTGCGGACACCCTGCCTGAGGAAAAAGCGGTCGTTCATATAGAAAAAGCTTCTCCGGCTACAAAGGAAGAGCCTGAGGAGAGGAAAACTACAGAGGCCGCGGAAGCTCCGAAGGTGAAAGAGGCCGTAAAGGAAGAAGCTGCCCCGGAAAAGAAGGAAGCCGTTCCGGAAAAGAAGGAAGCCGTTCCGGAAAAGAAAGAAGCCGTTCCGGAAAAGAAAGAAGCCGCTAAAGAGGAAGCTGACGGCGGGACGAAGGATAGTATAAAGGCAGAAGCAGCTGAAGGCTCCTCTGAGGCAAAGAAGGAGGATAAGGTTGACATAACTTCGGATACCGGCTCCGATACGGAAACTGACAGGGAGAAAGCGGACGACAAAGACGAGGAGGATGAGGATTACTATTTCGATGAAAAGCCTGTATTTTCCGGGCCTCCCAAGGAGATGGGCTTTGTAGCGGTATCAAGCGGAGAGGGCCTTCAGGCCATTTTCAGGGGCCTTGGGGTTGACTATGTCATCACGGGCGGCCAGACCATGAATCCGAGCACGGAAGACATGCTCTATGCGATAGACAGGGTCAACGCGAAGAATATATTCATCCTTCCCAATAATAAGAATATCATCATGGCGGCTAACCAGGCACAGTATATGGCCGAGGATAAGAAGATAATCGTTATTCCCACGAAGACAGTGCCGCAGGGGATCACGGCGCTTATAAACTACTCCATGGACGCTTCCGCGGAAGATAACGAGAAGCTCATGAATGAGGAGATAAAGAAGGTAAAGACCGGACAGGTGACATATGCGGTAAGGGATACGATGATCTCCGATATGGAGATAAAGCAGGGCAATATCATGGGAATTGGCGATGATGATATCCTTGCGGTTGGGACTATCGTAGAGGACACCGCCATGGAGATGCTTGAGAAGATGGTGGACGAGGATTCCGAGCTTATCTGCATCTATTACGGGAATGAGGTTGATGAAGAGGCTGCCGATGATTTCCTGCATGAGGTTGAGGAAAAATTCCCCGACTGTGATGTCGAGCTGCATGCCGGAGGCCAGCCGATCTACTATTATATCGTTTCGGTAGAGTAGGGGCTCCGGAGCCATTGAATCCCGGTTTTTATGCCCGGACGCAGTAAGGGTAACGCTTTGATCGATGTTTTGTTAAAAGGTGAGTCTGTAAGTATCGGACTCACTTTTTTTATCGGGCCTTTATCAGACAGATACGTTGGGAGTAAGTGATCAGAGCACCGTGCTCCCTGTCTTTTCGATGCGGTCAAGCTTTTCCTTTATCGGCGCGTTTTCGGGCCTTGAAAGCGCCGGGTCGCTTTCAAGGAGCGCCGTTACATCTTCCGAGGCTTTCTTAAGGATCTCTGCGTCCGAAAAAATATCGGCCATCTTAAAGACAAGCTCACCGCTCTGTCTTATTCCGAACAGATCACCCTGGCCCCGTATCTCAAGATCCTTAGCAGCTATCTCGAAGCCGTCATTGGACTTTACAAGTATTTCAAGCCTTTCCCTGTTGTCCTCGTTATCATTCCCGTTAAAAAAGATGCAGTAGCTCTGCTTGTCGCCCCTGCCTATCCGTCCCCTTAACTGATGGAGCTGTGCAAGGCCGAACCGCTCCGCGTTCTCGATGACCATGACCGTGGCGTTAGGGACGTTTACCCCTACCTCAACGACCGTCGTCGACACAAGTATCTGAATGTCGTTTCTGTAGAAGGCGTCCATCACGGCGGCCTTCTGCGAGGACTTTAATTTCCCGTGCATCAGGCCTATATTTATGCCTTCGGGGAAGCGGCTCCTTAAAACATCCGCAAATCCCACCGCATCCTTCATATCTAGGCTTTCGCTCTGCTCTACAAGAGGGCAGATCACATAGCACTGCCTTCCCTGCGCGATCTGCTTTTCCATGAATTTAAAGGCTTTTTCATGATAAGATTCGTCAACCACGCAGTTTTTTATGGGAAGTCTTTTAGCCGGAACCTCATCGATCACGGACACGTCAAGGTCGCCGTAAAGTATCAGGGCTAGGGTCCTCGGAATAGGAGTAGCGCTCATTACAAGCACATGGGGCGTGTCCGCGGAATTCTTTTTGAAAAGCGCTTCCCTCTGGGCTACGCCGAAGCGGTGCTGTTCGTCTGTTATTACCAGCGCGAGGTTATTATATGAGACCTTTTCCTGTATCAGGGCGTGGGTTCCTATGATTATTAAGGCTTTCCCTTCCTCTGCCTCCCTATAAAGCTTTTTTTTCTGCGATACGGGAACCGAGCCGGTAAGCAGGATGCAGGGGATGTCAAAGCCGTGCTTTTTGATCAGCTCCGTAAGTGCTTCGAAATGCTGGGCGGCAAGGATCTCCGTGGGCGCCATTATCGCGCACTGGCAACGGCTTGCGGCGACGGTTATCGCGGCAAGAAACGAAATGATCGTCTTTCCGGAGCCGACATCACCCTGGACAAGCCTGTTCATAGAGGATTTTTTCAAAAGGTCGTTTTCAATTTCCTTCCATACCTTAAGCTGTGCGTTGGTAAGCCTGTAGGGCAGGGCGTCAATTATCCTCTGCGCCTCGGCGCTCTGTATTATGTTAAAGCTGTTTACGGCCCTCAGGTTCTGCTCCTTTAAGAAGCGGAGCCTCAGTATGTAAAAGAAGAACTCGTCATAGACGAAACGCTCCCTGGCCTTCTTAAGCTCTTCAAAGCTTTTGGGGAAATGCATCGAACGGAAATCATATTCACTGTCTTCAGGTATCATATTTAAGAGCGATTTGACCGATTTTTTTACGGTTCCGTTGCTCAGTCCCTTAGTCAGGGAATAGACGGGCTGGAGACTGTTCTTTATCTCGTCGAACTGATCATGCGTAAAGATGACCGGCTGTTCTATTGACAGCCTTGCCCCGTTTTTACAGACCCTTCCGTAAAAGACATGGATGCTCCTTAGCTTAAGGCTCTTTGAGATGTAAGGCATATTGAACCATACCGCGCTAATGACTTCATCCCCGGCCTTCAGGGCGCAAGAGGTTACAGTGAGCCTTCCGGCTCTTTTCAGAAGGGGCTGTTTTACCACCATCGCTTCAAACGCGATGACCTGGCCGAGCACGTCCCCACCGACGGGAACGGTATCCCCGTATTTTATGTAGTCCCTTGGGAAATAGTATAAAAGATCCGTGAAAGAAAAGATGCCGAGCTTATTAAATAAAGCGGCTGTCTTTTCCCCGACCCCTTTTATGTTCCTGATATCGTTTTCACTTCCGGACATGGCGGTATGATCCTTTTCACACTGTTTTATCGCTTATCATATTTTATGATCAGGGCGTCAAAAGCACATGAACGCCGTCTGGACTTTGGATGCCTGTATCATATTATCATTTTTTTACGGCCCGTTAAAGGAGTAAATCTTTACCTTGTGGTAAGATGTGATATATGATAATATTATGCATTGGAAAGTGTTATTTTTTATTTGGGGAAACGCTGATAAAAGCGTTTCCCGCGCGAAATCCGCGGGCACGAAGTGCCCTTCCTAGGCGGATTTCTGCGCATCCTGCCGGTGCTTCTTTGAAGAACCGTACGAGCTGTCAGGTTTTTTTCCGGCAGGATCAGCTTAATACGGGAGCTCCCGAATCTGAAGAGTGTATGTCAGATATTTCAGGGGCAAAATCCCTTTCAATACAGGAGGAAGTCTGAATGTCAGAGAGATTTAATTCTGTGCCCACGGTAAAATCCGAGCGCATTACAAAGCTTGTGGAGGATCTGTTTAAGAAGCTGCCGGAGATCGAGGCCTCCCGCGCGGTTTTGCTTACGGAATCCTACAAACAGACTGAGAACGAGCCGATAGAGTTAAGGCGCGCCTATGCCTTTGAACATATCTTAGACAATATACCGATCATTATAAGGGACGAGGAGCTGATAGTAGGAAGCCAGACCTTAGCTCCCAGGGGCTGCCAGACCTATCCGGAGTTTTCTTATGAATGGCTCGAGGCCGAATTTGATACCGTTGAACACAGAGAGGCGGATCCCTTTTATATTTCCGAAGAGACCAGGAGTAAGTTAAGGGCAGTGCACCCTTACTGGAAGGATAAGACCAGTTCAGACCTTGCCTTAAGCTATATGGCCCCGGAGGCGGTAAAGGCGATCGGGCACAACGTGTTCACTCCCGGGAATTATTTTTATAACGGTGTAGGCCACCTGACCGTCCACTACGACAAGGTGCTTGCGAAGGGCTTTAAAGGCATAATCGCGGAGATCGATGAAAAGCTTTCGGCACTTAAAAAGGGTGATATGTATTATGCGAGAAAGCATACCCTTTTAAGAGCGATGAGGATAAGCTGCGAGGCAGTGATACGCTATGCAGGGCGCTACAGCACCCTGGCAGGGCAGATGGCCGCTAAGGAAGCGGATCCGCGGAGGAAAGCAGAGCTTCTTAAGATTTCGGAGAACTGTAACAGAGTCCCGGAAAACGGCGCGACAAGCTTCTACGAGGCCTGTCAGAGCTTCTGGTTCGTGCAGCAGCTCATCCAGCTTGAGTCAAGCGGACATTCCATCTCACCCGGACGCTTCGACCAGTACATGTATCCTTATTATAAGGCGGACATGGAAGCCGGCAGGCTTACCAGGGATCAGGCCCAGGAATATATCGACTGTATATGGGTCAAACTGAACGACCTGAATAAATGCAGGGATGCGGAGAGCGCGAAGGGTTTTGCGGGCTACAGCCTTTTCCAGAACCTGATCGTCGGAGGACAGGACCGGGACGGAAGGGATGTGACCAATGACCTTTCGTTTATGTGCATATGGGCTTCGCATCATGTGTTCCTTCCGATGCCGTCGCTGTCGATCCGTGTCTGGAATCTGTCTCCCCAGGAGCTTCTTGTGGAAGCGGCGAGGCTTACGAGGACGGGAATAGGGCTCCCGGCTTATTACAATGATGAGGTTATCATCCCATCGATGATGAACAGGGGGATAAGCCTTCAGGATGCCAGGGAGTATAACATAATCGGCTGTGTAGAGCCCTCGGTGATGGGTAAAATGATGGGCTGGCATGACGCTGCTTTCTTTAATATGTGCAGGCCTCTTGAATTCGTCTTCTCAAACGGATGCGACAAGGGCGAGCAGGTGTCCGTAAAGACCGGGGAATTAAGCGAGCTTAAGACCTTTGAGGATTTCTGGAATGCGTATGAGAAGCAGATGGAATACCAGATCGAGCTTTTGGTCAATGCGGATAACGCCATAGACCAGGCTCATGCCGTAAGGGTTCCCCTGCCCTGGCTCTCATGCATGGTAGACGACTGCATGGAAAGAGGGCTTACCACGGAGCAGGGCGGCGCCGTCTACAATTTCACGGGCCCCCAGGGCTTCGGCATAGCGAATGTGTCGGATGCCCTCTATGCTATAAAGACCCTTGTTTACGACGAACATAAGCTTACCCTTGAAGAATATAAGAGAGCCATGGCCTTAAACTTCGGCCAGGGCTTTGATGACATAACGGTGCAGGAAATGACCATGCAGATCGCGGAGGGCATCCAGAAGACCGGAAGGAAGCTTTCCGAGGCGGATATAGAGCAGATAATAAAGGATGTCAGGGATTCCGGGATAGTTTCCGGAGAGGAGAAGGAGAGGCTTTCGCAGATCCGCGAGTGGATCGACGAGGTTCCGAAGTACGGAAACGATATACCTGAGGTTGATGATTTCGCGAGAGAGGTTGCCTATCTGTATACAAGGCCTCTTGAGAAATACAGAAACCCCAGAGGAGGGCAGTTCCAGGCGGGACTGTATCCGGTGTCCGCGAATGTTCCTCTCGGCGCGCAGACCGGCGCCACTCCCGACGGAAGGCTTGCGCATACTCCGATAGCTGACGGCGTGGGGCCTGCGCAGGGAAGGGATACGAAGGGGCCGACCGCTACGGCAAATTCCGTTTCGAGGCTCGACCACGGTATTGCCAGCAACGGAACGCTTTTCAACCAGAAATTCCATCCTTCGGCGCTTGCGGGGGAGAGCGGACTCAATGATTTTGTGGCTCTTATCAGGACCTTCTTTGACGAGAAGGGCATGCATATGCAGTTTAACGTTGTTGATAAGCAGACGCTTTTGGATGCCCAGAAGAATCCGGACAAATACAGGCATCTTGTGGTCCGTGTGGCCGGATATTCGGCTCTGTTCACAACCCTTTCAAAGTCACTTCAGGATGACATCATCCAGAGGACTGAGCAGGGACTGGAGGCGTAAGTGGGAACTTCATCAGATTATTTGGAGACAAAGGGCAGGATATTTGACATACAGAGATATTCCGTGCATGACGGGGTCGGGATACGTACCATCGTATTTTTGAAGGGCTGCGTGCTGCGGTGCAAATGGTGCTGCAACCCGGAATCCCAGGAATATGCCATACAGAATATGCGCCTTGCCACAGGAAAGACGAAGGTGGTAGGTGAGGATACGACCGTCGGGGAGGTTATGAAGACGGTCGAGCGGGACAGGATCTTTTACAGGCGCTCAAAGGGCGGGCTTACGCTCTCAGGCGGAGAGTGTACGCTGCAGGCGGAGTTTTCCAGGGACCTTCTGCACGCCGCAAAGGACGCGGGATTTTCAACCGCCATCGAGAGCATGGCCTGCTGTGATTACGGAAAGATAGAGATGCTTCTGCCGTTTCTTGATACCTATCTTATGGATATAAAGCATATGAACCCGGAAAAGCACAGGCAGTTCTGCGGAAAGGACAATGCTCTGATGCTCGAAAACGCCATGAAAACGGCGAAAAGCAATATGACGGAGCTTGTGATAAGGACACCGGTTATACCGGGCTTTAACGACACTGCTCCCGAGATAAGGGCGATAGCGCAGTACGCCGCAAAGCTTCCCGGCGTAAGGCAGATGCATATCCTTCCCTATCACAGGCTGGGCTTTGACAAGTATACCGGGCTTTCAAGGGACTATCCCATGGGCGGGGTACTTCCTCCGTCTGCAGATAAGATGAGGGAATTAAAGAACGCGGTGGAAAGCGTAGGACTTATCTGCGTTATCGGGGGATGACGGAAGAGAGAACTATACTGACCCAAACCCTGTATGAAAGGTGGAAAGAGAGATATGGATTACAGCAGGCTCGCGATGGAAAAGCATGAAGAATGGAAGGGTAAGATTGAAATAAAGTGCAGGGCGGCGGTTGACAGCTCCGAGGCGTTAAGCATCGCCTATACGCCGGGCGTTGCGGCACCCTGTCTTGAGATACAGAAGGACATAGACAGAAGCTATGACCTTACGAGGAGATGGAATACTGTAGCGGTAGTTACCGACGGTACGGCCGTTTTAGGGCTCGGGGACATAGGCCCTGAAGCGGGGATGCCCGTTATGGAAGGAAAGTGTGTCCTTTTCAAGGCTTTCGGCGATGTAGATGCTTTCCCCCTGTGCATAAGGTCCAGGGACGTGGATGAGATAGTAAACACCGTAAGGCTCCTTGCAGGCTCCTTCGGAGGAGTGAATCTTGAGGATATCTCGGCTCCGAGGTGCTTTGAGATAGAAAGGAGGCTGAAGGGATGCTGCGATATACCGGTCTTTCATGACGACCAGCACGGGACCGCGGTCATAACGCTCGCGGGGCTTATGAACGCGCTCAGGGTCGTGGGCAAAAGGATGGAGGATGTAAAGATAGTCACCTCCGGCGCCGGAGCCGCGGGGATCGCGATCATAAAGCTTCTCATGGCCATGGGGCTTAAGAACGTTATAATGACTGACAGAAAGGGCGCGATATATGAGGGGCGGGAGGGCTTAAACCCCATTAAGGAAGAGATGGCCCGGATGACCAATAAAGACTGCCTTAAGGGTTCTCTATCCGATGTGATAAAGGGTGCGGATGTTTTCATCGGGGTCTCAGCGCCTGGGACCCTGACTAAGGATATGGTAAGGAGCATGGCAAAGGATCCGATAGTCTTTGCCTGTGCCAATCCGACGCCAGAGATCTTTCCGGATGAAGCGAAGGAAGCCGGGGCGAAGGTCGTATCCACGGGAAGGAGCGATTTTCCCAACCAGGTAAACAATGTGCTCTGTTTCCCGGGGATCTTCAGGGGGGCCCTTGATGTAAGAGCTTCCGATATTAACGATGAAATGAAGATAGCCTCCGCAAGGGCGCTTGCGTCCCTTATAAGCGATGAGGAGCTGTCGGCGGATTACATACTTCCCAAAGCCTTTGACAGAAGGGTCAGGGATGCCGTTGCAAAGGCAGCGGCGCAGGCTGCGATAGACAGCGGGGTAGCGCGGATCTGATGCGCGCGGCCACCGCAGGTGGCCTATTTCCTTACAAAATCCGTGCGCATTTATTCGACATTTGCATACAAATGTCGAATTGATCCGCCGGAGGCATTATAGTCAACATCAATTTAATATTGACGATGGCTATAGTTATTGAGCCCGATAAATACCGTCAACAGTAGGCAGATACTGTTGACGGTATTTTTGATAACAGATCTGTACGCCCCGGCATGACGGAAGGTTATTATTTTTCTTCATTCAGCCGATATCGTGTGGTATAATAAAATATCAGGGCTGCGGCCCGGCCTGTATTCATTCCGGATCGGCATAAACTGTCGTTTACGCAAAAGGATCGATGAAAGATATGGAAGAAAAAGAGAAGGACAGAAAGCCCGGTAAGGAAAAAAAGAGAAAAAGCATTGTCAGACAGGTCGTTCTGCCGCTGTCTGCCTTTATCATCATCCTTATACTTGTGGAAGGTATTGCCATAATCGTTTACGATCTCCGGCATTACCTGAATGCGGTCACCGAAGAAACTGTAAAGATATCTGATTATACGGCATCGGTTTTCGAGGAATACGATGCTATTGACTGGATTAGTCAATTCTGGCACGAGCACTATAAGGATATGGAGCTTATCTATAATGAGGAAGAGGGGGAGGAGCTTGCGGACATATTTGAGCAGGAGACGGGATACGATCACATCAGCGCTATAACATCCGAGGAGATCATGTCGGAGCCTTATGAAACGCAGCTGCTCTTTGCGGAGATCGTTTATTCAAGATGCTCAAGAGAACTTGACGGGCTTAAAAGAACTTTCAAAACGGTGTATTCCTATTCATTTCTGGTAGCGGACGGGGATGTTTTTTTTCTGGTAACCGGAACGAATGAAGATGAGAAGAGGGTAAGCCAGGGCGGTGATCTTTTCGAACTTGGGATCACGATGCCGTATGAGAAAGGGATATATCCGATACTGGATGAGCTGATGGATACCGGGAAGAGGCGGGAACGTTTTGACAAGCTTTATGTCAGCGGAGGAGACAGGGGGGTTGTTCATATGTACTCGCCGGTATATGATAAAAACGGCGAAATTGCCATGATAGCCGCCGCGTCGGTGCCCTGGGCCGCATTGTACCTTAAAGGGCTCGAGTCGATCGTATTCATCAGTCTTGCGATGCTTGTACTGGTTTCCCTTATCATTTACTGGATCGTCTTCCTGTTAAAAAAGGCGGTAATATCGCCTATCACCAGGGAGCAGAAGGTGGTTGCCGAATACGGGAGTGACAAGGATCCGAAGAAAGCGGGAACCGAGCTTGCAAAGATAAGGTCCAATAATGAGATACAGACCCTTGCGGAGAATTTCTCCTCCATGATAGCGGAAATAGACCAGTATACGGATATGATCCGCGAGGTTACCGCCGAGAAGGAACAGATGAAGGCGGAGCTTGCAATCGCGGCAAGGATACAGACAGATACCATACCGGCCGATTTTCCCAGGCGCCCGGACTTTTCTCTTTATGCCATACTTGACCCGGCCAGAGAGGTAGGGGGTGATTTCTATGACTTTTTCTTACTGGATGACGGGCATATGGCTATGTTCGTCGGGGATGTTTCCGGAAAGGGAATGCCCGCGGCGCTTTTTATGATGAATGCGAAAGCTCTTATGAAAAGCAGATGTAAGATGGGCGGGGGTCCGTCAGCGGTACTTAAGGATGTGAATGTCCAGCTCATAGAGGAAAACGAGCTGGATATGTTTGTTACCGTATGGATAGCTGTCATAGACCTGAAGACCGGCAGGATGATCTTTTCAAATGCCGGGCATATGGATCCGGTGCTTATGAGGGCAGGGGGAGAGTATGAATACCTTGCCAACAGGCATTCTTCGGTGGTCGGCGTCTTTCCCGGAGCGCTCTATGAAGAATATTCCCTTGTACTTGATCACGGAGACTGCCTGTTCGAGTATTCGGACGGCGTTACGGAGGCATCGGGTCCCGACGGGGAGCTTTTCGGGGCGGACAGGCTCGTCAGGGTGCTTAACGCCCATAAGGACGAGGAAATGGATGAGCTCCTTAAGTCCGTAAAGAAGGAGCTTGACGCCTATTCCTCCGGGGCTCCGCAATATGATGACATAACGATGATGGGTTTTAAGTTCATCGGACCAAAAGACCGGGAAGACTGACGGCTATGGCAGACAATGACAGAATCTATACGGGCTCTATAGTACGAAATGAGTTCCTTTACCGTTCCTGGAAGGATTTTTCACATGTGATCAGGATAATGGCGAGGGTTAAGGAGCCTGTCTCGGGAGAGACGTTATATTACGCGGTACAGGAATCCGTAAAGAGATATCCTTACTTTTGCAGGAAGGTGATCCGCAGGGGCGGGGAATATGAGATAACGTTAAATGAGGCTCCCGTACCTGTTTATGAAGGAACGGCCGGGATATGCCTCGGAAGCAGGGAAGCATGCGGACATTATCTGGCGGTGTGCTATGACGGCTGTAATATATATTTTGATATTTATCACAGCATGGCTGACGCACAGGGGGCCATTCCCTGGGCAAAGACCGTTTTATATCTTTATCTTAATAAAAAATATGCGCTTTCGCTTCCCAAAGACAATATACGCCTTCCCGGCGAAGGGTTTCTCAGGGGAGAGACCGAGGACCCGTATGAGAAGCTCTGTATAAGAAGAGATATGGCGCCGGTTTACGAGCCCGCGCCCATAAAGAATTTTGAGCCGGATGACCGTTTTGCCCAAAGCAGCGAACGCGTCAGGTATCACATAAGAGTATCGGAACCCGATATTATAAAACTGGCAAAGACAAAAGACGGAAGCCCGACGGTCGTTTCCGCTTATTTTCTGAAGGAGACTGTTAAGAAGCTCTTTCCCGAAAGAGGCGGTCTCCCCATAGTCTGCAACGTTTCGCATTCGCTCAGGGATATCTGTCAGGGACCGGAGAATTATCACGATCAGGTTTCCGTACTGTCTCTGCGGTATAATGATAAAACCGATGCGTTTCCGATGGATAAGCAGTTCTCCGTAGGCAGGGGACAGCTCATTATCCAGAGCGATGAAGCCAATATGTTATATGACATAAGGAAGAAAGCCGAGTTTGCGGAGAAGTTGGATGCCCTTAAGACTGTTGATGAGAAAAGAATGCTCTACCAAAACTCGATGGAACAGGTGGTTAGCTACCCCGAGACCTGTACCGTAAGTTATCCGGGAAAGATCAGGTGGGGCGCGATCGAAGAGTATTTGGATGAGATCTTTGCTTCATGCAGGGCGCTCATCTCGCCGATAATGACAAGCCTCATCCCGCTTAACGGATGGTTTTATTATTGTTTTGTGCAGAAACATGATACGCCGCTCTATTCCGGGATCTTTGTACGGCTGCTGAGGGAAGCGGGCGTCAGGGCGGAGGTTATCAGGAGAGAGAAAGAAGAGCTTTCTACCGTTTATCTTCCCTGAGCGGAAAGAACGGACTTACCGGAGACGGAACCGGCGGCAGACGGCAAAATAAAGAATACTTTATCCTGTATCATAACTTTAAACGCAGGACATTTTTATGAAAGGTGTATGGCATGACTATTCAGGAGATCCCCGGTGAAGGGATGCTGACCTTAAAGGTCGAGGGAAAGGTTGATTCATATACTGGAGACGAGTTTTCCGAGCATGTTACAGATGCCTGTCAGAAGAACAGCTATGTAAGGCTTGATCTGACGGAGGCGCCTTATTTTTCCAGCGCGGGACTGAGGGGCCTTATCATGGGATATAAGGTTTCTAACGTAAAGAAAGGGAAGCTGGAGCTTTACGGAGTTAATGACGGGCTTTTTAAGACGCTTCAGGATACGGGACTTGACCGGAGCCTTACTATAATCACCCTTAAGGAAATCAGAGAGGGAGGAGCGGAAGGCAGCTTGCGAGGAGGCAATGAAGCGGTTAAGATATTCGCCGAAAGCGAAAAAGGATCTTCCACGGAAAGGGGACAGGCAGGAAAAAAACATGGCATGGACGTCGAGAATTCTCCTTCCTGGGTCGTTTCCCTTCCCGAAGCAGGAAGGACGGATCAGCTTTTTATTGTGGCTGCCTACGAAAGGAGTACCGCCTGGGTATCGCTGCACGAAATGGATGAGACCGGAAGGTGGGGCATGGTCATGTCGACTGTCGGCTTTATCGGCAGGGAAGGCCTCGGACAAAGCAGGGAGAGCATGAAAACGCCTTTGGGTTCATATCCTTTCAGCCGGTTTATCCTGACATATCCTGATGACAGAAGGCCGTTTACCGACGGAAGGATAGCTATCCCCGAAGACAAGCTCGGACTGGTGCTTTCCCATGTCACGGAGCAATGTATTATGGTTGTGGATACTCTGGCAAATTTAGGAGGAGATTTTTAACGGCAGATGTCATTGATCTGCTGCCGTTTCTGCACCGATTTGCGAAGCAAATCGTGTGCTTTGGCACGAACTTCAGTTCGTGCCGATTCGATCCTCCGGATCGAATCATTACATATTATGTTATGTAAATTGTGTCTTTTTTGTGTCCTTCCATGTGAGAGAATACAACATGGTGTATTTTTGCAGTTTAATGAACCTTCGGTCCTTAAGAGGGTATGTCGGATAATTCGGGGGCAGAGCCCCTTTTAAAACAGGAGAATTTTTATGTTAAAGGATAAATGGAAGAGCCTTAGCAGCCTGAGGAAGAGATTGTTCGCGCTGACACTGGCCGTGGCGGTACTCAGTACAAGCATCAGTATAGGCTATTTTGCCGTTAATGCGGATACCGACCCGACGGAAAGGGTCATCACATCCTTTGAAAAGCTTCCGGAGGAGATCGCATACCAGACGGTGCCCGTAGGGGGATCGGAGAAGGATATCGATTTTCCGAAGGAACTTAAGGTGATCCTGTATTCCGAAACGGAAACATCCGGTGATAAGACGGAATCTGTTTCCGTTCCACTGGATCCCGAGTCGGCACCGGCCGTACCTTCGGTTCCTTCCGCGGAGCCTTCACCGGGGACAGAGGAAAACGGAGCTGCCGGTGTTTCGGATGAGAACGCAGCCTCTGATATTCCGGGTAACACAGGCGGAGAGAATAACGGAGACCAGGAGACAGCACCTTCTTCGGATGGGAATGCATCCGGCAATGAAGGCGGTGACAGTACTGTGACCCCTTCCGGTGATCCGGCAGGTGAGGCACAGGAATCGGAAAACGGGAATCCCGATACTCAGGGCAGCGGAACCGGAACAGGATCACAGGGACAAAGCTCCGAAACCGGAAGCGGATCACAGGACCAAAGCTCCGGAACCGGAAACGTACCACAGGATCAAAGCTCCGGAACCGGAAACGGATCGCAGGATCAAAGCTCAGGGCCGGAAAACGGGTTACAGGAACAGGGCTCAGGGGGACAGAATACAGAGAACCAGAGCGCCGGAGAGCAGAGCGATAACGGGCAGGAGCAGAATGGGGACAGCCAGGGCTTTGGAGGCCAGGATCAGACCGTTCAGAATCCGGAGGAGCCTGTTACAGAGGAGCCGGATACGCAGGATAGCGGTCTGGGCGCCCGCGCATTATTGGAATCTCTGTTTACGGTGCGGGTTCAGGCAGCGGAGCTTACGGAAAATGAAAACCCGGAACCTTCAAATAACGATGTTACTAATGAAGGGCCGGAGAGCGGACCCGCTTCTGACAGCGGGACGGAACCTTCGGACAGGGCTTCATCCGATAACGCGGAAAGCAATAATGACGCTTCTTCGGACGATAACAGGGAAAGCAATAATGACGCTGCCTCGGACGGGAACGGAAATAATGACACTTCAGGGGATTCGAACGAAGAAAGCGACAATACCGCAACCTCCGATGAGAACGGTGCCGGCGGGGAAAATGAAGCCGGTGGGAATAATGATCCCGCCGGGAATAATGACCAGGCATCGCCCGGGTCTTCCGAAACCGGGGACGGCCAGGCAGAGGAGGCTTCACAGGTAAAGGAAGAAGAAACCGTCAGAAACGAAGATAAAAAGATGGAAGAGCTTTCAAGCGGCGTTTCGAAGATATTAAAGGACGTACACTGGAAGCTTGAGGGATATAGGAGCGCTTACGGGAATAAATTCCAGGCGGTAAGGGCAGGCGACGTTTTTGTCTATGTCCCCGATATTGAGGCTTATGACTTAAGCTGCGACGCGCCTCTTCCGGAAATACGGGTAACGATAGTCGAGGGAGAGGAAAAGAATACCGTAAGCGTAAGCGATAACGAGATGCCGAAGGAAGAAGGAGAAGTATTCAGCCAGTTCATGATAATTGACGGCGTAAAGATCGAGCTTACGGCTCCGAAGGGCGTTTTCCCCGAGAACGCCATGCTTGTCGTCAAAAAGATCGATGATCCTTCCCAGAGGGAAAAGATTAAGAATGTGCTGAGGGAAGACATGGGGCTTAACCCCGAAGCGGAGGTTCCTTCGGAGGGAGAAGAGACAGCTTCACAGGATCAGCTCAGCTTCCTGTCCTTTGATATATCAGTGATCGATGAAAACGGCGAGGAACTCCAGCCGAATAACGAATTCGGCGAAGCTACCGTTACTTTCTCGAATATAAGATCAGTAGGCGACGGAAGCACCGAGACGGAAATATCCGTCTACCACTTTGACGACGGGCTTGACAGTGCCGACTCACTTGGCGTCGATGAATCCGGGGATGCAGTGAGCGTCACGGCGGAGCATTTCTCAACGTATGTGGTGGCGAGCTCAAGAAGGGGAAGCGTTTCCACTGACGGATCCGTTACCGATATAGAGTGTTCAAGGCCGGACCTCGGACTGATAAAGGGTGAAGAGTATTTCTTCCCGGGAAAGGGCAATAACATTTTCGGGGCAACCTTTACGGTGCTGCCTGCGAACGCTAAAAAAAAAGATATAATATGGACAATCAGTCCGAATACCGTAGATGCGAACGGATGGTTCAAGGCTGTTGCATCAGAGTATACTATTACTGCAACGATAAAGGGGGGACAGATCAGTTTACAGGGCGTTGTTTCCGACTATACAGAGCAGTTTAAGGTCATAGTTACCGAAAATGCCCTTGTGATCGGCGGCCTCGAGTATTTCGGCCTTCAGGTCAATGACGGCATCGACGCCTATATTAACAACCAGGAATATATAGAGATACGAAGCTCTGCAGGCTCAAAGATCGAATATATGCTCCTGAACGAGTTTATCACGTCAGAGACCGTACTCGATAATAAGAAAAGCTGGTCCGGAAATTATACACCCACTTCAAAACCCAAACTGAAGCCGAATCAGAAAAATTACGTCTATGCGAAGATAACGGACAATTCAAATAAGAGTACTTATATCGGGTCGCTCTGCATAGTCGAGGACGAGATAAAGCCGGTGATAAACAGCGTCACCGAAAAGCAGTCAGGCACCCAGGCAACGGTAACCGTTTCCGGGCAGGATGAGCTTTCCGGTATAAAGAATTACTATGTCCTCGCAAAAAAAGCTAACGAGCCGGCTCCTTCTGCCTCCGACATAATCAACAGCCCGAGCGTGGCGCCGAACCAGAGCGGCGTGTTCACGATACAGAATCTGCAGGCAAATACCGCCTATGTCTTCTATTCGGTTGCCATGGATAATGCCGGTAATGTAAGCAATGTGGCAAAGAGCGGGGTCGGGGCGCTTTCAGCGGTCATAAAAATCGATAAATACGAATATACTACCATGCAGGGCAAGGATGCGGTAGATGACTGCTACAATGAACAGAAGGAGATCGAAATATCTCTTACCACGGCGGGAGCTTCCGCAACCATACAGTATTATATATCGGATACCTTCATCAGTTCGACATCCGCTCTCGAAAAGGCGGTCAACGGCGCATGGTCGGCATATAATCCGGACAACAAGCCGGCTCTCAAGCAGAACAAGGTAAATTACATATACGCAAAGATCACGCCGCCGACCGGAGATCCGTTCTACCTGTCTTCAAAGGGTATATGGGAGGATGAGAAGCCTCCGAAGGTGTCAAGCGTAAAAGGAACTCCGAAGGATACGAGCGCAGATGTTACCGTAAAGGGAACCGATGGCGAAAGCGGAGTGGAGTTTTACTATGTGGTTGTAAAGAAGAGGGAAGAATCCGCGCCCTCGAAGCCCAAGAGCGTAAGGGACGATGGCAGAAAGACTGACGACGGGCTGTTTAGCGTTGATGGTCTCGAGGCAAAGACCAATTACACAATGTATGCCGTTGTAACGGACCGGGCAGGAAACATCAGTGAGATAAAGACCGGAAAGCTTACCACGAAGAAGTCGACCGACGCCAGTACGCAGGGCGCGGGAGCGGGCGGCGCCGGAGCAGGCGGTGCAGGCGCGGGCGCTGGGGGAGCAGGCGGTGCAGGCGCAGCCGGGTTGAAGCCCGGGGAGAGCAATGTGGATAAGCGTACCGCGGACGCCGAAAAGGATAAGAAAAAGGAAGGCGAGGAGGAAGAGGACGAAACTTCCATAAGAGACAGGGTTCCTTTTATCGATGATGCTTCGGAAGGCATACTGATCGGACGCGATAAGACCAGCGGCTGGGACAGGATAGAAGACGAGACGGTAAAATGCACGGCGCCTGCCGAGATAGTCATAGATATGAACGGAAGCACCGTTGTCCCTGTTGCGATGCTGCATGATTTTGCCGAAAGGGATGTGACCTGCTATTTCAAGATGGACGAAAAAGCCACCTGGGTGCTCAACGGCCTTTCCTACACGGAGCTTCCGAAGGATGACGTCGACTTCAGGGTAAGGCTTGATACCAAGAACATCCCTGCACAGAAGATAAACGAACTGGCTGATGTTTATCCTCATATAAACTTTACCCTTTCTCATGACGGAGACTTCGGATTTACGGCTCTTCTCAGGCTTAACGTTGGAGAAACGAACCACGGTCTGCATGCTAACCTCTATTACTATAATGAGGATGACAAGACACTCGAATATGTCAACTCGAGCCCGATCGATAACAACGGCTACGGGGTATTTGAGTTTACCCATGCATCCGACTATACGGTGATAATAAGAGGCGATGCCGTTACCGGGTCCAAATCGGTCCTTAGCTCAGAGGCATCCGAGGAAGCGGAGGAGACCTATATCAATGCGGAGAGCATGAAAAAGAGCTCAGGCAGCAAGATCTGGCTTATCGTCATATCTGTGCTCAGTATACTGCTGTGTGTTGCCATATTGCTTGCGCCCAGTGAGAAGAGGAGGAGGGCAGGTAGAGGAAAGGCATGAGGATAATAGCGGTCGATGATGAAAAACTGGCTCTCGAAGGGCTTATGACCGAGATCGCCTTAGCGTCTCCCGATGCCGAACTCAGAGGGTTCAGGAAACCCGTAGAAGCGCTTAACTGGTGCAGGGACAACAACGGAGCGGATGTGGCCTTTTTAGACATTGAAATGGCCGGTTTAAAAGGGGTAGATCTTGCGGGAGAGCTTATAAGGCTCTTTCCCGATATAAATGTCATCTTCACGACCGGATATGACGAATACGCGGTTGAAGCGATGGCAATGCGGGCGAGCGGATATGTCTTAAAGCCCGTTACTGCCGAAAAGATAAGGACGGAGCTCTCAAATCTGAGGAATAAACCGCCGGAGAGAAAGGGAAGGCTTTACATCAGGACTTTCGGCACCTTTGAGGTCTTCCTGGACGGAATACCTGTTAAGTTCAAGTACCAGAAGACAAAGGAGCTGTTAGCCTGGCTTATAGACAGAAGAGGAGCCCTTTCCACCAACAGGGAGATCATTTCCGTGCTCTGGGAGGATGATACCCTCTCAAATGATCATTCCTCCTACCTTAAGAATATCAGGACGGATCTTCTGAATACCCTGGAGGAGTGCGGTTACGGTGACTGTATAGTAAGGGAGAGGGGAGCTATGGGAATAGCTTCCGAGAGAATAGATTGCGATTACTACGAATATCTTTGGAACAGAGATGTAGATGGCGCGGAGGAGCTTTTCAAGGGCGAGTATATGTCGCAGTACGGATGGGGTGAATTCACTTTGGGCACTCTTATGGGGGCTTATGTATGACAGTATATCTGGCCTTCGGGGCGGGCTTTTTAGCAGCGTCGCTTTTATTTATCTGTGTAAATCTAAGCTACAGAAGGCACAGCAGAAAGAAATCGATAAGCCAGGAAGACAGGCTGGGGAAGCAGCAGGATACCATACAGGAGCTTCAGACCAAGATAGCCCTTTCTCAGATCAAGTCGCATTTTCTGTATAATGCCTTAAATTCCATATATATACTTTGCGGGAAGGATCTGAAAGCCGGAAGGCAGGCTATCTCCGATCTTTCTGACTACCTAAGGGCGAATATGGGCTTTATGGACAGTGAGGCTCCCATCCCGTTTGAAAGGGAGATGGATCACGTCAGGGCTTACCTTGCCCTTGAAATGCTGAGGTTCCCCGAGGAACTGTCTTACAGCATAGTGACGCCGGTTACCGATTTCTCGCTTCCGGCTCTGTCGGTGCAGCCGCTCGTGGAAAACGCCGTGCGGCATGGAATAGTCTCCTCCGGAAGAGAGGGGATCCTTGTAATTACCACAAGAGAGAGCGAAGATTCGTTCTTCGTTACTATAAATGATAACGGAAGAGGCTTCGACCCTGCGCCGTTCCTGAATGTAAGGGGAAAACATTTAAGCGAGGAGGACCTTAAGCACATAGGGATCCGAAACGTGAAGGAACGCCTGAAAAGACAGGTTGGCGGGGAGCTCTCCATTAATTCGTCCCCGGGGGAAGGGACGGAGGTCACGATTAAGATACCGAAGAGGCTGCAGTAAGGATCTGTTTTGCAGGCCTTCAGGCTGTATGTCTTTTTTGTGTCCATCTTTTTGTTATAGTAAACTAGCATGTCGGTCCGCGGCGTTCGCCAAAGGCCAAAACAAGGGGTCTAACTGCATAAATTTGCCATTTTTTGTGAGGATGTTATGAGCATTAATCAACTGTACCCATTTGAAAGAAACAGATATTACCCCGGAAAGATGCTGACGAGCGCAGACCTGGAGGCGGAGCAGAATTATCATATGAACAAGGATCGTTTCTTAAACGGCCTTTTATATGGGAAGGGAGTCATCTGCGGCCTCGACGTCACCTGGCTTGACGATCTTTCCATTATCATAGAGAGCGGTGCCGCGATAGACGGGACCGGGAGAGAGGTCATTGTGGATAAATCCGTCGTGAAGAAGCTGTCCGCAATAGACGGGTATGACGACTTAAAGGGAGATCAGGCGTTTCTGAAGCTTCGTTACCATGAAAAGGCTGTCCACAGCGTATACAGCGTCAATCATAAGGACGGGGACAAGGAGTACGAGTATAACAGGATCGCTGAGGATTACGAGTTCTTTTTATCGGAGGATACGGACAGCCAGGAAGGGTTCATGGACGACGAATTCCTTCTTAAAGAGGTTCTGTTTAAGAGCACGAACTATATCGGAACATTGATGATACCCCGCGCGGCGGCAAAGGGAAGGAATGTAAAGCTTGTTCTTTTAGTGAACAAATTAAGCGACGAGGATGTTTCCCTCTCCTTAAGAGGCGTTTTGGAAATGCCTGTATTCCTTACTCCGGGCGGCGAGCACGATATGGAGATAGGGGTTGAGGATCTGGAGCTTAAGAAAGATGAGAGCTTCATGAAAGAGTACTGGGTCAGCGTCATGGATGTTCCGGATGAAAAAACGGAGCTTATCTTAAGGAGCGGATCCTTAAGCGCGTTTGAAAATGAACAGGCAATTAATGTTGCCGCGCATTTTTCCCTGAGGCTCAGGATTTCGGAGGATACTCCTCTTGCGCTTGTCAGCCAGGAGATAGGCCATATGAGCCTTGAGGCCAGGAACATGGCTTACGGGGATGACGCGGTGCCCCTTGCCCTGATAAGGCTTGTCCGCCAGGCAGGCACATATATTATTGAAAGCATAGAAAAGGCGGGGATCAAGAATTATATTATGGCCCCTGCGGAGGAGCTTACAAGAAACAAGTATCTGTCCTATTTCATGAAGGATGTGGAGCTTTTAAGGACAAGCGGCGAGGAAAGGACCGTAATGGCCCAGGAATCGAGAAGGGCAGAGTTCTCAAATATAGCCGCGGGAACCCTGGAGGTGCCGCTCGGACGTAATGCCAGGGAAGGGGACATCCGCTACAGCGGTGAGATAGCCCATGGCCTGGGACCCGGCCATGTATATGTCGATGTGGGATACCATTCCCTTTCCGACGATCCGCGCCTGGGTACGAACCAGAAGAGTACGATTTACGGTAATCCCGAGCTCTTCAGCTCCTGGAATGATATGCTGGCCAATGTTGAGACTGCAGTGAAGGTCCTTGACGAAAAGGGCACCTTTATCGTTGCCGCCAGGCTCTTAAGGCCGGTAGATTATCTGGTCCTCTCTTTCAACTGGGTCGCGATCCGCTTCCCTTCGGGAAATGAGATGGAGCTGACTGAGGATTATTATGACAAGAGCATTTCCGTCAATACTCCTACCGTTATACTGGGACCCAAGGAAAGCCATTTCTTCGGAGTAAGGTTCAATAATATGAAGAAATGCAGCATAACGTATGAGCTTACCCACCCCAACAGCGGTGAGATCAGTTCTGACGGAATATACACAGCGCCTTCGAAGGACGGCGTTTATGAGATAAGGATATACTGCACGGATATGCCTGTTATCTGCACCTACGCATATGCCATCGTAAAGAAAAAGATGGTAGAGGATGCGGTTGACGAGGATAGTGTCAAAGCGCTTAAAACCACGCTTCCCGGAGGGGCAGAATGATCTTTGAATCCCGTGGCGGGGGCTACGAGGCGGTAAGCAGTCTTCTTCACGGAAAGGTAAATGACTGTTACGTTGCAAAGAACGTCGGTAATGATAACGGCGTTATGTATACCCTGGTCGTGCTTCATGACCATGATACCGTTTTGTCTCTTCTGGAAGTGTATGGTGAGGCATCCGATTATGAGGGTCCTTTGATAGAGACCTTTTCAAGCGGACAGGATTTTGTGCTGGTTTTTCCGTACAGGACCGAGAGAGCCCTGAAAGACTTCTATGTTGGGGAGGCCTATACACTTGAGCGGTGTGAGGAGATATGCTTTAACCTGATCTTAACCTGCATGACCTCCGGTATTAAATCCCCGATTTTATACCTCATACTTAACCAGTGGCTTTTAAATATCGCAAGGGATGACAATATTTATTTAAGCTACAGGATGGATTTTGAACCCCTTGATATAACCCTCACCGAGAGGGACTGCGCCACAGAGTGCGCTGATATACTCCTTGAGCTCCTTTCCTCAAAGGCCAGGGAAAAAAGCGTGGTCTATGAGCTGCTTCAGAAAAAGGTCGCGAATAAGAGCTACAGCACGTTCACCGAGCTGTACCGCGACATGAGGATAGCGGCCACTCCGGTAAAGAAGGGGAATATAATCAGAAGGATCAAAGCCTTCTTCCACAGGAATTCGGATACGCTGTTCGGGATACTGTTCTGGGTATGCCTTATAGCCGCGATCGTAGCCATTATTCTTCTCATTACCAACCTCGTGGTCGGAGACATACCTTTCCTCAGGTTATTCTATAACAGCTTCAAGAAGATAGGAACCGAGTCACTGGTGCAGTAGCTTTGGAACAGTCGTAACTGATTTTATTATAAGGAACAGATCTGAAATGAAAATGCGCAAACGCATAATGATAGTCTTGATCATATTGACCGTTCTGGCTTCGGTGCTTATTCTGTCGTGGTTTATGGATTCAAATCCCCATGTGCCCGCATACACGAAGAACAGCAGGGGGGTAGCGACTACCGCAGGCGTTTATTATTACGAAAACTGGCATGGGAAGGGATATCTCTATCTTCTGGATTATAACGGTTCAGCAACAAAAATCGTCAATGCGGAGGCCGTGGACTGCAACAGGATAGAACAGATCTGTGTTTCGGAAGGTAATGTTTATGCCCTTTATTCGGCCACGAGGGTCAAAGAGGGGAAATTGCAGACGACCTTAAGGGCGGTCGCCTATGATGCCTCGCTTGTCATGCTCGGGCTGACCGATGAATTCCTTATCGACCCGAATGAAGAACTTACAGGCCTGAGTTACAGCGACCAGGTTTTTTATGTAACTGCGGTCGCATATGACGGGAAAAGCATAAATGTTTACAGCGTGGACGGATCTGAGCTGAAGGATCCGGAAAGCCTCGCGGAAGACAAGGATGAAAAAGCAGCCGAGCCGTCTGAGCCTGAGGTCTTTATATACAGGGACGATCCGGGGGGAGCATTCTATGTGGATGCGTTATACAGAGACGCTTCCTTATATGTGCTCACGGATAACGAGGAGCCGTACGGTCCCTTTATGATGGATTCAAGAATAAGAAATGCGGTTGATCACCTTACGCTTGATACGGTGCAGAAGCTTTCCTTCTACCGGACGTTCATAGCGCTGTGGGCATGCGCTCTTATCGCGGGCATCCTGCTTATCCTGCTGGCTTTCAGGCTGCTTGTTGAAAAGAACCGGATGATGTACATCTATGTAGGTACGGAAGTCCTTTATATCGTTCTCCTCATATGCTGGCTGTTTTTTGCAAGAGCTACTTATGTAAAGAGCCTGGACATCGATTATCAGGAGTATGCGCAGATGGCGCTGTCTGCGGAACTCGATTATATGAAAAGCTTTGATGGGATAGATTTCAATGAAAAGGATTTTTATTTAAGTGAGGATTACAGAAAGCTTGCTTCAGGGCTTGAAGATTTTATTGAGCGCGGAAGCAATCCTTCGGTGTTTGCCGACGTTTTTGTGCTCGGGCTTGATGACGGAAGGATCCTTGCCTCCTTCAGCGGCAATAATATGGTATATGCTTCATACGTGTACGGAAGGGAGCTTATCGATCTCAGGGAGGAATTAAACAAAAGAGCAGGGACGGAAATGGCGATGGAGACCATATATCCGGATGGGATCAGGATGAATGCCATCGCATATAAGGCCGTCGGATCGAAGGATCCCTCTCTTGCCCTTACCGGGATATGCAGAAACGGGCTTTCAAATGAGGAGTTCTGGTCATCATATTACAGGCTGGTTCCGTCGGTCATCCTCGCGTTCCTTATAGGTTCTGCGGCGATCGCCCTCATTATGTATCTGCAGTCGCTTGACCTGCTGCAGTTTGTAAATGCCATAGAGAACGTGGCTCTCGGAAGGGAGCTTAAGAATATACCGCAGGTTCCCGCAAGGGACGTAAGGGCGATGTGGACCTCGCTCTCCGAGCTCTATAAGAAAATGCAGGATATAAATCATGAGAAATTCAGGATTTATGAAGCTTATTACCGGTTTGCTCCCAAGAATATCGAGACCATCATGGATAAGGATTCCATATTTGATGTGTCAAACGGAGGCATGGTGCATAAAAGCGGGAGGCTTCTTCTGTTCTCCATCGGGATGCAGTCTGATGACAAGAGGAGCATAAAGGGGTTAGTGAATATCGTAACCTACATGGCGGAATTCACGGACGAAAATGACGGGATACTGGTTTCCTATGACAGCGCGCTCGGAACCATGGATTATCTTTTCCTTCATGAGGATACAAGGATAATGGAAAAGACGAACCGATTCCTTCACCGTAACGCTTTTGACGATGATTCGGAGTTTGTTTCCGCCTTCCTTTACAGAGATGACTTTACCTACGGCATTGTGGGGGCAGGGGCTCAGAGCCTTTCCTTCCTTACAACGAAGTATATAAAGCAGATGAAGAATTATGCGATATGGTTCGAGGAGCTGATGGTCCCGATGGTGGTGACCGAGGATATCCTGAACCGGGAGGATATCGGCGAGAACCGTTACATAGGTTTCATAGCCATAGAAGATTTCAGGATAAGGCTGTATGAGATCTTAGATGCCTGTCCGGCAAAGGAAAGGCAGCAGAAGATAGTTCAGAGGGAGAAGTTTGAGAAGACATTAGCCTCTTTCCACAAGGGAGATTATTACAGGGCCAGGAACCAGTTCTCAGAGATCTTAAGGGACTGTCCGGAAGATCTGATAGTCAGATGGTATATATTTGAATGCGAGAGATATCTTAACGGGGAGGCAGACCCCATAGCCGCCGGAAGGCTCAGGGCGACATATTACGGAAGATAGGCCGCAGCCGGCGCGGATCATTCATGACATGACGGGCCGTTTTGCGGACCAGTATAAAAAACTTCGGGATAAAAGGCATTATGGGCGGTAATATATTCAGTATTTTAATATCTACAATAAAATCCAGGTTCGTAAACATCCTTGCAAAGCTCAGGATGTGGACAAGCTGGAATTTCATACGGGCCAAGCTTACAAGCATTGTAAGGGATCTGTTTACAAAGGTACTGAATATCAAGCCCAAGAATAAGGATGATTACTTCACCGTATTCGGCTGGATGATAAGCAAACGCCTGGCTTATGCGGTAATCGTGATCGTAGGCGTACTGAGCTTCTGGTATA
Organism: Lachnospiraceae bacterium; assembly: GCA_024684065.1. The sequence goes on from JAIKXO010000279.1 coordinate 28,864, forward strand.
TAAGCTCGACGACAAAGCTGTTTTCTTCTTTTACGGATAACAAGGGGCTTAGGACCTATAAGTACAATTCCATCCTTCTAAGGCTTGCGGAGGGGAACGTCAGGATAACCGGAAAGTCCGGTTTCCTCGCATATGAGGGGAACGTGTCGAAAGGCTACGCCCAGGGACAGGGCACTCTGTTTTCCCCGGATGATATAACGTTATATAACGGAACCTTCGAAAAGAACATGTATGAGGGGAACGGGAAGCAGTATTACGAGAGCGGGGCGCTCTGCTATACCGGTACTTTCCACGAAAATCTTTACGAGGGGAGCGGTACTCTTTTCAGGGAGGACGGCACAAGGGAATATGAAGGTGAATTCTCGGCGGGCCATAAGGAGGGTGCCGGGACTCTTTACGGAAACGGGGACGAGCCTGTTTATCAGGGGACCTTTTCCTCGGACATGATCGTCTACGGAGAGCTCCTTGGCAAGGATGCCGCAGGGGTCAGGGAAATGTACAAGGGCAGCCAGGTCATGTATGAGGACGCGACCGACGATACGGGGATCGTCATGTCCCTTCCCGATATAGACGCACTGTATTATGCGGTGAGCGACGGAAGCGCCGCCGACGATACGATGAAGGTGAAAACCGTGTATGTGCTTCAGGACACTTTCAGGGTCGGTGAAAGGGTGGCAGTAGATGCGGGACAGCTTGATCAGATCCTGGGATCCCCCGTATATGAGGGCAATTCGGTCGTGACGCTTCCCGAAGCCATAGCCATCAACTTAAGAAACGACGATAAAAAAGCCCTCAAGGGGAAGGTGTCGATGGAGACGAATGCGGTATATTCGGATGATATTATCGTGAATAATTTTGACAGTAATTACTCGGTATACGTATATACTTATCAGAAGGGAAGCCTTGCTTACAGCTTTATATGCAGGGAGCGGGGCGGAAGGTTCTTCTTCTATGAGATATCGGATGCGGGAGGAGAAAGTTAGGCAGACTCTGATTATAAAGCTTCCCGCGCCATGGTCTGTTTTACAGACCGGATCATTTCCATTTGGAGAACATTTTTTATGAAAAGACTGATAAAAAGGGCAGTGGCGATGCTCCTTTCGCTTTCAATGACAGTGCCGTCTGTCACCTGTTTCTTTACGGTACAGGTTAAGGCCGCGGACAGGGTGCTTACCTTAAGCGCCGCCCGTTCTCTTGCGCTGCAGGCAAGCGACGCTTACGAGTCGGCAGAGATGAATGTGTCATCCAAGCAGGCAGCAAGAGACAGTGCCTTAAAGGCTCTGAAGGTTAAGAAGAAAAATCTGTCGACCTTCAGGTGGACGCCGCTTTTAAACTTCAAATTCCCGCAGAAGCCTGATTTTTCACAGGCCTCGGAATTCCAGTTCAAGCCCCTGCAGCTTGCCTCGGACCTTGATGTGGCGCAGCATAAGCTTCAGGATACCGTATTCGATGTAAATCTGAAGGTCACCAACCTGTATGTTGAGCTGGTAACGACGCAGGATAACCTGGCGTTCCATGAGGAACAGCTTGAAGCCCTGAATGACGGTATCGCCCATAACCAGGCAAGGCTCAAGATGGGTGAGGCGAACAAGAGTGATGTCGAGCGCCTGCAGAAAAAAGCGGATACCCTGAACAATACCATCGCCGGGGAAAAAAGGACGCTCGCGGCGGATCTGAAAAGGCTGTCCGAGATGATAGGCCTTGACGTGACAACCGGCTATACCTTTGAAAAGCCCTATACCGAGGCAAAGATCGACAGGTCCATGCTCCCTGCCCTGATCACCTATACCGAAGACAGGGATCAGAATTATTACGAAGCCTGTGCAGCGGCTACGACCGCTAAGTCCCAGCTGACGACTAACTACAGCCTTATCCTTGGCAAATACGGAAAAGACACTTCACTGATCTCCGGATATATAAGCCAGGCGCTTAACGGCCAGAAGGTGAGCACCAAGGGCTTCAAGAAGGATTACGACAAATTTTTAAAAAAGATCGACAGCTACTGGGACGGCAGGATCCCCATCGTCTGGGTATGGTGGATCCCTCTGATCTGGATCCCGAGGGAATGGCTTAAAGGAGATCTGGACGGTATCCGTTATATCGAAGACGATCCCTATGTCCTTTACCAGAATGTGCTGGATTATATACAGGCCAGAAAGGATGAAGAGGCAGCCAGGACAGAACTCGATCAGAACGTGGAGGATAATTTCAACCAGTATATCTCGGTACGCACGGCATATGAACAGGCCCAGAAGGACTTGAAGGCAATGGAGGAAACCCTTAAGGAATATGAGGTGAAGAACCGCATGGGGCTCATGACCTTTGAGGAATACGAGGATGCGCAGGACGAGTTCGAGGAGCTGCAGAATGCGATGTTAGATACCATGAAGCTATATACTGATACCCAGTCCTCTTTTGACCGACTGACCTGCGGAGGGATCAGCGCTTTTCTTACCGGGACCGATGCTGATCTGCATGCGGCCGTTGTAGGGGAAAGCTATGTCGAGAAGGATACAAAGGAAGCGAAATATTTTTTAAAGCCGATCATCCAGCGCCAGCTGTTTGAGCTTTCCATATTTATCCCGGAGGATTTTCCGGTGGAGATCACGGATTTCGAGCTTTGGTGCGATAACGTACAGGTCGGGGGAAGGATCCCGAAGGATCAGTCTTTAAGGGAACTTACGCTTACAAAGGAAAGGGTGGACAAGGTCATTATCAGACTCTATAACGGCTCTGAGTTTGTAGATGACTGCACGATCGATCCGGAGGAGGAGTCCGGTACGCTTAATGTTACCACAGCAATGAACATCCGCAAGCAGGAATCAGGGGATGTCGGGACCTATGAGATCACTGTCAGCGATATAACCGGCCTTTCCACTATAAAGATAATCCCGCTTGAAAGCGAGGGTATCGGATATTTCAGGATCCTTACAAAGGAAGGAGAGCCTTTGGGCGACGGAAAACCGGTATCCGTCGATGAGGGATTTACTCATCTGAGCCTTGTCTCCGCGAATATGGCAGAGCTTAAGGTGGAGCTTTACGACAAAAACCAGAGCTTTAAGTATGCGGCGTATTTTGATGCGGTGAATAAAAAGATTAAGAAGAATGAACAGCAGTAAAAAGAAATTTGAGATCAAAAAAGGAATATGGCTTGTCGTTGCTGTTGTCGCGGCCTTCGCATGCACTGCGGTCTTTTTCATGAATGATGTATTTGCGGTGTTCAGTGAAAAGAGTGCGATGAAATACAAGGAGTACGCATCCACCCATGAAATTGAGGATTCAATGCTCTTTATAGGGACATACTTAATACACATCAGCGCGGTGACCGACGAGCTTTACAGTCAGGCCGAGCAGAGCGGCAGTGACTCGAACCAGACCTCGATCTACTATAAATCGGAGCTTGCAAACGGCGCATGGTTTGATATCACAAACGCCGGCGGGCTGACCGATATCATGGACAGCGGGATCGCGGTATCTGATGATGAGATCGGTGAGCTTTATGTCCAGTATTATGTGGATTCTTCAGGGACCATGACGGATGTTATGAGCGGAGAAGCCGTAAATCCTTTCGATGTGCCGGATCCCTACAATCTTAAGAATCTTCCGGAGCTTGAGAGTCTCTGGGTCCAGTATGCGGGGTCTACCGACGTGGATGAGATCTCCATCGAGGACTATCTTAAGAGTAAGAATTCGGAGAATACGGGAAATACAAGAGCCGACGTGTATACTTACCAGCTCCTTACGACCTTTTTTTCCCTTGATCTTTCGGATGACGAGACTGATAAGTATGACGCCGATCTTGAAAGGCTGTTTGCCTGCTATCAGAGCTTAAAGTCCTCCGGACAGAGTGAGGAAGCGGATATCGTTTATTCTTTAATGAGCAAGGTTGACCAGTCAAGGCGTGCCATAGTCATGCAGAAGCTTGCCGTAGACCAGGTCAATGTCCTCGGCGTACTGCGTGATCTTACGGGCGGCGCCTATTATACGACCTTCGGGGATTTCAAGGATTCCTCAAGCGATGACGAATCGGAAGCACCGGATTCCACTGACGGATATGAAGTGGAGGAGCAGGATCCGGACTATATCATTGAATTAAAAGATGCGGTAAGCCATGAGTTTACAAACAGCAGTAAATCGGGATCATATGTATTTTCCAGCAAAAATTCGGATGAGGGCGAGTGGTGGGAGCCTCTTCAGGATACCTATGATAAGTTTGAGGGCAAGGCGGAGGAGGCAGAGAAGGATGAAGACAAGAATGATCCTACGCCCAGACCGTCGTTTTCCGCCGATTCGACCCTGACGGATGCGATCATGGACGGATCCCAGAGCTGCCAGACAAGCCATTCAAATTATCTTGCCGGCGCATTGTCCGATAATGATTCGATCCTTGGACATGCCGAATATGAGTACTCAAAGCAGGTGATCGAAGAAGCCGATGCCTCCGGTGCGGGCGGCCCGATCATATATCTTCGGGATTTAAATAATATCAAACAGAACACCATAAAGCACTCAGACAGTGAGAAGAATCTCCTCGATACCATGCTCCTGGGGCTTGCGGAGGACAAGTATCAGGAGGAGCTGGGAAAAGGCGCGGGAGCCGAATACACGGCAGCCCTTTCCTCCGGGGCCGGAGCCTCTTCCGCGGACAACGCCCTGGATACGCAGATGGCTCAGCTTGAGTCAAGAAGGTCGGAACTTGAGTTCTTTATTGACGCATATAAACAGAGGGAGACTGCTCCAAAGGCACTGACCTATGTGCAGGGCGCGATAAGCTGGACGGAGGGACTGTATGGCTCGGTAAAGGGAGACGCATTCTCCTCAAGAGCCAACGGATCCATAGACAGTCATCTGAAATGGCTTAAAGATATGTCCGGTCAGATCAAGGATTCTGACGACAGCCTTAAGACAAAGCTCGATGAGCTGAATGACAAGAAGGAAGAGCTCCAGAGAAAGAGGGATGCTGCCCTTGATGACAATGACCTGGCAGGAGCGAAGGATTATGACGCGCAGATCGCGGCCGTTGATCAGGATATAGCCGAGGAAGAGGCAAAGACGGGGGAAAAGTCAGGTGACGCTCTGGCTGATTCCATCTTAAGTGATGCCCTGGCTGATCTTGCAAACGATCCTCAGGCGGATATTTCGGGGGCTTTGTCGGCACTTGCGGGAATGGGAGCGGTTGACGCGCTTTCAAAGATTAAGGACAGGGCTCAGGATGCAGGCGCCTCGGAGGCAATGTTAAACAATATAGACGATTCCCTTAAGGACGGGGTTAACACCATGGCCTCGGGAGACGGTTCGACCTCGGACAGCGTGGGGGCTTCCGCGGTGAACGCTTTAAACTCGATCAAGGACCAGGCTGAAAGTGACGGCTCCATGGGAGCGGTTATCGAAGCGGCGGACTATGCAATAAATAAACTGAGCGGAGCGGCAGGAGCCGGTGCAGGAGGAGACGCTGCAGGAGCCGGTGCAGGCGCGGGAGGAGATGCGGCAGCAGCCATGGATGCCGCGGGCGCGATCGGAGAGGCAAAGGCTGCGGCAGAGCAGGCAGGCGCATCGGATGATATTAAAGGCCAGCTGGATGCAGCGGCGCAGAAGGCTCTTTCGGGAGCAGCCAACTCAGAGGTCGCAGACGATCTGACAAAGGCCAAAGAACAGGCACAGAGTGAAGGCGCCGACGCGGCAGTCATTGATGCGCTTGACAAGGCGATAGATAAGATCGGGACGGCCGAACCGAACACAGCAGATAAGCTTAACATGGTCGGAACCGTCAAGGACAGGGCTGATAAGGCAGGCGCTTCGGACGCGCTTAAGAAAAAGATAGACGATACTCTCGCAAAGACGGCAAACGGGGCTTCCGCCTCGGAGATCCTTGACGATCTTAAGAAAATAAAGGACATGGCGCAAAGTGAAGGCGGTGGTGGTGTTTCCGACGAGCTTATGAAGACTATAGACAATGCCCTTTCCGATATGAAGCAGAAGGCGGCCGCGGCATCGGGTGAGCCGGGGAGCGCGATGAACGAAGCGCAGATCACCGAAGCGCTTGAAGCGGCTTTCGGAAAGCCCCTCGCAGAGCTCTCGGAATCCGATGTGGCCGTGGCGACGGTAAGCGTTTCAAGGCTCGCAAGAAGCGGGAACAGCGCCGCGGGGAGGATCAGTGCGAACCTGGCGGACTATATGAGGTCGATGAACAATAAATATCTCTACGGGCAGTACAGGGATAAGACACCGAAATACATCAGCTTAAAGACAATAGGGCTCTGCACTCCGTACAGATATCTCTATGACGACAGGAAGAATACGGCAACCATGAGCCAGGGGGCGTCCGCTTATATATTTACGACCGGAAGCGTTAACCTTGAAAGAAACTCCGGTGATTCGGAGACTTTAAGCAACGCCGTGGTTAAGGCTGCGGATCCAATGATCTCTGAGGATGATGCGAAGAACTATTTCGGTGTTGATGCGGAATATATTTACGGCAGCAGCTATGCGGTGTGCCTTACGGACACAATGGAGGCGCAGGCTAAGGAACTTTCAGGGAATTTTGAGAATTAGAAAATGGCAGATTATCCTATAATTTCAGATGTAAGTGCATATATCGTGAGGGTTTTAAGGGAGAAGATGTGCCCCGAACCCATACCCTCGCCGAATAATATCGAGATATCCTCCCCGTTGTCGCAGGATGTCGACTATATCGTAGGACTTTATCTATATGATATCGTCGAGGATATCCAGGTCACTACCCCCAAGCTCATTGAAAGGGGCAGGGCCGAGCTTCTTAAACCGCCCAGGCCATATGCTTTATACTATATGGTCTTTATAAACGGCTCCTCCCAGATGGGACTTAAGGCGCCGGATATACAGAAAATCATCGGACGTGTGGCGCAGATCATAAATGACAATAATGCTGTCAATCCGAAATCTCTGCAGTCGTGGCTTACGGCAGAAGAACCTCCCATTACGCTGTCTCAGGCGAAGATAAGCTTAGAGGAGAAAGTAAGGGTATGGCAGGCGATCAACAAGCCTTATCAGATCAGCCTGTTTTACAGGGCGGCGCCCGTTTACCTGTCGAGCGGCGATATCATCGAAACACCGAGAGTCGTCGAGGCAAGCTTCGGACTGCATGTCACGGGCGAAGAAGATTATTGATCTTTGCCGCAGGTATTTTATTTAAGGGAAGGAGGGTAGAGAAATGAGCGCTTCTGTTATCCATGCAAGGCTGGATCTTCTGGTCAGGCTTTTTGATACGACTACAGGAGCGGAGGTAGAGGAAAGCAATGTTTTGTTTTTGAAGGACGGAGAGCCAGTAAGGCCCGGGAGAAGAGGAAGCGGGACGTATATTTTTATCAATACCGGCAGAGAAGACTTTCTCATGCATATTAAAGCATTTGGGTTTGAGGAATATGAGGTTCCGATAGTTTATTCTTCTCTTGACGAGCGTATGCCCGTCTGTGACGCATTCCTGATGCCATCTGAGAGTGCGGCCGGAGGCCGGAGGTTTATAGACTTCAAAGGAAATCTTCCTTTTCTTAAGACTATTGAAGCAGTAAACCTGAATAAACCTTTATGCAGCTATCAGGCATACGACCCTAAGAAGAATATCATGACGGTTTATTATGCAGCTTTAAGCGGGGCGCGCCTTAGTGAGGGATACTATGGATTGGTGGACAGGGAAAAGGAAAGCTATGAAAAGATTGAAGTGACTAATACGGTGACGTATCAATCCTTCAGGCTCAGAAACCCGTTACCGACGGATACCGTCCAGGGCGCACAGTTCTGCCGTATAATTTACGGAAATGTTAAAAAGAACGGAGACTATGTCCTGAGAGTGCGTTATGACGGCGAAAAGCTGTTGTATATGGTGAGATATCAGGTTGGGGACGATACGAGGTTTCAGATTGTGGATTTTAATGATATGGAGGATACAGAACTGAAATGAGTATGCTTACAGCAATGGGAGCAAACCTGATGTGCTCTTTCGGCACGGCGCCGGCACCTTTAAAGGTCACCCAGAATACGGTGGTTGTCGCGGAGGGAAAACCTGCCGGCACCATTATGGATGCGGCGTCCATTGCCAATGTCGGGCCTTTTGGAATGTGTACCACACTCACTAATCCTCAGGTGGCTTCAGCTACCGCGGCGGCTTTAGGAGTGCTTACTCCCCAGCCGTGCATTCCGCAGACCGCAAGCTTCATACCGACAAACCCCAAGGTCTTAATAAGCGGCAAACCGTGTCTTACGCAGGATTGTAAGCTGGTATGCGCTTACGCCGGACAGATAACCATCACTGTTCCCGGCCAGGCCAAAGTACAGATATCTTAGCTCTGAACCGGTTTTTTCGGTTTCAGAGGGTCAAAAGTATCACAGGAAATGATCCGGCCCGCAGAACGGTCCGGACCGGCATAAACCGCGTTTATGCCTAAGCGCGATTTACTGCGTAAATCGGCGCGGACAGGGTATTTTTGGCGATGATGAGTTTGCCTGAGCAGACTCTATCCGCTTATAGAATATATTTTAAGAAAGGAATAATAAGATGGCAGAATATTTATCACCCGGCGTCTATGTGGAAGAGTATGATAACTCTCCCAGAAGCGTTGAGGGAGTAGGCACAAGTACAGCAGGATTTATCGGCATGGCTGAAAGAGGCCCCGTTGTGGGTGTGCCGCAGCTTGTGACGAATTTTAAGAGTTTTACCCAGCAGTATGGCGGATTCCTGAGCGAATTTGCCTATGGGGAGTACAGATTTTTAGCCAACAGCGTAGAGCAGTTTTTCGCAAACGGCGGAACGCGCTGTTTTGTAATGAGGGTGGCTCCCGAGGATGCGGTTTGCGCCGAGGCAAAACAGGGAATACTGACGGTTTCGGCAAAGAACCCGGGTGCCTGGGGAAATAAGCTTCAGGTAACCTTAAATACGGTAAAGAAACAGAGACTTCAGCTTATAGCAAAGTCTGAAACAGGTTATGTTGCGAAGAGTGTTGACGGTTTCAGAGAAGGCGATCTTGTTGTGTTCGAGGACACCTATACAAGGATCAAGACCATATTTGACCGTACCATCACCTTTGAGAATGACATTCCGGAAGAAGCAGTTGATGATTCCATTATTCCCAAGGCTCTTCTGTACCTCGTGACCGTGGACATGGGGGTCCGTTATGGCGACGAGGCGGAAACGTATACGGAATTAAGCTTCAACATGTCTTCACCGCGTTATATCGGCGCCAAGCTCAACAACAGCGAGCTTGTATCAGTAAGCGTCGAGCCCATGGAGGAAGCGGGTAATCCGGTAGAGGCTATTCTCGGAGAAGGAAACGAAAGCGGTGCGTTCTTCTTAGACGGAGGAGCAGACGGCTCCATATCCAAAGTAAATGCCATGACCTTTGTCGGCGAGGATAAGGGTCCCGGCAAGCGCACAGGCTTACAGGCTTTCCTTGAGAATAACGTAGTGAGCATGCTCGCTATTCCCGGAATCACTATTCCGGAGGTCCTGGTCGCACTGGTTGGCCATTGCGAGAATACCAGGAGCCGCTTCGCGGTCATCGATATGCCCGGCGACATGTATAAGACGGAAGATCTTATCGAGTACAGAGGCATCATAGATTCGACCTATGCGGCAATGTATCATCCCTGGATCCAGGTATTTGACCGCTCATCCAATAAGCCCGACTTTATCCCGCCCTCAGGCGCAGTAATGGGAATTTACTCGAGGACGGATGTCAACAGAGGCGTCCACAAGGCTCCCGCCAATGAGACGGTTTTCTGTACAGGACTTAAGGTCAATTATACCAAGGGAGAACAGGACATCCTGAATCCTGCAGGAGTAAACCTTATAAGGGCGCTCCCGGGACAGGGCATCAGGGTTTGGGGAGCCCGCACGGCTTCCTCCAACGCTGCCTTTAAATATGTCAACGTACGCAGGCTCTTCATCTTTGTTGAAGAGAGCATCAAGGCAAATACCAACTGGGTTGTATTTGAGCCTAACGACGGTTCCTTATGGCTCAGGGTACAGCTTTCTATCTCGGGATTCTTAGACGGGCTCTGGAGAAACGGAATGTTAGCAGGCGATACACCGGAGACAAGCTACTTTGTAGAGATCGGGCCTACCACGATGTCAAGAGACGACATCCTGAACGGAAGGCTTATCTGCAATATCGGTATAGCTCCTTCGAGACCTGCGGAATTCGTAATCTTCCGTCTGACCCAGTTCACCTCCGAAGCCGGAGGCGGAGAATAAGCCTGAGACCGGCCGCATGAATGGCCGGATACAAATGCGTCGAAAATATTTATAGAAAGGAATGATATATTATGGCAGCAGATCCGTATATTAATAATGGTTCCTACTATCCGCTTACTAAGATGAATTTCTATGTCAGCAGTACCGAGATCACCGGTACGGCTGCATTCAGTGAGGTTACGGGTATAGAGGGTACTGTAGATGTTATTGAGTTCAGGCAGGGCAATTCAGCCTCGCTTGCTCCGGTAAAGATTCCCGGACTTGTAAAGCACGGGAACGTTACCTTTAAGATGGGTTATATCCAGAACAGCACATTCAAGGACTGGATCATCGAATGTGTTTCGGAGCGCAGAAAGGATGGCGCTTATCCCAGACACGACCTTACCGTCGAGCTTATCGATATTAACATGGGCTCTCCCCAGCAGCCGGTAACGTCCAATTCGGCTGCAAACAGAGTATGGTTGTTAAAGAACGCCTGGGTTACCAAATACTCGGCTCCTGATCTGGATGCAAAGACCTCGGATGTAGCTATCGAGACTATGGAGGTAGCTTACGAGGAGCTTCAGATACCTAATACTTAACCAAAGTTTTTTGAAATGTAAACTTTGGAAGGTTAGAATTATCTGATTCAAAAAACTTTGTTAGTTCGCGGACTTTTAAGGCCGGCGGGTACCCGGAAGCTAGCGCCTGGTGCCCGCAGGCTTCGTAAAGTTCATGAGCACGTGTGAGTTGGTAAAGCGGATCGAGGATTTTGTAGTAGCCGTTCGAGGAGGTGTCCGATACTGTCTCAAAACGAACCTTCTCTCCGGTGAGCTGATCCACGAAACAGTAAGGCGCTCGGGAAGAGCCCTCGCGCCAAACTGTTTCGGGATCGATCTCGCCTTCGATCAGAACGGTTCTGATTGTTTTGAGACAGTATGGCACTCCTCTCACGGCTTATTGGCAGATGTGTGAATTGGTAAAGAAGCGGATCGTGGATCGTGGAACAGCCGTTCGAGGAGGTGGCCGATACTGTCTCACGGCTTATAAAAAATACGCAGCATAACATGATTTTGGTTCGATCTTAAAAATAATACAGGCAGTAAGGAGTTACAGCATGGAAACAGTATATGATTTCACCCTTCCGAAGGGCTACATCGACAATGCCGGAGAGGTGCATAAGAGGGGAAAGATGAGGCTGGCGACCGCCGGAGATGAGATTACGGCGACCAGGGATCCGAGGGTACTGCAGAATCCTTCTTATCTGACTATCGTGATTCTTTCTAAGGTAGTTACGCAGATAGAGGGGCTGGAAACGGTGACCGCGACCCATATCGAAAAAATGTTCACTGCCGATCTTGCATTCCTTCAGGATATGTACCAGAGGATCAACGATATCGAGCCTCCGGTCCTTACGGCGGTCTGTCCGGACTGCGGAAAGAGCTTTACGGTGCCCCTCAATTTTACCGGGGAGGGTTGAGGCTCTACCCTGAGGAGGAGCTTTACAGGGAAATGTCCTTCATATCGTACTATTTCCATTGGAGCGAGGACAGCGTGCTTGCTCTTGAGCACAGGGAGAGGAGGAAATGGTGCAGGGAAATTTCCGGAATAAATGCCGCCCTCAATCCCTCCAAAGACAGAAAAGAAAAGAGCATTCTGGATATGCATGCTTCAAACATTTCGTTCTGAGGGGACACTGATCAAATCAATGTTCCGCGTAAAGAAAACAGTTTCCGGCTATAAAGTGTCTGTATCGGCAGGCCCTGTGCGGGTAAACGTTTTCTGCAATAATGAGTTTAGCCGGGTAATCCCGGGTATGTTATCAGATATATTTACAGGAGTGATCCATCATGGCCCGTACGACAAGTTCACATGAAAATCCGGTAGGAGCTTTCTGCTTCGCGCTTCAGGTTGAAGCCATGTTTTTCTGCCCTGTAAGATCCGTCAAGGTCTTTACAAAGGAAAATGAATTTGAATACTATCAGGAAGGCGGGCTTAACGACTATGTTCATATGCTGAGAAAGCCCATCTCCAAGCCCTTTACCTTCCAGGTTGAGCGATATGTCGGGATATCCTATAATTCGAGCTTTAATACGTTATTTGTAGACCCGCTGGCATTGGGAACGGATCTGGCGCTCCCGCTGGTACTTTATATTAACCGGACTCCGAGGGAAGGCTGGAGCAGCATAAGCTTTACAAACTGTGCGAGGGCCTATATCTTTACCGGCTGCACGGTGACCGCAAAGGAATACGGGGAGCTTAACGGTGAAGAGAGCAGGCTTCATACCGAGACCACCACGATAGCCTACAGGGAACTTTTCCTCGTGAATCAGCTCAATCCGGGGTTAGTATAGGATGTTAAGTATCAGGGAGCCTTTAAGGCTTACAAGCCGAACAGATTTTATCAGGGATTACAGCCTTTTTGAAAGCAGGCTCGTCGGAAATTACAGCCTTATGGGCAATGATTTAAACTCCGAGGAGCTTCTTCACCTGGTTACGACTCCGCCTGAGATATATATAGCAGAGGGCGGGATGGTCACGGCTGCCGGTCAGACTTTTTTCGAAAGCCGGCACGAGGAAACGCTTAATATAGTAAACAACGTCTTAAACCGTATCCTGATATCGGCCAAGGGCGAGCTTACCTATCAGGACAGGACATATATCACGGATGTTCTCTATAAGCTGGGGATACGCGACGATAAAAAGTTCATGTCACAGGTCAGGCGCTATATTGACCAGTCCAGGGATGAGCAGAGGTTTTTGCGGCTTTATAATATAGAAGGGCCGCAGATCGAAAACGAGAATATAAGGAATGAACTGAATTCACTGAGACAGGAGGTCCTTGCCGGCAGAGACGAAACCGAGCCTTACAGAAATGAACTGTATTTAAGCAATATCATAATGAACAGGCTGCAGACCGCCGAGATATATCAGACCGTCGCGAGCTTTTCAGGCGATACTTACGATACAAGCCTTTCCTCCTCGGAATATGCCGTAACGGAGCAGTCGATCTCCTCCCAGAAGCTTTTAAGGGAGCTTATGAGCGAGAGGCTCTCGGAATATGAGCATGAGCTTGTTTACCGAAATGAAGCGGGAACAGTTGAAGAGGTGTCCGAAGAAGAGCCCAAGCCGTTCAGAGCCGAAGGAGAAAGAGAGCTTCCAGGGATACAGACCGTGCGGGAGATACGGACAGAGGAAGGGGTAAGGGAAACCCGGGCAGAAACTGTCTATCGTACGGATCAGAGGACAGAGCGGGAGCTTGTTTCGGAGCTTGAAAACAGGATAATAAGAGAGCCTTTCGAAGCAGGAGAAGTTCCTTCGGAGGGTGCCGGAGAACAGAGGCCCGATGCGGTCATCACAGCGGAGAGCAGAACGGAGGCACCTCCTCAGGCAGACGAGGTTTATGCCGCTTCGGAGAGGATCTATACGAACGAACTTTTGAGAGAGCTTTCCGAGAGGCAGATCGAGAACGAAAGGATCCTTCAGAGTGAGTCGCGCACCGACCTGAGAACACAGTACAGGGAAACCGAGCTTATTCTCAGGGAGGAACAGGCAGGCACGGCCGGGGAGCCTTCAGAGGAAACTTCGGCTCAGGTTCTTCCCCGGGGAGCAGAGGAAGGCAGGGAAGAGCTCCTTCAGGGTGAGACTGTCAGGGAGATACGGACAGAAGAAGGGGTCAGGGAATCCTACAGGGAGACCGTTCCCGGTACGGATCAGAGGACAGAGAGGGAGCTTCGGACCGAGCTTGAGAATAATATTATAAGAGAGCTTCGAAATGAGGGAGAGATCCCTGCGCAGAGGCAGCAGGATCAGAGACCGGAAGCACCTTCAGCGCCTGCGTCAGGAGACAGGGCTCCATCACAGGAGGAGCAGACCGTAACCCCGGCGGAAAGGATATATACGTCGGAGGTTTTAAGGGAGCTTTCAGAGAGACAGACCGAAAGTGAAAGGCTGCTTCAGAGTGAATCGCGTACCGACCAGAGAACGGAGTATAGAGAAACCGAGCTTATCCACAGGATAGAGCAGGCAGGCGGGGAAGGAGAAGCGGAGGCGGAAGCCCTGAACGAGCAGACCGGGCAGATAAGGGAAGCACCAGGGGAAGAGCCTTCAGTCAGAGATGCCGTAAGAGAAGTACTTACGGAAGAAGGGATAAGGGATTCCCGCAGCGAAATACGCACCCTGCTTGATCAGAGGACAGAGCGGGAGCTTGAGAGGGAGCTTGAAAACAATATAGTAAGAGAGCTTCGCGAATCGGGCGCGGTTGTTACGGAAAGCCCCCGGGAACAGAGGACAGAGGCTCCTCTGGTATATGCGCAAAGAGGAGAGGGTCCTTCGGAAGAAGGGGAGACTCTGGTATCTCCCGGAATAAATGTGACAAACGAGGTCTTAAGGGAGCTTTCCGAGAGGCAGATCGAAAGCGAAAGGCTGCTTCAAAGAGAAGCCCGTACAGACCGGAGAACAGAGTACAGAGAAACCGAGCTTATCCACAGGACAGAGCAGGCGGCTACAGAGCCTGAAGCCGGATCCGGAGAATCCCCCGTGGTCATGCCTGCGGGACGGAGCTATCAGTATATAAGCAATAATATATATGAAAGAGAACTAAGCAGCGGAGACCTCCATAACAGCACAGTTACGGAGGAGATCAATTCGGCTGTCTTTCTGGATATTGTAAAAAACCTTTATCACAGTGAGATCGACAATATAAACAGGAGGAGCTCAAGCGAGATATCCTTTAGGAACGCGCTGTATAACGCGTCGGAGAATACTTTTGTCCGCCTGAACCGGATGGCGGGCGAAGAAGCGGTTTATAATGAGTTCATTACAGAGAGCATTCCGGAGGGTACTGCTCCTGTTTCGCTGTCATATTACAGTGAAACGGAAATGATACCGGAATCCTTCCCGGAAGCCGCCGCTCCCGAGCAGGCCGTTTCTTTAGAGCAGCAGCTCATAGAGCTTAATGAAAGAAATCTGCAGAACGTGGAACGTTATGATCAGATGATGCAGCTCTTTAAGAGCCTTAATGCCCCGGAAAGAGCTGAGGGCGGCGGGCCCGACAGGACCAGGAGGGAAGCGCTTGCCGCGATAACGGGCGATCTTCAGCTTACTCAGCTTATTGCGCAGGAGGAGAGCGAAGGAGAAGAGAGAAGAGAACAGATAATCCATGAGATCGAGAAGCTGATCCCGGGAGATATGGTGCAGGTTCTACAGATGGCGCAGCAGGCTTCGCAGGGGGAGCCCGTTGTCCCCGGGGAAGCGAGGGTGTTAAGAAGCAATCTGGAAGAAGCTGCCAGGGAAATACAAAGGTTCCAGGAGAGGCAGAGTACTCCGCCGCCTCCCGAACAGACCGTGAAGGAATATGAGGGAAGCCAGCTTATCCACAGAAGGAACGAGACATTTACGGCGGAAGAGCTGGAAGAACTCCTGAATACCGTGAACCGTACCAGGGACAGAGCCGTAAATATAAATGATCAGACCGTTCATACCCTGGATCACAGAAGCGAAGTAAGGAATATACATACCGAGACCCTTGACAGGACGACAAGAGAGCAGCAGGATGAGATCGCCGCGCTTGTCGCAAGAGGGGTCAGGGCTCAGGTCGGAGCCATTTCCGAACAGGTCCTTAATAAGCTGGAAAAAAGGCTCAGGAATGAAAAAAGCAGGAGAGGGATATAAGGCATGGACTTGGGCTCATATAATAAAGCGCTTCAGAATGCAGGAAGGAGCGTGCTTGGCACTAACGTCAAGTGCGTGCTTTGTGTCCGCGCGGTGGACAGCCTTAATAAAACTGAAATTCTTGAAACAACAGATGAAAAAAACCAAATATCGAAAGAAACCAGAAGCGCGATCAATGACGCTAAAAGGCTGAATAAGAAGCTTCTGGAACGGGCAGAGAAATCTCTTGAAAGCGGGGGCTCTTCCGCCTCCACTTATAATGATATCCGCTCCGACGTGGAGAATAACGGGTTTATTGCTTTGGAAATGCAGTATAATCCTTCTTCCATAAGGCTCGATACCTCGGCGGGCAGACAGCTTACTTACACGGGTTCGGCGGATGATATCAATCTGAAGACACGTGACGCGCCTGTTACGACAACGCTTTCCTGCGACCTGCTGTTTGACAATGTCAATCCCATGGATGCCTTTATGCTGAATGATAATCCTGTTACCGGACTTAGCGTAGGCAGTATTGCCAATACAGTGGCCGAGGGATATCTTGGATATAAGAAGCAGGAGTTCAGCGTTCAGAGACAGATGGAGGGCCTGTTTTCGATGATATCGATCCCGCAGGCAAGAGGCGTGATATTTTTCTGGGGAAGTATGAGCTTCAGAGGACTTGTGACCCAGATAGACAGTGAATACACTATGTTTAATAAAAAAGGCGCTCCGGTGCGGGGGATCGTAAGGCTTCAGATCCAGCAGGGCCAGAGTCCTCCCGGGACCGGTAAGAAGAGGGTAGAAAACTATGACAGGGAGCATTGGGATAAGATGTTTAATAAAACCTTTACCAGCAGTACCGAAGGAGGCATCATGGACACGCTTTCCAAAGCGACAAACAACAGCTTCTTAAACCTCAGTCTTTAAGGATATGCTGTGCGCATCACTTTATAGTAAACGCACGTATTTTGTGCGTTTACTATATAACGTTTACTATACATAACCGAAACAGGGGAAGATCATGGATATTCTGGGCAGCGTTGTAAATAACACGGGAAATATCGAAAAAGCCATAATAGAGATCATGGATCTCAGGGAGAGAGAGGTAATTGAGAAGGATGCCATTAAGGTCGTAGGTGGTCAGGGCCATGGAGGCGACGCTTTTTCATATGCCCAAAGTGCCGGGGGCTCTATGACCAACAGCGGTGTTCTGACGGACGCTGTAAGAAAAATGGCCGGATTCGGTGAGGAAGAGACCGTCAACGACGTAATGCTCCAGTCCATCGCCACCCAGAACTGGAAACGGTACAAGGTTATGTTCAATCCGAACACCCTGCATCTTAGCGGGCATTCAGGAGGACTGGTGCAGAAATCCGATTTCGGAAAAGGTAATAATGGCCTTCAGTATTCCAGGGGCAGCACGACGATCATGATGTCCGTACAGCTCCTGTTTGACGCCTGCGATCCGCAGGATGCCTTTATGGGGGATAAACTGAGCTCGTCACCTACTGCGACCATTACCGGGGTCGCGAAGGGGTTCTTGTCGGCCGGTGTTAAAAAAATCACGGTACAGCCTGAGGTGGAGGGTTTTATAGGAGCCATACGGAACCCCTGTACGAGGATCATTACCTTCAACTGGGGGGATCTCAGTTATTCCGGATCTCTTCGGAATGTCCGGGCCCAGTACAGCATGTTTAATATGACGGGAGATCCTGTCCGCGCCACCGTAGACCTGAGTATTATGTGCGCGGATGACGATGAGCTTTCCGGAGCTTCCCTTGCGGTATGGCAGGCAAGATATAAGGATGCCTTTGAGAATGGCAGCGAAAGCTTTGCATATACGAGCGGGGATGCAAAAAGCTTCATGGATCAGGGGAAGGACTGGCTGGGAGGCAAGGTCGGATCGCTTTTGAACCTTTAGGAGCATTATTAATTATGGCAGATTTTAATTTTCAGGATCTTGCACATGCATATGAGAGCTTCCAGCAGCCGTTAGCCCGAATCTACGTGGACGGTACGGACATTACGGCCGAGGATGTGCCGCTTTCCCTGACTGATGCGGAGATCGAGTTAAGCAACGGCTTCGAAGCCGGGATCGCGACCTTTACGCTGACAGGGATGTATGATGACGAGGCAAGAACCTATGATATTAAAGATGTAAAAAAGTATCTTTTCCTCGGTTCCACGGTGATCTTTCTTTTAGGCTACGGTACGACGGTCAGGGAGGTGTTCAGAGGCTTTATCGCCAGGGTACATTTCGTCATACCAAAGGAGGATTCGGAGGAGCAGCCCCGCGTGGAGGTTTCCGCCATGGATGCCAAAGGCCTTATGATGGCAGGCAGGCATTCCAGACGGCTTAAGGCCACCTGCTATTCCGATGCGGTAAAGGAGATCCTTGCGGAAAATGTTTTTCTGGCTCAGAAAGATGACAAAATGCAGGATTTCACGACCTTAAACATTTCCAACACTCCCGATAAGCAGGATCAGGGCGGAAATGCCCAGACCTCGGATAAACGGGTGGAGATGGTCGAGGAGAGCGATTATGAGTTCATCGTAAAAGCCGCGAAAAAATTTAACTTCGAATTTTTCATTGTCGGAAAGACGCTCTATTTCATCGAAGCGAAGAAGAATACGACGCCGCTCCTTACTCTGACGCCTTTTTCGGGAATGAAGAGCATAGATGTGGGTTACGATATTTCGGGACTTGTCCGTTCCGTGGAGGTCAGGAATATCGATATGGACCAGGGTAAATATGTTGGGGACAAGAAGAAAATGAACAGCAAGATCTCATTGGGCAATAAAGCGAAGCCCCTGGTGGAGAAGCAGTCATTCGTTTATCTTGATCCCACGGCGCAGAGCAAGGCGGAGGCCGGATACCGGGCCGCATATCTGACGGATACCATCGATTACCGTCTCGGAAGCATACAGGCTGAATTTATCGGACTTCCGGAGCTGGTGCCAGGGAGGTTTGTTGAGCTTTCGAATTTCGGAAGCCCCGTTGACAACCTGTTTTACCTGACCAGAGTCCGGCACACTCTCGAGTCGAATATGTACCGGACGGTCATAGAGGGCTGTGCAAACTCCGTAAAATGAGGTATTTGCATGTAAATGCCGAATTGGTCCTGCCGGATACAAAAGTTTTTTTCAAACGGGAATAAGATCATGGCGATATTTGATATTATCGAGGATGTATCGAAAAAACAGATAGAAAAGACCGACACCGGTGATTCCCGCATCATGGGAGTCATGCTCGGGCAGGTAGTTAAGAACTATGATAAGGACATGCCGGGAAGGGTTTCCGTTATCCTGCTTTCCAGGGAGGAAGGTAAAAGCGACGGAGCCGGCGGAGAAGGAAATGAGGCCGATATGTCGAGGCTTTTGTGGCCAAGGGTCATACAGCATTCTTCGGGAGGCATTTACGGGCATTATTTCATTCCCGAGCCCGGAGATCTGGTGCTTGTCACCTTTGAACAGGGAAATATAGAAAGACCCTATATCGTGGGCTGCATACCAAAGATCAATGATAAGATACTTACGGGCTCCTTTAACGAGAAAAACCGTTATAAAAAGATCGTCACGAAAAACGGGAATGCCATCATTTTCGAGGATGTCATCGAAGAAGAGGGAGACGGGGGAGAAGCCGGAGACAAGGACAAGATAACGATAGAAACGGCTCTTAACAAACATTATCTTGTTTTTGACAACGAAAAGAAGACCATAGAGCTTTCCGATAAGGATAAGAAAAATTTCATAAGGCTTTCGACTGATGAGGAAAAGGGGCATATAGAGGTTACCGCGGCCAAGAAGCTTACCATAAAGGTAGGGGATAATATATCGCTTATCATGAACGGAGAGACCGGAGCGGTGACTTTAAAGGCCAAGAAGTTCAGCGTAGAGGCGGACGAGGCCGTAAGCCTTAAGAGCCAGAGCAGGATGAATATAAACGGCGCCAATGTGGCTGCGGAGGGGAGCTCCATGTTGAAGCTTTCAAGCGGAGGCCCGGTGCAGGTTTCCGGGACACCGATAAAGCTGGGGTAGGGAATCATTTCCGCAATTATTGAGCTTAGGAGAATTATCACACATGCCAGACGATAAAAGATTTCTGGGAACAGGATGCAAATTTCCGCCGCAGATAGATCCCGCTACCGGGAGGTTTGTTACGGTGTCGGGGAACCAGTCCGTCAAAGAGGCGCTATATCTGATACTGATGACCCAGAGGACGGAGAGGATCACCCGGCCCGACTTCGGAAGCGATATTTTAAATTATGCCTATATGGATACCGGGACCACGATGCTCTCGATCTTAAGGCGTGACATAACCCAGACCATCATGAGGCAGGAGCCGAGGGTTTCCGATCTGGAGGTGACGGTCGAACTCAATGAGCGCCGGGGGATGGTGCTTATAAATATAGATTATCTGGTTTCCGAGACCAATTCAAGGGATAATCTGGTGTTCCCGTTCTATCTCGACAGGGCGGAGGAAGCAATCGAGGATACCACAGAGGATTACGATACCCGTTCCATAAATGATAAACAGGAATCCTGGCTGGAGGACAATGAGTAAGCCGTGAAGCTTTATGATATCACAACAGAAGCAATAGAGAATAAAATAAGGGAGCTTGCAAAGGAATATACGCCCGAATGGGAGTATAACGGTGAAAAGCCTGACATCGGCGCAACCATCGCAAAGCTTTTTGCGATCCAGATGAAGGAAAACACCGATATGGCGAACCGGGTCATGGACAGGTACCATACAGAGTTCGTAAATATGCTCGACATTTCGCAGCGTTCCGCAAAGGCAGCGGGTTCCATGGTCTGTTTCTCCATTATAGACGATACCGTTCCGGGCATATTTGTCAGAAAAGGCACGAGGCTTCTGACCGATTCAGGTACAGGGGACGGGGAATCCGTGTATTTTGAGACCGACAGGGAGATCTATGTAACCGGATCCCATATCATAGACGCTTTCATGACCGACAGGGAGGATGGGACGATAGTCCCGTTACTCGGAAACTTTAACCCGGATGATATCATAGACGGGACACCGGTGATAATTAATGAAAGCGAGCCTTTGGAAGCAGAGGAAGAAGCAGGGGAAGGAGCTGAGGCCGTTTTGGAAGAAGAGACTCCCGTAAGCGAAGGATCGCTTCAGGAGGTCAATATAAAGCCCTTTGTTCTGTTTGCTGAGTCCGGGAGCATTTCCAAAAGCCTCCTGATAATATATCATGATTTTATTTTTGATATAGAAGAAGAGCCCATATTTATAAAGATCACCGGAAATGAGGAATTTATCGAAAGAATAGAAGCGGGAGATTTTCGTTTCCGTTACTATTCGGCAGAAGGACTTAAGGCATTTGACAGCGTGAAGCTTTTAGAGGATAAGAAGACCTTCATGCTTGTAAAGAGTACAGAGAACAGGCGGTTTATAACCGGAAGCCGTGAATCCTCGGTTGTTGTTCTGGAAAAGCTGACAAACAGCAGGGAAGAGATTTCCGTAAAATCCGTCAGCCTGTCGTCAAGGGGAGGCGAAAGGCCTCTCGACTATGTGGACGACGGAACCTCTGAGCTTGATACAGATCATTTTGCGCCTTTTTCGGATACGCTTTCCGTTTATAATGAATGTTATCTTGGACATAATCTCTACTTTTCAAAGGCGGGGGCGCTTATCACCGTGACCTTTTCAGTCTCCTATCCGGAGAGGTCTCTTTATCTTACAAAGCAGCAGGAGGAGGAATCCTTAAAGATAATAAAAAGAAAACCGAAGATCGTTCCTTCCGATATACCTGCTGAAGCCTATGCGGATGAGATCAGCCTCGAATACTTTAACGGAACGGGCTTTAAGAAATTAAAGTGCCTTGATGATATAACGCGGATCTTTTCCGATGGCCAGGCAAAGACTATCGTATTCAGTTTTATCTGCCCCACCGACTGGGAAGAGATACAGAGCGGAGCCTTTTCCGGAAGGGCTGTCAGGATGCGCTTACAGCAGTCGGACAACTGCTTCTTAAGACCGTGTATCCATCATTATCCCGTTATTTCCGGGATGAAGGTTTCGTTTACCTATGAAGGGCGTTATCTGGAGCCGTTTAAGCTTAATTCCTATGCCGGCACAAAACGGAGGGATATCACAAACCAGAACAGGAACGGCAAGGGTTTTGCCGTTATAACCGGCGGAGGATATTCCGATGATGCCCTGTATCTGGGATTCGACAAAAAGCTCGACAACGGGCCGGTCAGTTTATTCATAGAACTTGAGGACGTCCTTCATCAGAAAGGGCTTGCCTGCATATGGGAGTACAGCTCGCCCGAAGGCTTCAAGCGCCTGAAGATACTCGATCAGACCGCCTCCTTTATGAAATCCGGCGCTGTCCTTTTTATACCGCCTTCCGATCTTTCAAGAATGGAGCTTGAAAAGAAAAGACGCTACTGGATCAAGATACGCAGGGCAAATGTTCAGAATGAAAGCGAGAGCAGGCTGTTCCTTCCGAGGATACGGCGGATCCTCTTAAATATAGTCGGGGTGACCAATATCGTTTCCTATCCGGAGGAGAATTATTACTTAAGCGAGTCCGGACCGCTTAAGAGAGTGACTCTGTCAACCGGTAATATTCTCGATGCGGAGGTATGGGTAAACGAGACGGGGAATATTTCCAATGACGAGATAGAAAGGCTCAAAATAGAAAAGCCTGAGGATATAAAGGTAGATTATGATATTCTCGGCGGTGTTTCATCGGTCTATGTGAAATGGAATGAAGCGGAAAGCTTTCTGAACGCTCCCGACAGGCGCTCTTACATGCTTGACAGGGTTACCGGCGAGATAGTTTTTTCCGATGGCATAAATGCGGATTTTCCGAAGGTCATTGATGATGTCACCTTCCGTGCCAGCATAAAGACAACCAACGGGAGGCTTGGAAATGTGGCGGCGGGAGCGATACAGGAAATGGCCGACACTGCCCTTTATATCGACCAGGTTATAAATCCGGTAAGAGCATACGGCGGAAGGGATATGGAGACCGTCGAGGAGGCCCTTTACCGCGGCGCCCATATTATCGGGACAAGGGGCCGGCTTGTTTCCGCAAAGGATTATATCTGGGAGATACTGAATTTTTCTGACAGCATTGCAAAAACTGCCTGTTTGCCGGGCATGACGGTGGAAGGGTTAGCCGATGAAGCGGATATCTCAATAGTGCTCCTTATGAGGGACTATGTGGACGGCTCGTTTTCGTTCCAGAGAATAGCCCCTTCGCTGAAGGACCATCTGCTTCAGAGATCTGCCATGACTTTATCGCCTCAGCATCTCCATATAATGGAACCTGTATTTATAACGGTGTCCGTCAAGGTCTGGGTAGAGATAGCCGAGGTAGAGGAAAACTTTGAAATACAGAATATGATTGTCGCCACGCTTACCACGTGGTTAGATCCGGTGAACGGAAACGGCGGTGAAGGCTTCGAGATAGGAAGCATACCTAAGAGCTCACAGATACTCATGAAGCTTGCGACGTTAAAAAACCATGCGAGAGTGACAAAGAGTTCGATGACCGCACACTATGTGGACAGGGACGGGGAGCATGAGACGGATCTCGACAGGCTGCGCGTAACGCCCCTTATGGCCGTAAGGCCGGGAAAACATACGGTTCATATTATAGTAAAGGAGTAGCAGGGTTTGCTTAGGATAGAGGAAAACGTCGCAAGGACATACGAGGAGAGGATAACGGATGCGATCGCAGCCCTGCCTCTTATTTCCAAAGAGTGGACTAACCATAACCCCTCGGATCCGGGAATAACGATACTTGAGAACCTGACGGCCTTTGAGACGCTTCAGGGAAGCTATATCGAAGAGATCGGGAACGCCGCCAGGCTTTCCCTTCTCAAGCTTGCGGGATTCGAGCCTAAAAAGGGAAAGTGCGCGAGGGTCCTTTTGTCGGCTGAGGGTCTTAGGGAAACGATACAGCTGAACGCCGGACACAGGCTTTATCTTGGAGACCTTGTTTTTGAAACGAAGCGTCCCGAGAAGATCGGAGAATGCGAGCTCATAGGTATATTTTCTAGATTCGGGGGAAAGCTTCATGACTTCAGCTATCTGGCAGACAGGGAGGTAAACGTCCCGGTAAAGGTGTTCGGGGATAATCCCGCTGTCGGGGACAGTATTTATTTTATTTCGAATAAACTTCCGGAACATGGGGAGGACGTCCGGTTCTATATCACCATTGACAGCCGTTTTAACCGCAATCCGATAGAGGACAGGGAAGAGAAGCTTTTTGCGGAGCTTAAATGGGAAGTGTATACCGAAGAGGGATTTAAGGAAGTCAAGGTTAAGGGCTATACGGGAGCTTTCTTAGTAAGCGGAGAGGTAAAGATCCGGATGCCACAGGCAAAGGCAGCAGTGTTCGGGGAACTGCCCGTTAAAGGCTGTTGCATAAGAGGCACCTTAAAGCATGCGGGGTATGATGTCCGTCCGCGTTTTACCGCGGTCGATGCCTTCCTTTTTGAAGCCTGGCAGAAGGATTCAAGGTCATTATGCCAGACATTTCAGAATACTGAAAAAATAACCGTGAAAAGCCCTTATGCCGAAGAAGGGTATATCCTTTGCTTTGCAAAGGAACAGAAGGGATTTTCATACAGGAGATATGAACTGGCGATGACCAGGCAGCAGAAGGGGAGATTCGTTCTTTATAAAAAAGAAGGCAACGGTCAGTTCTCCCTGGAGTTTGACAAAGCTTCTTTCGGATACGAGCCCGCAAAGGTCAAGGATGCGGTCAAGGTCGTTATCTACAGCGAAGAGATCATGAGGCGCTACCATATCGGGCAGGTCTTAGGTTACGATGACCAGGAGATAGAGGTCCCGCTTAAGAATATCGTGCCTGACAATTTCAGTCTTATCGCAAAGAAGGATGACGGGGAGGGCGGATTTCTGTTTGATTTCGTGAGACCGAATAAGACGGATGAAGGGGCGCTTTCCTATTATCTTAAGGAAAATGAGGGAAGGATCGTAATAGACGATGCCGGAGATTATATCGGCGCAGAGCTTTTCATGGCAGGGGCCGCCGTCACTCAGGGGCCGAAGGGCAATATAAGAGCGGGAGTCCATCTGGTTTCATCGGAGTACCCCGATATTACCTTTTACAATCCGGGACCGGGGTTCGGAGGGGCTTTCAGGGAGACCTTTGAAGAGGTAAGGCTCCGGTTCAGGGAAGATCTTTTTACCCCGTATACCTGTGTTACCGCAAAGGACTATGAGCGGGTGGTGTCAATGACTCCGGGGCTTTGCATAAAGAAGGTGGGGGCAGTGATGAATGAGCTTGAGAATATGGTTCATATCACGGTGATGCCCGGAACCGATGAGCAGTATCCTAAACTTTCTTCGGAATATCTGAAGGCGATCGACGAAACTCTCTCCGAGAGACGTCTCATCACAACCAGATACCAGATCATCCCGCCGGTATATGCCGCTGTTTCGGTGCATGCCATAGTATATGTCAAGAGAAGGTTTACCAACAGCAAGGCTCAGATCGAAGAGACCGTCAGGGCTGCCCTTAATTATCTGGAGAGCGATAAGAACTTTGGAGAGGTTCTGAGATATGAGGATGTTTACCGGCATGTGGAGGAGCTTGAATGCGTGGAGTATATCTATGAATTCCTGTTAAGACCCGAGAATCATAAGTACGCGCGCCTTAAGGGCTCGGATATATATCCGGAGCAGAACTGCCTGCTTTACCCGGGGCAGATCGATATAGAAGTCATTAACGAGAAGGGATAGTCATGCCCAGATACAGTATCAGGAAAAACAGGATAAAAAGCGGATGCATGGAGGGCTTTGTCTACGATCAGACCGGAAGCCTTGCTGTTGACGGGAACTCGATGTATCACATACTCCTATTAAAAGGTATAGACAGCACGGTCTCGGGTGCCGGATGGGGCAGGTTTTCCTTTGGCGTCGCGGGCGGGGAAGACCTTATGTATGTCACCTATGCCCACGCCATTGATAATACGGAGCAGGCTGAGCGTTTAAACCGCACGTTTACCGATCCGGATATTGCCGCGCCGGAAAAACTCTCCGCTCTGAAAAAAGCCGGCGCAAAGCGTTTTGTCAAAGCAAACGACTGCCTTTTGTACGAACTGAAGGGAAGATATCTTTTCATAGCGCTTGAAGCGCTGGGCGAGGGAAACCTTACCATCTCAAATATGGTGATAGACAGTATCGGTGACAATTTCATGCAGACCTTTCCCGAGGTATACCGGGAAAGGGGAAGTTTCTTTCACAGATATCTGTCGATCTTTTCGAGCATATACAATGATTTTCAGGGCAGGATCGATTCCATGTACAAAATCCTTGACGTGGATACCTGTTCAGAGGAGCAGCTGATCATCTACGGGGACTGGCTGGGTATTCATCTGAGAGAGGGTCTTTTGCCGATAGAAGCCATGAGGAAACTCGTTAAGGAAGGGTATGAGCTGAACCGTATGAAGGGTACAAAGGCCGCGATCGAGAGGGTGCTTGAGATAATCCTGGGGGAGAAGCCTGTCATAATAGAGCACAACCAGGTGAGGAAGGTAATGAAGGATGAAGAGTCCGATCTGCCGCCCCAGTTTGAGGTGCGCAGCTTATATGATGTAACGATACTGGTAAAATGCAACCTGACGGAGGAGTTAAGGCATCAGGTGGTTTTCCTGCTGGATCAGTTCAAGCCCGTAAGGACCAGGATATCCGTTTCCCAGATGGATGAGCGGCCTACCTCTGATTCCAACAGCTTCCTTGATGTCAATACCGTCCTTCCGGGAGCTGGAGCCGCGGTCAAGCTCGATGAAAACGCGTCGCTAAGCGGAGTGGTGGCGTTAAGATAGAGCTGTTTATAAATAATGACAGGATTACCGATCCGGGCGGTTTTACGGGCCGGATCATTAAATCCATGTTTACCGGAACAGTTTGAAAAGACAGGACTGTTCGGCCCCAAAATTAAAAAGACAGAATTTTTGCTGTTATGATCCTTTTCAGTGATGTAAGTAAAAAATATGAAGAAGCCCGTGTGCCGGTTTTCCATCGCTTTACCGAGAAGATAGAGGATGGGGAATTTGTTCTCGTTACGGGAAAAAGCGGGAGCGGGAAAAGCACGCTCATAAAGCTTCTGCTAAAGGAAATAGAACCGGATTCGGGTGATATAATGGTTGACGGGAGGCTGCTTTCGGGAATTAAAAATTCCGATGTCCCATACTATCGCCGCGGGATCGGCGTAGTGTTCCAGGATTTCAGGCTTTTTGAGGACTATACCGTCTTCGGGAATTTAGAGCTTGTCCTGTCTCTTACCGGTGTAAAAAGCAGTGATACCGAGTTAAAGATCACTCATATCCTTAAGCTTCTCGGCATAGACAGGCTCCACAGGCGCTACCCGTCCGAGCTTTCGGGAGGAGAAAAGCAGAAGGTCTGCATGGCCAGGGCGCTTATCAATATGCCAAGGCTTCTGCTAGCGGACGAGCCTACGGGGAACTTAGATCCCGAGAGCTCGGAGGAGATAATAAAGCTTTTGGAGGTCGCCCACAGGCAGGGGATCACGGTTATAATGGCAACGCATGATATAGATACCTGCGAGAGGCTGAATACGGCGGACCGCAGGATAGACCTTGATATAATAAATAAGGATTTACTGAGTAAATCCATGATTGCGGAAGAGTTCCAAAAAGAAGAATTTTCTGTTTCAAAGTTTTCTGATTGAAAGGTATTGCGGAATAATCGTTACTGAATTCAAAAAACTTTGCAGTCTCAATTATTTTTTTACAAAAATAATTGTCAGGAGGTTTTAAGGGTTAATGTCTCAGGTTCAGAAGATATTGATAGCGGGAGCATGCATTTTCTATGCCGCGACAATATATTGTTTTTTTCAGCAGGAAGCGCCGATCATCATCCTTTTCTTTCTGCTCCACAGTCTGTGCCTCATACTGTTCTGCTTCAGGACTTATTCGGAGGTAGGCGAGGATAAAGCGTCTATTGAAACCTGGCATCAGGATATAGGAATGGAGATGGCGGAAAAGAACAGGGAGCTCACGAAGTTTAAGGAGTCGATCGAAAAAAAGGACCGCGAAAGAAATGAAATGTCCGAAAGGATAGATGCGATGCAGCTTCAGGAAAACGAGCTGAGAGCGCAGATCGCAAGC
>JAIKXO010000290.1 GCA_024684065.1 Lachnospiraceae bacterium
GTTTACAAATGTCGAATAAGCCCGCGGGCACGAAGTGCCCTTCCTTGGCGGATTTCTGGCGTTAAACGTGTGCCACCGGCACACAACGCCCTGCCGGAGGCATCTAAGGAAAAACTGAATTAATCAGTTTTTCCTTAGAAAAGCCGGTCAGATCAGCATTTCCTAATAAACAGGGCTGATCTTGGGGATAGGCTTTGTTTCCGCGTTTTCCTTCAGGTAATTCAGCACATCGCAGTCCACGGACTCATAAAGCCCGTCAAGCCCTTCAAGCTCGTAATAATCGTCCCCGATCTCTACAAGATCCCCCCTGAAACCAAGCCAGGCTTCATCCAGAAAAGTGTGCTCGGGATTCCTGTACGAAAGATAAAGGTGCCACATCTGTCCCGAAGCGTCTTCTGCTTCTTTTCCGACCTTTATATTCTTAAGAGCATCAAAAACCGCTGCTGTCTCCTCCGGGTCATGGGTTGTAAGCTCTCCCGCCTCATTATTCCAGTCTATATAGATATGAACAGTTGAAAGCATCTGCGCGTCAACCATGCCCGCTATGTGTGTTCCATAGCCTGCCGCGTCTAAAAGAGGCATTCCCTCCACACCGGAATCAAATACTTCTTCCTCATATTCTGAGGCTTTTCTGTAATAATCCTCATAATAATCTTCCCAGTCCGAAGGCGTCATCACGCCTTCGACAGATAAAAGCCCCGATAATCCCGACAGAGAATAGCGTCCGTCACGCGCCTCCAAAAGGCCGTCCTGTATGGCAAAAGCAAGAAGGCGGGTTCCGTTCTCATCATATGCCCCATATATGGTATCTGTGCCGGTAGAGAAGATCTCGTCCTCTTTTTCCACAACCGTAATTTCGCTCACAGCCTTCGCAAACTGCTCAAGCGCCGTCTTATCGGTGATTATCTGGGTGGGCTCCCCGTATTCACAGTGATTTACGTTTACCGAGATATCCGCGAGGCCGGAAAGGGAAACAGGCTCCTCTTCTCCAGCTTCCCTGGCAAGATACTCCAAAAGAGGTTCGGGAAAAGAATGTGGAAGAGGATTTTTCTCTAAAACAGGAGCAGTCTCGTTCTCGTCTTTTTCCTCTGCCTCCTTCTCAGCCTTCCGCTTTGCTTCCTCGGCCGCCTGCGCTTCCGCGATCTCTTCATCAAAGTCCGCCTCCGTCTCGCTTGCAGCTCCGGTCCCGTCCGTAAACTTAAGCTCCCAGATATTCGACCAGTTATAGGCTGTCGGATCCGTCCGCCTGTATTCATTACCGTAGAACACCGGCCGCACCTTAAGACGGTAGGTTACAGTATCGGTATAGACGCCCTGTAAAAAATAACAGTCTATAGATACCGTTCCGTCATCCGCATAGCTCTCGTTGCCTCCCATTCCCTTGGTATTCCTGACAGCGAAATCGCGGCCGTAATCATCCGTCCCCTCGGCATACAGGGCGATCTCATAGGAATCCGCTTCCGGTACGGGGCTGAAGCTTATCTTATAAGACACTGCATTACTATAAGACAGTGGTCTGTCATAAACAGGCTCATAAAGCTTTGGCGCTTCTTCCGACGGAAACGGTTTCGCATAAGGATTTTCGCTGTCCGTTTCGTTTCCTGCAGGCCCGGGCATGTCTTCGTCCGGGGAAGAGACGATCTCTTCAGTCCTGTCATCCGCGATATTGACCTCAACATTCATGCATCCCGACAGGCAGGCCAAAATGAACAGTATATTTAATAATGTATATAATTTTTTCATATTCAGTCTCCTTTCTTAATATATATGATACCCCATCCCGACCCGTATGGAAAGAAAAAAATAGCCCGGGCCGGCTCCGTTACGCGGGCGTCGTATTGAAAGAAAAAAGGCTGTTTGCTATAATCACGTTAATCAGGATCAGAAGCGTAGATTATTATATCAGGAGAACCGGTCATTGGATAAACGAAAACGTGAGGCAGCTGTTGTCTGCATGCTGACGATTTTTTCTTCGCTTGTATACATATCCCTTTGTTTTAACAATAATGTATGGATGGATGAGGCCTTTACGGCAACTCTTGTGAAGACTGATTATCCCGGGGTATTGCAGCGGTCGATGAACGACACCCTTCCTCCTTTATACAACCTTCTGCTGAAGCTTGCCACCGACATTTTCGGATATAAGGTTCCGGTAATGAAGCTTTTAAGCGCATCCTTCATGATCATCCTGATCTCGGTATCAGCCCGGGTGATAAGGAAACGGTTCGGCTTAAGGACGGCGGCTGTTTATATCCTGGCGCTGACCTTTATGCCGAATATGCTGTTTTACGGCGTGGAGATCAGGATGTACAGCCTGGGCTTCCTTTTCTCTACCCTGAGCGGGATCATGGCGTATGAATGCATCGTATCTCCTGAGAGAAAGAACTGGGTCATCTTTACGCTCGTATCGGTCCTCTCCGGATACTCCCATCATTTCGCGCTGGTGGCCGCAGGTTTTGTATACCTGTTTATGATCATTTATTACCTGCTGTTTGAACGGGAAAACATTAAAAGGATGTTTGTCTGCATTATCGCATCCTTTTTCCTTTACCTGCCCTGTTTCCTGGTAACGCTTAAACAGATAAGGCAGGTGAACGGATATTTTTCCATGCCGGAGGTGACCCTTCCCGTATTTATAAAATACATGCGCTATCCCTATACCGTAGGATTTACGCCTTTGAGCGTCGCCCTGCTCCTTACCGTCTTTTTCCTGTTTGTAAGGCTGATATACAGGCTTTTTAAAGTGCGCACCGGTGTTGCATCAAAAAAAGGCCGCGACGAAGAAGACGCTGAAAAAACGGGATCCCGGGCTGATATAAAGGATCTCTGCGCCCTGTCCTGCTTCCTTATCTATTACGGAGTTCTGGTATTCGGCACTGTTGTTTCCAGAATAATGACCGCAAACATCTTTGTCGACAGGTATCTTTTCTTTGCCATGGGCCTTTTATGGCTGTTTTTCGCCCTGCAGGCCTCGAAACTTAAGAAGCCTCTTTATATCGGAGTGATCGTCTTAGAGCTTTCAGTCGGGATCGTCACCTATACCGAAGCCTTTAAATCGGAATATGCAGAAGGAGCCGACGACCTTATAGCCTATCTTTACGAAAACGTCAGGGACGGCGACCTGCTGTATACGGTCGAGGACGCGGAAGGCCTTTCGCTGTCCCTGCCCTTCTATGATGACAGGCTTACCAACTGCGAGGAGCTTAAGGACCTCAGAGAAGCTGCCGAAGACGGGCATACAGTCTGGTGCGCGGTCCTTGACGGCTACGAATACGATCCCGGGGAACTTGAAGGCCTTAAGCTCTGCCCGGCAGGTGATTTTTCCTTTGACAGGTATACTTTTAAACTGTACAAAACGGAATTTATAAATTAGAATTATTACAAACGCGATATAAGGCAGGAGTGGATAAGTTTGGAAGTCGAAGGCTTTCAAACGTGATCAGAGGGTCAGATACGAGCCCGGACAGATCCGGTTAAGGCCTGGCCCCGGAGGAAAAAAATGTTGGAACTGGGTAAAAGACAGACTCTTAATATGATAAGAAGAACGGAACACGGTGTTTATCTGGGAAGTGCCGACTCCGAAGAGAGCGTGCTCCTTCCGAAAAAATATGTCCCTGAAGGGCTCGCCAAAGGGGACGAAATAAGCGTGTTTTTATACAAGGATTCATCGGATCGCCTTATAGCCACTACACTGGAGCCTCTGATAAGCCTTTCCGAAACGGCGGTGCTTACCGTTAAGCAGGTCGGAAAAATAGGAGCTTTTCTTGATTCCGGGCTCGATAAGGACTTCCTTCTTCCTTTTGCCGAGCAGACCTGCCGCGTAAAGGAAGGGGACAAATGCCTGACCGCGCTTTACATCGACAAGAGCGAACGCCTCTGCCTTACCATGAAGGTTTATGATTATCTTTCCAAAGATTCGCCCTATAAAAAGGATGACGAGGTGACGGGAAGGATATATGAAAAGACCGACAGCTTCGGCGCTTTCGTGGCGGTAGATGACAAATATTCGGCCCTGATCCCGAAAAAAGAGCTGTTTACGGACCTCCCCGTCAATTCCGTGATAAAGGCAAGGGTGACGGATGTAAAGGAGGACGGGAAGCTCGATTTAAGCATCAGGAAAAAATCCTGGCTCCAGATGGACGATGATGCCATAAAGATCATGGAGCTTTTAGACAGCTACGGCGGCAGGCTCCCGTTCAACGATAAAGCATCTCCGGAACTGATACAGCGGGAAACGGACATGAGCAAAAAGGAATTCAAGAGAGCTGTGGGAAAGCTCTATAAAGAGCGCAGGATAATCATAGGTGAGGATTTCATAGAAAGAACCGGTTTATAATTACAGCTGCTTATCTGTAAATATTCCATTTCACTCACTGTACATTTTGCACAAAATTTGCATTTATTTATGTACATAGTTGACAAAGAACCTTTTCTGAGTATAATTCAATGAAGGCGCCGGATAAAACAGCGCTTAATGCAAATTGCATATGCAGTGATCCTGCAGCTGTCCGGGAAAGGCTGCATTCCATATACCGGATGGTCAGAATATTTAATCATTCAGGAGGTAAATATTATGAAAGTACAGAATATTACAGATATTGACAAGTTTTTCAAGACGATCGATTCCTGCAGGGGAAAGGTGGAGCTTGTGACCGGAGAGGGCGACAGGCTTAATCTTAAGTCAAAGCTTTCGCAGTACGTATCCATGGCTAACCTTTTTTCTGACGGAACCATAGAGGAGCTTGAGATAGTCGCTTATGAACCCGAGGATATCAACAAGCTCATCAATTTCATGGTCAACGGATGATATGCCAGGCAACGCCGAAAAAAAGTATGTAAGAAAAACAAATAACCTGTTCCTTATTCTGATCCTGCTGTATTTAGCGCTTGAGTTTTTCGTTACTCTGATAACAGGCAGGGATATAGAGTTCGGCATAACCGCGTCCCTGATACTCAGTCAGGGTTCGCTGATCCTGCCTGCGCTTATTTTTATAGCGGCGGAGCGTCTTGATATTAAGGAATGGGCGCCATTTAAAAAAATCAGGTGGTCAACCTTCGGGCTGACCATTTTATTTACCCTGTGTATCTCGCCCTTTGTGACGCTGATCAATCTCCTGTCTCAGCTTTTTACGACAAATTTCGTGGCCGAACTTGCGGAGGAACTGTTTTCCGAACCACCGTTGCTTATGATGGTTATGATCGGGGTCATAGGACCGTTCTGTGAGGAATTCACTTTCAGGGGGGTCATTTTCCACGGACTTAGAAAATCCGGCAGGGTTCTTGCGGCTATCATTGTGTCAGCCCTGTTTTTCGGCCTGATGCATATGAATCTCAACCAGTTCTGCTATGCTTTTTTTCTC
The DNA here is from genome assembly GCA_024684065.1 of Lachnospiraceae bacterium. The sequence goes on from JAIKXO010000290.1 coordinate 5,361, forward strand.
GGGATCGCCTTTGCCCTCCTTACCGAGGCCACGGGAAGCCTGATACCGCCGATCACTATGCACCTCTGCATAAACAGTTCAAACATTGGCATGGAGTTTATCGCGGATTTTTTATACAGCAGCTTTAACGGGGGGTCCGAGGGGCTGGCTGAGTTATTTTCCGAAAGTGAAGTGACAAGAGATGAGATATTCTATATTGCCGGGATTTATATGATACCCGGACTCATAGGGCTTGCGCTTTCGATCGTTGTGTTTATAGCGATCTGCAGAAATGAGGGGAGCCTTGAGCATATAAAGTCATTATTCACAAAAAAGAGTACCAAAGCTGCCGGGCCTGCCTTAGCGACGGATATACCGGCCGAAGCTGCCGGGCCTGCCGTAACACCGGATATGCCTGCCGTATCAGCCGGATCCGATGTACCTTACGGCGATATTCATTCAGAAGATCCGCAGATACCTGCAATTCAGAAAAAGACCCCTGTGATCACTGCTTCAGGATGGATAGCCATCGTTTTCTGCGTTATCGTCATTTTAGCTTCGGACGTGGTCTTACGGCTTGTTGGCAACTGGTAGATATCCAAACGGTCACCATGAATATGGCGGCTGTTTTTTTTATCTAATATCTTCATATTTATCGGTATATTATGATGAGGAAAGCATATGGATAAAAATGTAAATATTATCAATGATCTTGATGGTCGCAGATTTGTACTAATAAACGACATCAGGTTTAAGGGGAAGCGAGAAGATTGGAAAGATGTCGAACAATTTCTAAAAGAATACGTCGGAGAGTTTTATGAAATTGAGGAAACATGCGAAAAAGTATATATTTCAAAAGATTTTCCGGATGAATTTGCCAATTCAGAAAGCAGAATTGCACTTAAAGGGGCCGCTGCAAAAGCAAAAGCCAATGCATCTCAGGCAATCCCGGAGCTGATAAGGATTGCTACAAATCCGAAACACTCTGATAATACTAAAGAAAAGCATAAACAAGATGCAAAATATGGATGGTACAGATATGATGTGCGGTTTGCATTGCCTGTATATAATGATTAATCCGGAGAAATAGAGAGATACAATATTTATAAATCAGTTATGCTTGTAAGACATGCTGAAGATGACAAGAAATATCTGTATGATTTTCTATCAATAAAAAAAGAAACGAGCAGCCCGCTTGAGTCATAGACTGTACGGTAAAAACCCATTTCTCTTTTAAGCGTAGTATATAATCAACTTATATAATTGTCTATACTGATTTGCGGGGATTTTGGATGAATAGATATTGGAATTACAAATAAATTGGTGATGCATCCCGCTCGACAGGATCGAGATAAGCGACGAAATAACAAACAGGCCATACCAGAAGGAGGCCGTCACCGCCGTATGCGATGCCATAGCAAACAACCGAAGAAAAATGCTCTTAGTCCAGGCGACGGGATCGGGCAAGACAAGGGTGAGCATAAGCATTGTTGACGTGCTGCGGCGGCATAATTATATAAAAAACGTGCTGTTCTTAGCCGACAGGACAGCGCTCGTAAAGCAGGCGAAGAACAATTATTCAAATCTCCTGCCCGACCTGTCCGTGTGCAACCTCCTTGATAACAAGGACGACCCGAACAAGGCAAAGGAGCTTTTAGGCGTGGTTGCCGGGATAAAAGAGAATTCGGAAAAGCCGGCATAGCTGCCATCCAATCTATTAAAAAAGCCCTCTATGCGATTTTCAGACGTGCGTTACTACATATTTAATGGACTGTAAAAATGTACGGCTGTCTCCGGTTTCCAGAGCCGTAGCAGTAAAGCCGCTTTCGGTCAGTTCGGTTCCGTCATATGTCTTGGTGGCATTCTTTGCGGTGATCGTCACGGCTTTCGGTTCCACCTTAAGTGTACCTGTTTGCGTCATTACCTTATAGTTTCCTACCGCCGTTTCACTCCCCGTTGTTACTGATACACCGTCTACTTTTGCTATCTCATTGTCCTTTGTTCCGGCATCCGTTATTGTACTGTCTGTAGTCATTGCTACAGTAAATGTATGGCTGTCTCCGGCTTCCAGAGCCGTAGCAGTAAAGCCGCTTTCGGTCAGTTCGGTACTCCTGAAATTAAAAAACGTCCATACAATAAGCCTTGAGCTTGGTGTTGCGGGCGTTCCATAAAATTTCTATATATCGATATAACAATATTAAATATCAACCCTTATGTCAATCAAAATCATTCCGTGGTATGCGCAGGTCAAAGGCTGAAAGTAACATCAAAAACCAGGAAAAATGCATGGTGCTTTTTGATGGAAGTTTGGAAGAAACGGTACTGAACACAGAAATTAGTTTTGAAGAAATGGAACAACACTCTTGAAATCCTGAAGAAACGGTACTATAATCTATTTATGGTTTTGAAGAAATGGAACAACACTGTTTTGAGGAGATAATATGTTCAAAAGAAAAGCATTAGAAAAGCTAAAATATTGGAAAGAAAAAAAGGCACCAAAGTATTCTGTGCTTTTGGAGGGGGCCAGGCGTGTTGGAAAATCGACAATTGCCGAAGAATTTGCAAAGCAGGAGTATAGGACATATATTAAAGTGGATTTTGCTAACATAACACAGGATGTCCTTGATGTGTTCGATGACATAGCAAATCTGGACATTTTCTTTCTTAGATTGCAAACTGCAACGGGGATAACATTGTATAAAAGAGAATCCGTCATTATATTTGATGAGATTCAACTTATGCCTAAAGTACGTCAGGCAATAAAGTACCTGGTTGCGGACGGAAGATATGACTATATTGAGACTGGTTCTCTGATAAGTATAAAAAAGAATGTCAAGGGTATAGTGCTTCCGTCTGAGGAAATGAAAATACAGATATATCCGATGGATTATGAAGAATTTATGTTGGCCATTGGGAATGATACTTATGGCGTATTGCGGGATTTATATAAGCATGGAAAGCCGGTAGGAAATTCATTAAACAGAAAGCTGATGCGGGATTTTAGAATCTATATGGCAGTAGGTGGAATGCCCCAGGCTGTAGAAGCTTATGTGGAAGGCAGGAATTTTACAGAAATCGATGAAGTAAAGAGAGAAATCATAGATTTATATAAAGACGATTTCTTCAAAAT
>JAIKXO010000039.1 GCA_024684065.1 Lachnospiraceae bacterium
TTTTCAAGCATCGAAAATGACTCATACGAGGAATCAGATTTTGAATGTATTTCAGAAGATGAGTATGATTACTTTTCCTCTCTTTTGTATGGTCTATCTGATGACTTCAACTGTTTATTGTTAAAACTACACGAGCTTCAACAGGTTTACTGCTATGAATCCATTCCCGGAAACGGAATCGATGCTTCAAAGTTAGTAATTGAAGCATGTGCTATCCTCAAAAAAAACAAGATACCTGTCCCGGATCTTGAAAAGGTTGCGTTTTCTCGGTTTGACGAAAAAGATGGATGGGGTAATGATTTTGACGGAACAAAATTGTCTCTAATATTAAACTGACCAAAAACATGATTTCGATTGACCTATTTTTTGCCTCAAATTGACCTATCCGTTAGAATAACACCTGATTATAGCGGATTTTGAAGAAAAATCTTCCTGTTTTCTCCTGCCAGAACAAACCAGAAAAAACCAGGAAATCGAATCCGGTAAATCCCGAAGACCTGCATAAACACTGACTTTATGGTACAAAAAAGAAACCGATCTCTCGGTTCCTTTTTACAGGGCTAGAAGGATTCGAACCTTCAGATGACCAAGCGACGAGTTTGCTCGCAAACTCGCCGCAAGGTCAGAGTCCGTTGCCTTTCTCCTGGCTGGCTCCCTTATTTGATCGTTTAATTTCCTCGTTTTGTAGAAATAAAAAGAAGCAGTTCCTTCGTCACTGCTTCTTTTTATTTCTACAGGGCTAGAAGGATTCGAACCTTCAGATGACGGAGTCAGAGTCCGTTGCCTTACCGTTTGGCGATAGCCCTTTAATTTGTATTGTTATAAGCCAATAGACCTGTAACGAAGAGCATTATACAACATATCGATATAGAATTCAAGCAGAATTTATATGTATTAAATTTTTGAAAACACTTGATTTTTATTGCCTTGTCAGATATTATTGTATATGGCTTTTGGAACAGAATAAGCCGCATGGGGTCATAGCTCAGCTGGGAGAGCGCAGCGTTCGCAACGCTGAGGCCGAGGGTTCGAACCCCTTTGGCTCCACTCAGTATTTATAAGGGTTCCGGGATTCCGGAACCCTAAAATTTTGTCCCCAGTTCTAACTCTGTTCTGACTTTTCTCAATTTATCCCTTCATTTATATATGGAATGGGATCATTACATTTTCTCTTTTAGCATGAATTGCCATGTCATCCTAAGGCTTGCATAAGGATCACCCGCAAATGTCGTCAAACTCATCCCGGCATCAGCGAAAGCATCAGCACCAAGGAGATCAGGATACCTATCAACTGTTTCATTTTATGTCTCTTTGGCTTTGACAACCGCCTTTTATGAGTCTTTAACGGTGTCTTTTTACAGTGAAAACTTTTCTGTGTCTCCGGTGGCATATCTATCCGGTGGTATCAAGACAAAAGAAACGTCCCCTTGTCTTCCCCCCCTTGTCTTCCCCTTGTCTTCGGAAGGAGCAAGATGAACTTACCACTCTCCTGCTCCCCGAAAACCCACTCAAAGCAAGGTAAAACAGAGCTATACAGGCGAAATAACTGCCTGCATGATATTGAGGAAAAGCCTATATTTGGGTACAATAAACTAGGGTTATTTTATGCCTAAAGTATGTGTTCAAATATAGAAAGCAAGGTATAGTTATGGTAAATACAACTAATATAGATAGCAATATAGGCACAAGAATGTCTTGGGAGGAAATAGCAAAAACTTATCCAGATATGTTTGTTGCATTAGAAGATTACCAAACAAGTAAAAAAGTCAACAACCATTGCGTATCCCTCGAAGTTCACGTTCACGGTGCACCTTAATGAGTCGGTGTCGGTGTCCGGGAGGAAAGTGACATTGCCGTACCTGTCAAGCGACAGCATCGCATACTGCCTCCCCTCATTCTGCCACTCTGGATGGATGAACATGGAGAGCGTTCCGAGCTTCAGGGATTCGTCCGGCTTCCCTCCGTTTAAAAGGTTGAAGGAGAATGCCTTCACCCATCCCTTCTCTTAGCCGCCTCTATTCCGCCTCTGCAATATACATGGATTTTGCAGATCTTTTTCCGTCCGGTCAGCTCCTTAGGCTCCTTAGGCATAAATCGTTCCTGCCCCATTTAATAAAATGGGAAAGTTCTGCGTCACGGTCAAACATCTCAAACAGAAACTGCGCCGGCCTTGCACTGGCTATTGCGATGTTGACATTCCGGCCGAGAAGCAGCTCCAAATCCTCCCAAAATGTTTCCGGAAGCCGACCTTCATTGGTCAGCAGGGTTCCGTCGAGGTCAAATACACCGAGCTTAATCATGATACAATTCCTCTAACGGATATGAATCATAGCATTTTTCAAAGGAATCCATTATCCTGCCAGTATCATTAAAGTCAGAGTTTTCATTCAAGTGCCCTGTGTTATCATTAAGACCTTTAAACGAACCTTGGTTTTTATAGCAGTCTTGCTTTGCCCATCCGGCATCAAATGTATATATTTCAGAAAAAAAGTATATCACATCAATAGGATCACGCCACTAAAATGCATCATATGCTTCCCACCATCGCTCGTTATATGAAGCAATTTCTTCATAGTTTACCGTTTGTCCGATCCTTGGCGTGGCAATGCTGACTCCCATTTCGGAAGCTTTTGACGTCACCCTTATAATCGGGTCGTCCCAGGCATGGTTGCAGATACAGAAAGTTCCCCAGTGCACGGGAATAAGCCATTTGGCTCCTGCATCGACCGATGCCTGCACAACCTCTTCCGGAAACATATGTATACCTGCCCAGGCAGGATCATACTGCCCGCACTCTGCCAGCATCAGATCAGGCTCTCCCAGCTTTTCTCTGACCTGTCCGAACACTTCATAATATCCGCCGTCTCCCGTATAATATACACTGCGCTTTCCATTATCCATGTAATATCCGCCCCATAAGGTACTGTTCCCCTTAAGGGGATTTCGTCCGGTAAAATGTCTGGAGGGCGTGAGGGTGATGCATAGTCCGTTTATCTCAGTACTCTCCCACCAGTCAAGGGCGCAGATCCTGTCATCTTCGATCCCCCATCCGCGAAGGATAGCATCGATTCCCAGAGGGACGACAAACATCCTGATTTTGGAGCCGATATTCCTGATAGTTCCATAATCCATATGGTCATAATGATCATGTGACAAAAGAAGAACATCGATCTCAGGCATCCCGCTTTCAGTGACCGGAACCTCGGAAAAACGCCTCGGACCCGCAAAGGAGACAGGAGAACTCACTTCTCCCAGCACGGGATCGATAAGTATGTTCTGAGATCCCATCCGGAGCAGAGAAGAAGAATGTCCGATCCATGTAAAATTCAGGCCATCCTCTCCCGGATCGTCTGACAGCTTCGGAGCTTCGGCTTTTATCTTCGTTTTTGGCTTTTTTCTGGGACTTGAGGGATATCCTTTGCCCGTCATCACGCTTACTTCATCTTCGTTATGAAACCTGCCATCATAGTAAAGGCTCGTCTTTTCGGCAAAGGCCATCCTCTCCCCGGCGTCAGGCAGTTTGCCTACCGAAGGATAAAACCATAGGAAAAGCAGAACTGTGCAGATCACAAATACTATTAAAAGGATCAATATGATCAGTATCCTTCCTAACATTTTTAAACTGTCCATTACTCTGTCCCTCTGTCCTTTACTGTTGCAAACTCCGGATTGGCTGTTCTTATTAAATCCGCATGATTCTTCTTCAGCTCTTCAAAAGCGATCAGCACATTCTCCGGAATATCCACGTGTGAAATAAAGCCCTTTCCTTTCGGTCCGTATCCGTTTTCATCATCCCTTAACCGCGGTATCTCTCCCATTAACAGGCTTATGTATCTCTTTATATCCCACATTCCCCATATTTTTTTGGTATATTCAAGCCTTCCCTGCACTTCCCTTACCGTCGCCTTATAGGTTGCATAATTGATTATTACCGCACCGGGAACATACTTTCTGAGTCCGGCTTCCATCCTGTATTGCATCGTTGCATCCTGGGACAGGATAATACTGTTCCAGTCCACATTATGTTCCCTGAGCAGATCCAGCATGAATGTAATATTATTTCCGCAATTTGTGGATTCAGTCTCAAGATGATCCGCTTTTACAGAATAACGGTATTGAAGATAACTGTTAAAAATCTCGGCTTCCGACAGATCTGCGGTCACAATCTGAGGGTATTCCTCATACATTTTATTCCTGAGAGTCTGTGTTGTATGCCCTGCGCCGCCAACGATGATATATTTTTTTGCGATCCTGTTTTTTATTGCGCCCGCTAAAACATCTCCGCCGCACAGAATGGAACCGCCGAATAAAACCATTACATCCGCCTGTTTAAATCCGTATTTTTCAAGAAGGCATTCTTCGGAAAGCTCCCTTATATCCCTTTTTCCGCAAAAATCGCTGATGATATTAATACTGTCGGCTGTCATAAATCCTCCCTAATATTTCTGTTTATTATGACGTGAGGAAAAAAAATGATATCAAGCGTGGGTTCAGGCTTTTGACCCTGATATCATTATATTAGCACAGATATATTAAACACACAAAATATGTATATTTAATATAAGCCTACGTGCATGGACGTACAAAATAAGTATGTATTATGAACCGGGAAAATATGGTACAATGATATACGGTAAGAAAACCGCGATTGATCTTCCGATATTGCCGCAAGGGTATCGGACAGGAAACGATCCGGTCTGAAAACAGCCCGGACTTATCCGGCGTTTGCTAAAGCAAATGCCGAACTGGATCGGCATAAACTGAAGTTTATGCCCGGGCGCACGATCTGCCCTGCAGACCGGTGCATACACGAGGTGAAGGATTGTATAAATTTATAAGAAAAAAAGGAAGCAGGCCATTCCTGTCTGCCATTATCTGTCTTATCAGCGCTTTGGCCGTCACCGGCTGCGAAGGTAATTCAAGGGATAAAAACGAAGCGGAAAGAGGTTTTAAGCAGGAGGAAAGCTTTGAGGCGGAAGCCCAAAATTATGTAGAAGCGGTACCGGATATCGAGGAAGAAGCCCCAGAGGAAGAAGCCCCGGCGGAGGAGAACGTTTCAGAACCGGAGGATAATGTTGTATCCGACACGGCCGGTCAGGATGGCTTTACTGAAGCCCTGGATCAGGAAAATACATATGAAGCGGAGGATGTAAATGAACCGGAGCCACCGGAGGTTCTGGATAAATATACCGAGCTCCTGCAGATCAACCCATATGTGTCCGGCTGGCTTAAGGTCGACGATACCGTAATAGATTATCCTGTCGTGTATACGCCAGGCAGCCAGAACTATTTCCTGCACAGGGCAACAGACGGAAGCTACTCGAACACGGGATCCCTCTTCATTGCGATAAACTGGCAGGAGGATAACAATAATACGCTTATATACGGTCACAATATGAAGGACGGAAGCGCTTTCGGCACCCTGTTAAAGTTTGCCGACGAAGCTTACGGAAGGAGCCATCCTGTTATACATTTTGATACGTTATATGAGGAAGATGAATATGAGCTCTACGGGGCCTTTTATTCCCAGATCGACGAGGAAGACCTGGAAACCGAAGAGGACAGGGAACAGGCTGATAAGGCAATAGAAGAAAGCGGCATCGAAAAGAAGGCTGCGGAAGGGGAAGAGGTCACCGCGGAGGAGCTGACGCTCCACGATATCGATCTGCACAGGGATTTCGGAGACGAGGATATCTTCCGTCAGGAAAAAGACGAGGATAACGGACGCTTCAGATATTATTATTATACAGACCTTTCCGAAGAGGATGATTTCAATTACTTTGCCGAAAATGTAAAGGAAAGGTCGCTTTACGATATGGGGATCGAAGCGGAATGGGGAGACCGGTTCGTAACTCTTTCCACCTGCAGCTACCAGGTCAAAAACGGCAGATTTGTGGTGGTGGGAATAAAGAAAAAAGAATGACAGTAACAGGTACGGGCAGACAGACACAGCAAACAGAAAGTGAATGTGCCGGTTAATTGATGTTCTATATGCCTGTAAAGGCGCAGCCTTGCATTTATCCGATGCAGGCTGCGCCCTTTTATCTCAGTTGCCCCTTATCTCCTGCCTCATAAATCCGACATATGATATAGCAAAGGCCGCAAAGGTCAGGGCAAGCAGTCCGACCAGATGGGGCCAGACCAGTAAAAGGCTCTGTCCGAGCGGCAGATAGCTGCTCAGGACACCTACCAGCTGTGCATAAGAAATAGCGTTGATAGCCCTTGTCGCGGGATCCATCAGCACCGAACCCGCTTCGGAATACAGATAATACGGTGAAAACCTGTTCAGGTTCAGATTCATGTTATAATTGTCAAACGCATTGACCGACTGCTGATATTCCGTATTTACCGGGAAGACGGCATTCGCCATGATGCCTGCCAAAAGGCTCATGAATATCGCAAAGAACAGCCACAAAGCTATCGACGCAAGGGCCGAGGTCGCCGCATGCCTGGTAAAGACCGAAAACAGCATGGCCATCGCCAGCCAGAAGCAGATATATATGACCGTATAGATCAGATAGATAAGAACCCTCGTGATCTCTTCGCCGGATGGTAATATACCGGTTGCAAGAAACCCCGCGCATCCGACTGAAATGCCCGTACTGAACACCATTACCGCAATCAGTGTGGAAGAGGCCAGAAACTTTCCGATTATGATGGAGTCCCTGTAGATGGGCTGTGACACCAGCCGGTTAAGCGTCCCGTTGTTTTTTTCAGCATTGATCGAGTCAAATCCGAGGATAAGCCCGATGAACGGGCCTATAAGGGCGATCAATGACATATATGAAGGGATAGAACTCCCTCCTGTAGTAAACAGCTTAAGGAACATATAACTTTTATCAAATGAGGCTTTCGGATCCATGGCTGCATCCCTGATCGCGCTCTCTATACCCGTGACCGCTCCGTAAACACTTGCTATAGTCATCGCGATCACTAAGATCAGGATGATGACAAATCTCCTGCTGGTCACATGATCAGCCATTTCTTTCCGGTAGAGGGCGGTAAGGCTGTGATAGCGGATGTCCCTCATATTATGCTTCTCTGCGGAGAGGGTGGTGCTTCCTGTTGCTTCCCTTACCATTCTGATCATCTCCTTCTTTCTCAGCTTCCTCAAAATAAACACGGTAGATCTCGTCCAGGTCTCCGCCCTTCTGATGCATGTGCAGAAGCTTGTATTCATTCATGCCAAGGAACCTTGTGATATCGCTTCGAAGATCTTCCGATGAACTGATCACAAATGTATTGCCTTCCTTTGATATACCGGTAATGCCCCCAAGTCCCTGAAGGAATCCCAGAAAACGGCTGTCACAGGGTTCCGTTTCAATCTCCAGCATATAGTGCCCTTCAGCCGCTATCTGGGTTCCAAGTTCATCAATCCCGCCGCAGGCTATCAGCCTTCCGTCCACAAAAATACCGACACGGTCGCATATCTGCTGGATCTGATATAGCTGGTGGCTGGAAACGAGGATCGTTTTTTTATCCTCAACGCTCAGCTGCTTTATAAGATTGAGAAATTCCCGCATTCCTTCGGGATCAAGGCCCGTTGTCGGCTCGTCCATTATGATGACTTCAGGATCCTTTATGAGGACATCCGCAATGCCGAGACGCTGGCGCATACCCTTTGAATAAGTCTCTGTTTTCTGATCTGCCGCATAGGCTATCCCCACCTTTTCAAGCAGGCCGTCTATCAGGGGATCGATATCTTTATCCGGAATCCCGTTCAGCCTTGCCGTAAAACGAAGATTCTCCCTGCCCGTCATATCACCGTAAAAACCGACATTGTCAGGCATATACCCGGTGATCCGTTTGACCTGCATGGACTGCCTTGTACAGTCATACCCGTCGATCAGGGCTTTTCCCTGTGTGGGTTCCGTAAGTCCAAGAAGCATCAGTATTGTTGTTGTTTTTCCCGCACCGTTAGGTCCGAGCAGCCCGAAAATCTCACCCCGTCTGATCTCCAGACCGAGATGATCGACAGCGATTTTGGTACCATAGGCTTTGGTCAGATCTTCGGTACGGATGATTGTTGTATCCGTCATGATCATCTCCTGCCAAATCTGCGAATAATATAGGCCAGTCCGAGAACAAGGGCAACTATGATCGCTGCCGCCATAATGCCCCAGCCTGTATGGTTCTTAACGGCTACTCTAAGGTCTAAGTTTGATGAAACAACATCATTTGATGCGGTGACAACGACTGCATAATCTCCTAAGATCGCATCCTTTGCAGGCGTAATATAGGCGGTCACCTCTGCGCTCTGGCCTGCGGGTATACTGTTTATCGTGTCCTGATCAAACGTTACCTTCCAGTCAACGGAAGCCTGTGGCTTCAGAGTCACATTGTTCAGGTCGATGTTTCCCGTGTTAAATAAGGAAATGACCGCTTCTTTAGTTTCTCCGGCGTAGGTACTGACTGAAAGGTTGCCGGTAGGCGTAGTCGCCTCAAGGCCATACGTACCCGTAATCTTTACTGTAACCGGCAATGTAAGAGTATCTCCGGCACTGTCTGCTATCAGATCGATCTGGTATTCGCCGGCTGTAACATTCTGTGCAGGTGTTACCGCGACAGTAATTGAAGAGGTGGAGCCCGCATCTACCGGTACCGAAGACGTGGCGCTTCCGGCATCTGAAGGAGTAAATGAAATGTTCCAGCCCTCCGGCGCGCCTTCCGCGGACATGGAATATGTCCGGTTATCACTGCTGTTATTGGTAAGCTTTGCAGTGTAGCTGAATCTTGTTCCAGAAGGGCCTTCCTGCTGTGCGTAGTCCGTTGTGAAAGTGTCGGCGCCGATCTTCTTTTCCTCGGCATCCACCTTGACGCTGAGCGCCAGATCTTCATTGATGCCGCCGCCGGACGCATTCAGCGTGATCTTGTATGTATCTTCCTTCGCGTCCTCCGGAACGGTCAGTGAATAGTTTAAAGACGGTGAATCCTCCTTTTTCTGGTCAGGATTTACGTGCACCATGGACACCTCACTGGAACTGTTCTTAAACATTCCCTCCCATCCGTCCGGAAGGTCTTTCGCACTAAGTGAGACATTGGTTTCTTTAGAACCGGTATTTGTTATATACAGGGAAAATGTAGAGGTCCCGCCGGGCTTTACCGTAACGCCCGGATAATCCGTACTGAACGTAACCTCGTCTGTCTGCCTGGATGTGTCATTTTTAACTTTGGTATCTGCCTCATCTGCAAAAACATTTCTCGGAATTATCAGCATTGCTGCAAGCACTCCCGCCGTCAGTATTCTGCATGCGGACAGGACACGCTTTTTTGTCACAATTCCTGTTTTCTTTTCCATTTTTTCCCGCTTCCTTTCTATGGCCTTAATGGCCTGGCTTTTTTTCAGGGAAAAAAATAGACCTAATTTGTGACGCAATTTACAAGATATTGTGATTTTTTTGTGAATTAAAAAATCCCTTTTTTACAATTATGTGTCAGAAATCAAATTTTCCACTTTAGTTCAGTGAATAATCAATATTTCTTAGTACCAATGGCGATGAGCGTTCAATGATCAGTATTAAATCATCAAAGAAACACTTTTGTAAAAAGGGATTTTAAAAAACGCCGGAACGAAAAATCGTTTCAGCGTTTATGTCGAAAGCTCAGTTGCTTTGATGAGCCTTCTCAGATATCATACTGTCCTCTTTCTTTTTATAATAAAAGGGTTTCTATATGTATCATCCTTTTGATCACTAATCTATCCACCATTCAGGCGTTAAGTCCCCGAGCTTCATAACCTTCCCTTTTGAATAATCGATCATGATATCGATATCCTTATATTTTCCCGGCATCAGCTGTACCATCAGCTCTCTGCAGGCCCCGCACGGCGCGCCCTTTCCTTCGTTTGGAGGAATACAGAGTACCCTGTCTATTTCATACTCTCCGTTTGTGATCATATTGAAAATGGCGTTTCTCTCCGCGCATATTCCGAGCGTTGAGCAGGTATCGATACATACTCCGACATATATCCTGCCGGATTTTGACAAAACAGCGGCAGACACTTCCCCTGCCGTGACGTATTCCGAAATGGTTTTTGCTCTCAGTACCGCCCTGGCGGCATCATACATGTCAACCCAGATCTGATCCATCATAACCTCCTCCCGAAACAGCTTATAATCTTTGAAGCTTTTCCCTTACTACCTTTTTACATTATTGTTGTTTACGATGAAGCAGTACAAATCTAAAGCGGAGCATTGGAGCGACCAAAATGTCCGGCTCATATGCTGCCGCCGGCCTTCTCCTGCATGGGAGGACCCGGCGGCGGCTCTGTCATGCTTCCGTCTCCCACTCCCGGCGGAGCCCCGGGCGGTTCCGGTGCGTTTCCGCCTTCCCTGTCCGCAGGTACTCCGGGTGGTTCTATCATGTTTGCGTCTCCCACTCCCGGCGGAACCCCGGGCGGCTCTGTCATGTTTCCGTCTCCCACTCCCGGCGGAGCTCCGGGCGGTTCTGTCACGCTTCCGTCTCCCACTCCCGGCGGAACTCCGGGCGGTTGCTGTGCGTTTCCGCCCTCCCTGTCCGCAGGTACTCCGGGTGGTCGCTGTGCGTTTCTGCCCTCTTCGTCCTGAACAGCACCGGGCGGCGCCGCTATATCTCCGCCTTCATTATCGAAAGGAACTGCCGGCGCCTGAGGAGCACCGGGCGGCTCTGTCATGCTTCCGTCCCCCACTCCCTGAGGCTCCCCGGGGGTCATTCCTTCATTTTCCCGGTACGGATCCCTTTCCATCATGATCATCCTGCCGGGGCTCATTTTCTGATCGTGCGCCCTTGTTCTTAAATCCTTCGTAACAATGACAGCTTCCCCGTTTATGCTTTTATGATCATTTCTTTCGGCCATTTCCCTGTTCCAGGCGTCCATCCTTCCCTGGGTCCTTTTTTCCAGCCTCTCGTTCCGGAAAAAATGACTGTCTACCGTCATGACGACCGGAGTTTCCTCTTTAATATATTCGGCTTCATCAAGCGCGTCAAGCGTCGTCTCGATCGCCGAATCGATATCCTGTCCCAGCACCATTGAAGATATTGATGTAACAATATCCTCCCCGTCCTCATTATAGGCTTCAAAATCGATCACCCTGTCGAAAAAATTCAGATCATACTTAAGGGACGGATTCAGATCGAGCGTGACAGTGCTGTAGGCATAGGTGTTTGCGCCATAGCCTCCGACAAAAATCAGAACTGCCGCTGCTGCCGCTGCCGTAAACTTTACAAATCGTGAGCGGGCAAAGCGGATTATCTTTTTTTCGTTTTTCCGGTCATACTCGATCAGCTGGCCGATCTCATAATCACGGTTCGGAATATTATAATATATGCCGTCTTTCGCAAGGATCGCTGCTCTGTCGTCCTTAATACTCATTACTACAGCTTTCAATATTATATCTCCTGCCTGTACGGATCCGGTTCCGTTTTCAGACCGGATCATTTCAATAATTCCTTTTTAAATGCTTTGTGCGTCTCTACCCCTTCATGCAGGCCACATACTCCGAAAGCCCCGGATATTCCCCATCGAGGATCAGCGCGGATGCGATCAGATATTTACGGAATTTGTCCAGAAACTTAAGCGACTGCCCGCTCCTTTCTTTAAGCTCCCGTGCCGGCAGACGCCCTGTTTTTCTAAGCAGCTTTACAAGCGGCGGAGGCAGAAAAAACGAAGCGATCACCTCCGCGCAGCCTTTTCTGGTTTTCTGCGATCTGGGCGAACACTCCGTCAGGTCAAAAAATGAAATATTATATTCCAAAAGCTCCTCTTCAAGAGCATAAATCTCATCACGAAGCGGATTCCCAAAATCTGTGCTGTCTGCCGCTATCTTATCCTGAAGCTTAAGCTTCATGGAAAACTCAGGATCCTCCTCCTCCATTTCTCCGCTAAAGGCATCCGGGCTGACAGAAATCTCATTTTCGCTGCGCTTCCGGCTGCGGTACAGATTCAGAAGACGGCTCTTCATCACCACCGCCGCATAGCTCCAGAACTCGCCCTTTCCGGGATCATAGTAATCCAGGGCCTCAGAAACCGCCATGAGGGCAACAGACCATTCGTCATCGCTTTTTGTGACCGCACGCCCCGCAAGCTTTGAAGAAAGCCTCAGGATCCGGCCGCTGTTTTCGGAAAGGAACTCTTCCCTTGCGGAAGGTTCCTTTGCCGCTTTTACAGCCTTTTCATTATCATTTTCATTTTGAATTTTTTCCGAAGAACTCTGATATCTCATCCTTTATTTTTGCAAAAAAACCTTTATTTTCTCCGTCCCGGGTTTCAGACGGTTCACTGACGATACCGGACCGGGCATCCGCCGGGACTTCACCGGGATCATCATCTTTTTCAGTATCCCTGATGGAACCGTTTACGGTGATCTCTTCACGCATCTCCGTATTCCGGTCTTTAAAACTGTTCTCCACAGGAGGTCTGTCTGTAAACTCTATCGTAATGCCTTCTTCCAAAAGCGCCGCCTTCAGGGCCTCGCCGGCCTCCATGACCGCACTCCTTAAAGAGTCGATATCGATGTCGCTGCTGTCTGAATCCTCTGCTTCTTTCAATGCATCCAGTGCTTCTTTTTCGGCATCCAGTGCTGTCTGATAGGCCGAAAGAAGATCGGACAGCTTAGTCTGTGTTTCCTCATCCTCTATAGCGGAGATCGCCTCAGCAACAGCTTCTGTATTAAGCATTCCGCCCTTTTCTCCGCCGGGTCCCCTGTTTTCCGCACATTCCGCCAGAGGTTCCTGCTGCCCGTCTGCCTGTTCTCCCGCGGGCGGCTTGGGCATTTCGCCTTCAGGCATCTCGGGGGGTTCAGGGCGTTCGCCTTCCGCCATTTCGGGAAGCTCAGGGCGCTCGCCTTCCGCCATTTCCGGAAGTTCAGGGCGCTCGCCTTCTGCCATTTCGGGAAGCTCAGGGCGCTCGCCTTCCGTCATTTCGGGAAGTTCACCTTCCGGCATTTCAGAAAACTCCGGACGTTCCGGCGGTGTCTGCTCCTGCCCGGACGCTGCCCCATTAAATCCTCCGGGCCCCATCTGTCCCCTGCCGTCTTTGAATCCTCCGGGAGCCGCAAATGCGGCTACGGACAGACCTGCCGTAAGCAACCCGGTAATAACCGCAACTGATAATTTTTTACTGTTCGTTATTCTTTTCATTTTCTCTCTCCTTTTGTATACGGAAGAAACACCTGTGCTTCTTCCCGGATTTCCGGCCCATCCTTTTTAAATGCTTTACGCTTCTGTGAGCCTTTTTTGTTTCCTGTTTATAAATACAAAAGGTAAGATTAAAAAACGGGGGTAAATAAATATTTTTTTCGGCAGTATATTCCGGCCTGAATTTAACAGTCTTCTTATATTATAATAATGCGCGGAATGAAAGCCAATTTACAAAATGTGCTTAAATGTATAGAATGCCGGTGAAGAAAGGTACACGATATGATAAAATACGGCGCGATGTATGGGTGCAGTTATTTTTACGCATCAGGGATTGCCGTAGAAAGTGATCCGGACGGCTGCCGTCCGGAT
Organism: Lachnospiraceae bacterium; assembly: GCA_024684065.1. The sequence goes on from JAIKXO010000039.1 coordinate 13,486, forward strand.
GCAGACAACCGAAGAAAGCTCGGAAAAGCTGTTGCTGAGTATATTAAGTCCTTATAATAAACAGCTCCGGCAAAAGCTTCCTGTGTCGTACTGCACCCAGGCGTTACCTGTATTTCAGGATAAAAACCCGCTTTGTTCCGGGGTTTTATCCGATATTTCAGTACTCAAAATCGATGTCAACGCGTCCCTCTATGCCATTTACATGCCCATGGCTGGTAGCCTGCCAGAACCTGCGACGGTGTGTATAATCATTGACATCAGCATACTGGGCAACCCATTTTTCATGGGTCACACCGGAGAGCTTACCCGTAAACCAATTTCTTGAGGCATAGACCAAAGGCTTGAACCCATATGAGGCAACGGTCTCGCAGAAGATATTTATATTGGCAAGCAGCTGGTCATTCGATAAAGCAGCCATATCCTCACCTTCGATATCGATCACCAGAGGATATGTGACGGGATAACCCTGCATGGCGCATGAGACGATATATTCCGCTTCCATCTTCGCATATGTAGTGTCAGTTGCATAGGATTTAATGTATAATCCGACCGGCAGCCCGGCCTTTGTCGCTCCCTCCAGGTTTTTTATAAAATACGGATCCACGCCGGATTTCAGGCTCCCTGTCCGTATAAATACAAACTGCACATCATCTTTTGCAACCTCGGCCCAGTTAATGTCTCCCTGATACATGGAAACATCTATCCCCCTCTTTATGGCGCCTTCGATCGGCGCTCCGTAATTATTGACAAATACGCCGTTGAAACGCGCATATCCGGGATCATAATAATCAGCAGTCGTCGCTTTAACCTCGCCGGCCTGAGCCATCATAACCATCATTGTACAGATAGCAGCCACAAATATTTTTATCTTTTTCCCCATAACTATCCCCCCTTTTCAAATACGATCAACATAGCGGGCTGAACCAAAAAACGAAATCCATCTGATTTCCGGTTATTTACTATAACATGATATATGGTTTATTACAACTGTCCCGGTATTCTCTCCGGTCAGGTATGATTATATGAATGATAAGAACGGGCACTTCGGTTTATCTGATCCAGAGCCTTATCCCTGAGCTTCCTGCGCGGGAAACGCTTGAATCAGCGTTTCCATATAAAAACTCTGCAAGAATGCCCGTTATACAAAAAAAACGCTCTGCAAAGCAGAGCGCCTGATTACGGAGAAAGAGGGATTTGAATTAACCCCCTGCCTCGAAAACTTAGATAGAAAGGAGCTGTGCAGAACTGTCAAAGGGTACTGTACCCCTACTGTACCCCTTTCTATACCTTATTCAATTTCTAACAATATGATCAAAAAGATAGATTGCAGAAAATGTAGCCCCTCTTTTTATATTGTTGTTGTTATGTTGTTGTCAAAATTTGCTTAGTTCCTGTTCAATATTCTCCGCTGTAAGCTGAACACCAGTCGTTAACATATATTTTTCTTTTCCATCCTCAAACTCATTTAGTAAGCTTTCATATTCATCCATAGATATTACAGTCCATTCATCAGAGGATCTTTCCATCGTAGGCTCAAGGTCATACCACAATGAGTAGTCCTCTAAGAATTCTCCTTTTTCATTTCTAAATACTGTATAATCTTCAGCATAGCCTCCGTCATGACTAAACAATTTCTTTTGTTCAGGATCATAATAATAAACTGCGTCTTCAGCTCCTAAACTAATTAACTCGCCATTGCTGTCAGCAGATAATACATCGCACCAGTACCATGAAGAAATATCACCTTCGAACGGGTGATCAGCTATCCACAATTCTGGAATTCCATCGTCTGTAATATCTTGAAAGGTAAAAATGGCATCCTCGCTTGCGTAATATGCCTCATACCAGCTAGAAAGCATCTCCACATGCGACATTACATCATAAAGATAATTTCTATAAGCCGTTTTCCAAGGCTCCTCATTTTGAACCGCAACACTTTCATTAATTGAAGAAATATTATTTAAATAATCAAGAATCTCTTCTTTCGTATAAACATCTTCACTAAAATGTTTTTGCAAACCTTGTGCGTATTGACTGAACTCATCTTCTGATTGTGTTTCTACTATTTCTGTACCATCAGCGTGGCAAATATGCCATACATTTTCAAAATCATCGTCTCCATAATAAGAAAAGAATAATACAACCGTATCTTGCCCCTCATAATACCAGGCTGGCCCGTTAGAATCCATTATTTCTCCAAAGTCCGCAATTCGTTCAACATTTCCATCTTCATCTGCTTGATATAATTGAACCTGTTGCTCGTAGAGAATCATACCATCTTCCTGATTTCCTATTGCTAACTGAGGATATTTTGTATCTCTGACATATACAAGATTAAAATAATGCTCATCACCATTAATGGAAGTGATAATATCAATATATTGCTTCGCTATTTTTCCATAAATATATTCCTCTGTTATCTTTGTTCCCTCTGAATCTCCCTCAACCTCTTCCGGTTCTTCTGCAGCAGGTTCCTCAGGCTCGTCAATATTGATTACTATCTCAGGTTCCGCTGTCGGTTCCTCAACTACGGCAGCTTCTGCCACCTCAGTCGTTTTTTCTTCTTTTTTATCTTCGTCTTCACCACAGGCTGACAATGCCACTGAAATAAAAAAAACCAAGCCTAACAATAAAAATCTTTTCTTCATACCGTTGTCCTTTTCATACTTCACATCATAGTGTAACTGCCCTATGGCTTAATCATATCTTCACAAGCCGTTTTCCGCAATAATTTTATCTATGGCATTCTCTTGCATTTCCTTGATCGTCAATGAATTATGAAACCATTTGACCAGCTTAATATTCATGCCCGAATTCATCTTAATATAATGCGTTAGGACGCCGAAAGTGAATATCCTTCGGCGTCCGTTTACTATAATAAGCGCCCTTAAAGAAAAAACGGATATAAAATGCACGTCTGCACTCCATATCCGCCTGTTTCGGAAATATCGGAATATTACAAGACAATCCGCTTTGCACGTAAACCATGCTAAAAATAGCTTTACCCATGTTTATAAATAGGGTAAAATACTGTTTACGTGTATCGCGGAGTAATCCGTAAGGTGCAGAGTTACGGCTCTGCGCTTTGTCTGGCGGGATTGCCGTCCCGTCAGGCGGTACACCTCAGAACTCCTATTCATTTAAGGGCAAAAGCCGAATTTATAATATCATATGATAACACGGTGGACAAGCATTTTTTGATGTATGTACAGCTGTCTGATACGTGTCTGATACGTGTGCTCTATCGTTCTTTCAAATATCCCATATAATTTTCAATGTTGAACAAAGCCAAATCAACGTGAAAGCTGTAACCCTATACGTTACTGTCAGCCTTTCATATGGTATGTATAGCAAAAGGCCATACAAAACAAAAAGTGGCTTTGTCCTCGGCAAAATATCAGCAATATCTGAACAATGTGAAAAATCAATACATGTCTGTACCCAAGTTGACAGGGCAAGGCACCGTTCTGCTTTAAACGGCCGCGTTAGCATACTGTCTGCTCAGATATGAATAATTATCATACATCATCAGGACTGGTTAGCAGAATTGACAGCATTATCAGTTATGCGTACACCCTGTTTAGCGTCCATAAAAATACAGAAAAATAACTATACCTGATTCATACAAGTTGGCAGATTCAGAACCGCTGCAAGCTGTGCAAGTCTCTTGTTCAATTCAGAAGACAGGATTTAGTATATAAATCATACATTGTTCATACAAGTTAGCAGATTCAACACCATTAAGAACAGCTTGCTATACATCAGCCCATTATCATGATTTATGTAAACTTCAAAACGCAAGGCAAAAAAATTTTTTATATATGGAGATTCAAGGAAATATAAAAAATTTTATATTTCTTGATTTTCTGCAAATCGTCCTGTAGTTCACTATCAATTTTTCCCCGTTTTATAAGGGTTTTTCACTCATATTTTCTTTCTGTTCATTCTTTTACGTCCAATCTTTATTTTTTATAAAATTTTTTATATTTTTAAATTTAGCCATATATAAATTTTTTATACCTTTCAGCGGTTTACATAATTTATTTTTGAAAAATTGCACCATTCCCCTTGTAGCCGCAAGAATTATAAAAAAAATAATACATTCCCCCGACTAGTTGACAGATTTTTAATACGTCTGCCGTTTTTTTCACACGTCTATGGTTTTGTTGCATACCATATTTTTACACATGTCTTTCAAACCATACCGTAATGTTTGAAAGGTCATTACCAGCTGCGCCGATAGTGGCGCTCTGCAATAAAATATCAATGATATGACTGAAAGCGGAATTATGGCATTGAAAAAAGTATGTCTTGAGCTTAAAATGGACGATGACAGTTCTGCACTGTATGAAGAAATGCAGAAAAAATTAATTAGAGAATACGAAAAAAAGCTGAAAGGAGTGCATAACAACAAGCTGTGCCAATGCAAGGATGGTCGCTGGAAAACTAAAAATCCGCAAATTGTAAGGCAGTCACGGGAAGAGCTACTAGAGTCTCTGTATAACCATTACTTCGGGTATGAGACTTTGACAAGCCTTTATCCCCAGTTTATTGAGGATTTCACAGCCCTTGTGAAAGCTGGGCACCGTTCCCCACGTTCTACCGATAAATACAACGTGGACTGGAACAGGTTCTTAAAAGGGACTGCCATAGCGGAAAAGAGCATAGGTCAGATCACGGTTCAGGAGCTACATTCATTTTATGCGTCGATTACAGCCCATCAGGCCATATCAAAAACAACGCTAAATAACGTTAAGACTCTTGTTAACCACCTGTTCCACAAGGCTTCCAACATGGGAATTGACGTAATAGCAAGCTCCATGGTATCAACGGAGGACTTGGTTTGCTCCACTGTAGATAATTCAGACTGCGTGTATACAAGCGATATGCGTTCTAAGATTATCGCCGTGGCTGAAAAAATAGATACCGTGTATAGCAGAGCTATTGTCCTTATGTTCTGCCTGTGCGTCCGTATCGGTGAGCTGAGAGCCTTGAGCTGGCGTGATGTTGATTTTGAAAGGAAGGCTGTCCGTATTCATTCCCAAGTGGTGGAGGTAATGGACGATAACGGCACTAAAGCGGAAAAGAGGGTAGAATATACCAAGGGCAAGAAAGAGACGGGAAAGAGAATGCTGCCACTGTCTGAAAGGGCTATAGAGATATTAAACAGGCAGTATGCAGATAATCCTAATGGTGAGTACATTTTTGTGAAAAACGGCTCTGAACCTCTCGATTCAGCATATTTTAATAAAATATTAAAAAACTGCTGTGAGAAAGCTAATGTGCCTTATTTTTCAAGCCACAAGATAAGATTCTGGGCTATTACGGAAATGTATGAGAATAACGTACCATTTTCCCAGATTCAGCGATCTGCCGGACATTCAAGCCCGACAATGACAGAGCATTATATCCGCATGATTTCGGAAAAAGCTGATATTTCAGAGAATATCATACAGACTTCATTTAATTGAACAGGATATGTGCTTTAATAACAGCAAGTGCTTCAAACGCAGTAAGTACCCCAACTGTACCCCTTACCCAAAATAAAAAGCCCCGAAAATCGGGACTTTTGGACGGAGAAAGAGGGATTTGAACCCTCGCGCCGCGTGAACGACCTACACCCTTAGCAGGGGCGCCTCTTCAGCCTCTTGAGTATTTCTCCTCAGTCTGAATTTCAGGTACAATATACGTACTGACCAGGATATTATACTAAAGCCCCGATTCTTTGTCAAACACTAATGTGCCGATTTAATTCCGTATAATTTTCAGGAATTTCATACCTCCAGACAGTGTTTTTCTCCTCATCCTCCGAAACCTTTACAAACCCCATCTGCCCGTAGAAATCTTTTACCATCCCGTTTTTAGCGGTTTTATAATAATAACCCATGATGACTTTTACGCCGTTTTCCCGGGATTTTTTAACAAGCGCATCCATCATGGCATATTCCATGTCCCTTTTAAGCACCCGGCAGCTCATCAGCCACAGCTCGATATTCAGGACATCCTCATATTTCTTTCCTATAACAACGGAAACCACCCCGTTGTCGCCGAACTTGTCCTCCAGTCTCCCGTAAAGCTCCAGATAATCATCGTCTTCCCGGATCTTTTCTATCTCTTCCCTGCTGTAGCGCCTGGTGGTCAGGTTGAATTGGTTGCTCTTATTGGTGAGCTGGGTTATCCTGTCGATATAAACCGGGATGAAGCTTTCTATCGAAGCCTTCATTTCCAGAGAGTCCAGGTATTCACCGTAGTCGGAAAACTTCTCTTCCTCCTTTGCCCGCTCGAGGTTCTCCATATACATCCTGTTTCTTTTTTCGTCATCCGCCGAAAGCTCCGTGACCTCGAAGAATCCCGAACGGTCGATGATCCTTATATAGTCCTCGGGCTTGTCAATATCAGGCGCCGCTGCCCCGGTCTGCGCAGATACAAGCTCCCTTTCGGCCGGATTGTCATCCACAAAGACAAATGATTCCGGAAGCAGTGAAAGATCCTTTGCAATATTCTTCAGATTATCGCTCTTAGGTTCCCAGTTTGCCCTGATCTCTATAAAATCCCCGGGCTTTAAGACACAGTCCCGGTGATTAAGCCCTTCCATCGCATTTTCGGGGTCATTCTTGGAACAGATATTCAAAATAACCCCTATATCCTTCTGAAGTTTTAAATAGCTCTGAAACTCATTATAAACCTCGCCAAGCGGGGTTTCCGGCGAAAGCTCGAGGTTATCCGCGCCGTCCTCGCCCACGATCCCGCCCCAGAGGGTATTATCAAGGTCAAGAGCCAGTGCCTTTTTATTCCTGCCGAATATGGACTTTATCATATTGCCCAGATTATGGGAGAGCATAGGAACGGCATCCAGGCTTAAGGCATATTTATACATGTTCCAGTACATCGGATCCGACCAGGCATCAAGCCCGTAGCATGCCGAAAGATAGTTGATGTCCTGAACATAAAAGCCCCTGTGCTCCCTCTGATACCGGAAAAAACTTTCATTCAGCCTGTTAATGAAACTGACCCTCCCGTGGATGTTTGAGGCGTCGGAATTCCCTAAAAGCCTGAAATAAGGGTATTCAAAATTATTCTGGATCACGGGGCAGTTATAAACCGTTTCGATCTTTTCCCAGAGCTGTCTGAACCGGGCGAATTCTGCGTCAAGAAGCGCCGAAACTTCTTCCTCGCTCTGGGATAATGAAGGGAAGCTCTTTATATTTCTGTTGCTCGTGTGGATATAGATAAGATCGGGCTTAAAGCTTAAAAGCCCGGGAGAATCAAACATGACATCCTCCCAGTACTTGTCATATTCGCTCTCATAGAACTCGGGCTTTATCCCATTGTTTAGCAAAAAAAGCTCAAGAACCGCAACGATATCGTGTGTGGTGGACCCGCCGAGGACAGCTATTTTTTTTGAAAGAAACCCGCCGTTGCTTTCTAAAAGCTTTCTCTTTATCGATTTTTTTTTCTTGATTATATAACCCGGATCAAACGGGTATTCCAGTTCTCTCATACTTTTACCGATCACGTTTCTGAGGCTTTTTCCCGGGCAAAACTGATTTGACCGGTTTCCCTGTAAAGATTATTTGACGAAACCACTATAATGAGTATATAATATTAGAGCTTTGCATAAGTCAGAAAATTCTCTTCGGGAACTTTTTGATGTAACGATTTTACTTCGTAAAATCGTTACGGAGTCGTATCGAAGTGGTCATAACGGGGCGCACTCGAAATGCGTTAGTCCTTCGGGGCTCGAGGGTTCGAATCCCTCCGACTCCGTAACCCGGGTATTCTGTCTGCGGGATACCCGGGCTTTTTTATTGTAAAAGGGCACAGCCTCTGTACCTGCCGCATTTTTAGCATCTGAAACAGCCTGTAGCATAACTGTCATCGTTCATTTTAAGCTTAAGACATATTTTTTTCAATGCCATTATTTCCACTTTAATACGTAACTTTGTTTCCTTTGTCTCAAAACGTCCCGTCCGGCACGTCCGGTGATCAGGCTTTTTTGAACATGAATCCGGGCCCCGGTTTTCAAAGCTTTATCTGCAAATATACAGTTTGACGGATATGTAATAGCTGTAGTAAGATTAATAAAATACTGTTGATAAACAGTCCATATAAATTCCGATATAATATTTCCCTGAAAAAGTCTGGTTATACATAAATACCGGCAACGGTACAAAACAAACACAACAATTGCAGAAAAAGAGAGGAGAGACGACAGTGAAAAAAAGACTGATTTCCCTGTTGCTTGCATGCAGCCTCGTTTTTACAACCGGCTGCATGTATAACTTAAACGCTTATTATGCGGGCAATAGCGCTGCGAATAATTCCGTTCCTGACAATGATCCCGCCCCGGAAGAAGCAGACAGTCCGGACAGCACGCCCGCCCCGGTCACGGCTGATGAGGAAAACGAAGAGTACGGCGAGGATGAGGGTAAATACATCCTTCCCGAAGTCGGTGATACCCGGCACGGCTTTACGGTGACCGAAAGAGGAAGCATCGATTACCTTAAGGCGGAAACGGCCACCTTTATCCATGAAAAAAGCGGGGCGACCCTTTTCCTCGTTGAAAACGAGGATCCAGAGCTCGCGTTTCAGATCGCTTACCGGGTTCCCCAGAAGGATGGGACGGACGTGCCTCATATCTTTGAACATACGATACTGGCAGGCTCGGATAAATATCCCTATACGAATGCTTTCTTCGATCTGGCAAATACCACCTATAATACATATGTCAATGCGCATACTATGCCCGTTATGACCTTTTACCCGCTTGCTTCCGCCAGTGAGGAGCAGCTTATTAAGATGATGGATGTCTATATGAGCTGTATGGAAACGCCGGTCGTGCTTAAGGACAGGAGGATTTTTGAACGCGAAGCGCTCAGATACCAGCTTTACGATATGGATGACCCTATTGAAATGACGGGAACGGTTTTTGCCGAGGATCTCGGATTTATGGCGGAGGCAAGTCTTTATTCAGATGTGGTGGCCGGCGGAGCGATGTATCCGGATTCCCTGGCATCAAACCCGATTGGAATGCTTTTTGATAATTACGGGGATCTGACCTACGACCATTTACAGGAAACGTACGATTCCTATTATTCCTATGACAATGCTATCATCCTTCTGTACGGAAAGCTTGATTATGACAGAGAGCTTGCTTTCTTTGACGAGAATTATCTGGGTGACGAAGAACGCCAGGATAAAAATGCACTGGACGAATATGATCTTAAACCGCAGGATGGCTTCAAAAAGGTGGATTTTGAGGTTCCGGCCTATGAGGGCGATTCGGTGGCAGGACAGTCCGTGATCAGCTGCTATTTTGATCTCAGCGATTTTTCCCCGGAAGAGAAGGCCGCACTCCGTTATTTCGGAGATTTTATCAGCTCCGGAAGTTCTCCTTTCATACGAAAGCTCAGAGAGGCAGGGATCAATAACATAGCAGCAGGCGATAGCTGCGTTGACTCAGGATTTGCCAGGGACTTTTTTGTATTCTCTCTCAGTAATGCGGATCCCGGACAGGCCGATCCCTTTTATGAAAGTGTACAGGCAGCCTTAGAGGATATCGCGGAGAACGGTTTTTCCGACAGCCTTACGGAAAGCGTTCTGCACGGGATAGTGCTCGATGAAGCCTTAAGCCTTGAAGGAACAACTATCGGCATAAATGGCTTTATTAATTGTCTTGCCCATTTCATGACTACAGGAAAAACAGACTATTTTGAACTTAATCAGAAGGCAAAGGAAGCGGTTATGGCAGATAAGGATCAGAAGCTTATGAAAGAGCTTGCCGCTAAGCTCCTTCAGGTAAAAAGCTCCTGCCTGGTAACAGCGGTACCGACCCCGGGACTTGCAGAGGAAAAGGATGCGGAAAGGGACGCGTTCCTTGCGGAAATGAAGGAGAGCATGTCTGATGAGGAGCTTGAACAGCTTATAGAAGAAACCCTTGCTTTCGATGAATGGAACGAAAATCCGGTTCATGCAGACGACCTGATGATCGATCCCGAAAAGCTTCCGGAACCAGAGAGGCTTCCGGAGCTTAAGGTGACAAAGGAAGAGGGCATAAATCTTGTTTCCGCCCCGGTAAATATAAGCGATGTCGGGGTCTTTGAGCTTTTGTTTGATACGAGCGCGCTTACGCAGGAGGAATTATTCGAGCTGGATTATTACCTCCTCGCCCTTGGCGAAATGGGAACGAAAGAGCATCCCGCAGAAGAGCTTAAAGAGCTTCTGGGCTATTATACGGCAAATTTTATTCCGGGTTTCCGTTACCCGTCACAGGAAGGAAAAGAACATCACTGTCCTTATATTAATATCAGCTGGATTTCCATGACAGAGGATTTTGAGAACTCCCTTGACCTGGTGCTTGAGATCCTGAAAGATACTGATTTTTCGGATGCGGATAATAACCTGGAGCTTATCGGGAGATATCGTGAGAGTTATAATCCGGCGTCCGCGGATCCATTTATGACTGCCCAGCTTATTTCCATGAGCGCATTATCTGACGAATATGCATATTCCGCATATCTTCACGGTCCCGGCTTCTATGCCTGGCTTAATGACACTGAGGATAAACTTTCAGAAGATAAAGGATACGCAGCGGAGCTTTCAGAACGCATGCAGAATATCATTGAGAAATGTATCGGAAAAACCGGACTTTCTTTCTGTGCAGTAGCCGGAGAAGAAGATATTTCCGAAATAAACGGGCTGGCTGTAGAGGCACTTAAGGAACTTCCCGAAAATGAAGCCGCTAAGGACGTGCATTATGATCTCCTGTTGTTTGATAAGAATTCCTCAAAGATAGGGATCTATATGGATACCCCCTCCCAGTATACGGTTAAAAGATATGATTTACGGGATCTTAAGGATATGCAGGGGAGGTACCATCCTTTCTTCTATGCCCTGAGCGATCTTTCCGTCATCCCCGTTATGCGTTTTCAGAGAGGAGTATATAGCACCGAAATGGTCTCATCCACGATTGATAACAGAGCAGTCGCAAGTACTTTTAAGGATCCTAACGTGGGAAAGACAGTGGAATATCTTGACAGCCTGCCGGAGGTCATGAAGAGCCTTAAGCTTACGGAAACAGAGCTTGACGGATATATCGCAAACTGCTACGGAGAGCAGACAGCACCGCACGGCGTACTGACCGAAGGACTTACCGCCATATTGTATTATTTCGACGACAAGGATATGGAAGCTATATACGAAAGAACAGCAGATGTCCGCAATGCGGTTCTTAACGACATTGAAAAAGCCGCAGAGCTTTTCGGGGAGTCCGCTGAGAGTAGCAGTATTATGGTAATGACAGGCAACAGAGGCCAGATGGAGAAGGACGCCGGTATCTTTGATCAGATCCTTGATTTCCGGCAAGGCCCCGCAAACGATTAGGAAAGAAGCAGTATTCGGATATTTTCACAAAAAAGCAGCTGCCGCAAGGGGCTGATTAAGCTTGTAATATATAGTGCACGAATTAAATTCGTGCACTATAATTAATGATGCGCACGGATTTGGCAGGGAAATATGCCGATAAATCGGCCCAAATCCGGCGCAGGAAACGAATTAAGTGCAAACACTTAATTCGTTTCCCATAATACTGTCTGTCAAAAATCCCCCGGCAGCCTGCCGGGGGTTTCTCATCCGATCGCCTTTATCTCAATCCCTTGCTTCAAATACCCACTGGTTACCGATAAGGTACTCCACGGTCTTAAGGACGCCCTCCTCTATGGTCGCCTTCGGCGTCCATCCAAGTGAGCGCACTTTTTTCGTATCCAGATATATGAACGGATTGTCTCCGACCCATCCCCTGTCTCCGCCTGCATAGGAAAGCTCCGGGCTGACGCCGAGCTTTCCGCAGATCCAGCGCACCGAATCGTTGACCTCGCAGTATTCATCCGTACCCAGGTTATATATATTTACCTTATCATCTGCGTTTCGGATAACGGTAAGGATCGCCTCCATGCAGTCCTTAACATAAAGGTAGGACTTCCTCTGGTGTCCGTTTCCAAGGATATGGAGCTTTCCCGGATCCGCTTTAAGCTTCTTAACGAAATCAAAAACATGCCCGTGGGTGTAACGCTCCCCGAGTATTGAAACAAACCTGAAGATATACACCTGATAATCAAAGCCTTCGGCATAGGAAGCTAAAAGCCCCTCGCAGGCAAGCTTTGAAGCCCCGTAAAGGGAGGTCTGGATCGGGAAAGGGGCATCTTCGGGAGTGGGTATCACCTCAGCCTCCCCATATACGGAGCCTGTGGAGGAAAAACCTATCCTCTTTATCCCGTTTGCCCTCATAGCCTCGAGGACATTAAAGGTCGCTATGGTATTCTGCTCAAGATCCTTTCTTGGATGCTCGAGCCCCATGCGGACATCGGCGTTGGCGGCAAAGTGGAAAACAAATTCACAGCCGGCCATGGCCCCGGTAAGCTTCTTTTCGTCAAGATTATCTCCTTCTATAAGGGAAAACCTCGGATTCTTCAGAGCCTCCTCAAGAAACTCCCTGCGTCCCGTGGAAAAGTTATCATAGACAACCACCTCATTCTCCGGCTCGCTAAGCAGCCTGTCCGCCATGTTTGAGCCTATAAAGCCCGCTCCGCCTGTTATAAAATATTTCATTTTCTCCTCCTGATCTATGAATAATAAAGATTTTTCCCGGCCGGTATCCCGGAACCGTTACTCGTCAAAATCCGCCTCTTCTTCCACCTTGGAAAGGAAAAGCCTTGCATCTCTCTGGAATTCTTCCTTTTTATACTCAAGGAACCCTATCTTGATCTCCACTCTTATCGGCTTAGTTGCGATATCGGTAAAGGCATCGGGGTCATCAAGCTTATGCCGCAGACGGTTTACGACCGATCTGCAGCCTGCCGCGTCGGTAGTAAGGATTATCGCGAGGCTTCCTTCATCATTGATCGCGTAAACCCTGTCTTCAAGCCTTACTGTATCCACCACGTACTTCGAAACCTTTACAAGCACCTGCTCATACTGGTTTTGCTTAAGCACCTTTTTGAGTTCCTCGTGATATTTATGTTTTATCACCATAAGCGAGATGGACTGGTTGTTTCTTTCTGCAAAGGATACCTGGGTCTGCATGTCCATGAACATGCTCCTCAGATTATAAAGATTCGTAAGCGGATCGATCATCACCAGCTCATCGACCTGCCTCCTTAGAAGCGCATTCTCTGTCTGCAGCTTTTTCTGCCCGTTTACATATAAAACACAGCCTAAAACGGTCAGCCCCGGAAGAAACAGCCATAAAAAGGCAACCGGTTCTAAGGCCGAGCCCTGCGAGACCAGTAAGAATATCTTCACCCCGAAATAGGTTACGGTCACAACGCTTGCAAGTACAATGGCCAGGGTTACGAACTGATAGGAAGCCAGCATAGCGACGGCAAAGACCGCGATGGTCATGACAAGGTTTTCGGTGAACATCTGATCACCCGCCGCGGCCGTCACAAGCGCACATACAAAAAGCATGACAAAAACTATGCTTATACCTATATCGTGCAGTAATTTCCCTTCATATTTGTTTGTTTTCATACTGATCCTTTTTGTCTTTAGAAGATCTGCTCCGGAAATATATATACTTACAGTCAAAACCCATTCATAACCATAAGATATTATACCTTTGATGTGGTTTTCCGTCTATCATTATTTCCCCGAGGTATGTAAATCCAAGCTTATCAAGAAGATTCACGCTTGCCGTGTTTTCTTTCACGGTAAAGGCATTTACGCTTTTCATCGAAAGCTCTTTCCTAGCGTAATCAAGCACGGCGCTTAAGACCTCATAAGCGTAACCCTTTCTCTGGAACGGCTGCGCGATGACATAGCCGATCTCCGCCTCATCAAACCCGTTCCTTTCGGAAAGACCTGCTCTCCCTATCATTTTTCCTGTCTGTTTTTCAAAAACAACCCACAGCCCATATTCAAAAAAACGGTAATGTTTGTCTATATATTCCCTTGTATAATCAAGCTCTTTTTCATAGTCCTCATAGAGCCCTTCCGTGTACCTGGTGATATCCGGTCCGCTGTATACCTCGTAAAGCTGTGGCAGATCCTCTTCCGTCATCTCCCTTACCAGGCACCTTTCGGTCTCAAGGATCGTCCATGGGAGCCTTAAGTATCTTCTTAAAAATCTCTCAATCTGCTCTTTATTAAGACAGGAGATATTATCCACTCTGTAAAGCGCATCTCTGAAAACGGACTCCCTGCTCTTTTCATTGTCATAAACCGCAAAGCCTATGCTGAAGCTCTTTAAGACATCCGCAGTTTCCCTGTCATCGGTGATCGCAAAGCTGTGAACGGATATTTCCCCCGATACGATGTCGTCCGGGGTTTTCTTCTTAAGCGCCTCGATATCCGCTCTTTTGTCAAAACAGCATAGCCCCATATCCCCGATATGGCATTTTGCGTCATCCGGGCTGTCGCCTTCATTATATTCTGTTATAAATAAATATACATTCTCTATCAGCAAAACAGTATACGTCCGGTGCCCACTTGACGGCCTTATCGCGCCGTCTGGCAGGGACACGCCCTGCCAGACTGTCCGTTGCCCTCATATACGTGTCCATGCAAGCATGGCCATGTATCCTCGGGCTTATCGCGCCGTCTGGCAGGGGACATGCCCCCTGCCAGACTGTCCGTTAGCCGTCAAATGTGCACCCGTGCAAGCACGGTGCCCACTTGACGGCCTTATCGCACAAAATAAGAGGCCGGCGTTATATGCACCAGCCCCTTGAATGATCCGTCTTAACTTACTCTATTCTGCACTAAGGTATTTTACTATCGCTTCAACAGCGGCATCCTCATCTTCTCCCTCGGCAGATACCGTTACCTCGTCGCCCGAAGCAAGTACAAGGGTCATCATCCCCATAATGCTTTTGGCATTGATCCGTCTTTCTCCCTGCTCCAGATAAACTCTGCTTAAAAACTGACTGGCCGTCTGTACAAGCAAGGCGATCGGCCTGGCCTCAAGACCGTTCTTAAGCCTGATCTCAACGTTCTGTTTTTTCATAAATCATGCTCCTCTTAAAACGATATTAAAACTATAGGTTTATAGTAAACGCATGTATTCTGTGCGTTTACTATAATGTTCTTCCGCCAGCTCCATTATCTTCCGCAATCTATGGTTAACCCCTGACTTTCCTATCCTTGGATCGCACATTTCCCCAAGCTCTTTTAAGGACACCTCGGGAAAACGAAGCCTGAGCATCGCGACCTCTTTAACCGTATCCGGCAGCGATTCATATTCAGGAAGCTTTACGGCATATCTGATCGCTTCGCTCTGCTTAAGCGCGGCAGATACCGCCTTTCCGATATTTGCGGTTTCGCAGTTTACCCGTCTGTTTACGGTATTCTTGACGTCCTTATAGATCCGGACGTTCTCATAATCCATAAACGACAGCCCCGCCTCCATAACATTAAGCGCCGCCGCTATCTGTTCTCCGTCCTTGATATAAACGATCCGGCTGTTCTTTCTGTCTGTTATCTTAGCCGAGATATCAAAGGTCCTGAAAAGCTCCGTGAGCAGCAGGGCTTTTGCGTCATCTCCGACGGCTATTTCCAGATGATACGACTTTTCCGGAGCATTTACCGAACCGGCGGCAAGGAAAGCGCCCCTCAGATAAGCTCTCTTGCAGCAGGCTCTCTCGGTAAGGGTCTCCCCTTTAAGAGCCGTTCTTACCCTGTTAAACTCATCTGTGTTTTCCGGGCTTAGAAGGCAGTGCTTTCTGCCTGATTTTCCAGTTTCGTCACACACATACCCTGTTATATTAAAGGTTTTTTCAAGCAATGTAAAGCATTTTCTCACAAACATTTCATTTTCGGACAGCACCGTCAGTGAATCTATACTTCCGGAATAATCAATAAGCGCCGAAAGCTCTGAAAGCATGCAGTGTCTGGCCTGTCCTATATGTGTATACAGCTCTTCCTTTACCCTGTGTGAAAAAGACATGACAATTACCTGTTTATATCCCTGTGCTCTATCTTATAGCCGTAAGCTTCGCCTTCCCTGAAATTCTTTATATGCTCAAAAAACGCATTGGCGAGCGTAACGCTCCTGTGCCTGCCCCCCGTACAGCCGATGGCGATCACTAACTGGCTCTTTCCCTCGGCAACGTAATGAGGCAGTAAAAAACCGACCATGTCCTCAAGCTTACCAAGGAACTCTTCCGTTTCCTTAAAACTCATTACGTAATCCCTTACTTCTTTGTCGTTTCCCGTCTTAAGGCGCATCTCCTCAAAATAGTACGGATTCGGTAAAAACCTCACATCAAAGACCAGGTCGGCATCCTGCGGGATCCCGTATTTGAACCCGAATGACACTATGGTTATAAAGAGATTTTTATAATTTTCATTACTTACGAAGATCTTTTCAAGCTCCGCCCTTAATTCCCTTGTTAAGAGGCTGCTTGTATCAATAATATAATTAGCGGCTTTTTTTATGGAAGAAAGCTTTTCCCGCTCCCTGGCTATGCCCGTATCTATCCTGTCAGAGCCTGCCAGGGGATGGATCCTCCTTGATTCCTTATACCTTTTGATAAGGATATTATCCGATGCCTCCAGAAAAATAACATCATAATCTATTCCGTTTTCCTTCATCCGCCTGAGGACCTCGGAAAGCTCCGTATACGGCGCTCCGGATTCCGATGCCCTGTTATCCCCGATCCTGAAGTCCTGCACAGAGGTTCTCGCGTCGACCCCTATGGCAGCCTTGTCGATCTCGCTCAGGGGAGAGGTTATAAGCTCCGCAAACATCGGAATTAACGGCACCGGCAGGTTATCAACGCAGTAATACCCGAAATCCTCCAGCATTTTAAGCGTCGTGCTTTTTCCGGCTCCGGACATCCCGGTCACAATAACAATCTTCATCAGAATTCCCCTATCATAAGTACTTCTGTTTCAAGCCGTACTCCCTGCCTTTCGTAAACGATCCTCTGCACATCCTCTATCAGTTTCCTTATATCGGCAGAGGATGCCCCTTTTCTGTTTATCACAAATCCGCAGTGCTTCTCCGAAACCTGGGCTCCCCCGACACTGTAGCCCTTAAGCCCCGAGTCCTCGATAAGTTTTCCGGCAAAATACCCTTCAGGCCTTTTAAAGGTGCTTCCGGCACTGGGAAAGTCAAGAGGCTGTTTCTCGTTCCTCTTATCCTTAAGCTCTTCCATCCTTGCCTTTATCTCATCCGTATTTCCGCGTCCGAGCTTAAGCTTAACATCCAAAACCAGATACGGCCCGTGCTTTACGATGCTGTCCCTGTATGAAAACCTCATGTCTTCACAGCTGAAATCCCTGCACTGGCCGCTCTCCATATCAAGCATTGAGACCGAGGTTACGATCTGCTTCATCTCTCCGCCATATGCTCCCGCATTCATGACCACAGCGCCGCCCACGGTTCCGGGGATCCCCGAGGCAAACTCCATCCCCGTAAGTCCGTTTTTACAGGCCTCCCTGCTGACCTTCGCAAGGCTTATGCCGCTCTGCGCCCAAATAACGCCCGTATCCGGATCCGTGATCATTTCCGCATGATCGCTCCCCATATGGACGACCGCTCCTCTGAAGCCCCTGTCGCCGATAAGCACGTTGCTTCCGTTTCCCAGTATAAAGAAAGGAACCTCTGTGCGCTTCAGGAATTTAATGACCTCGATCACAGACTCCCGGTTTTTGGGTACCACAAAAACATCCGCGGGACCGCCCGTTTTAAAGGTCACATGTCCTGCGAGGATCTCGTTTTCCTTTATATTCGCGCTTCCGGCCAGGCGCTTTAGTTCCGAAATAATCTCAGGTTTCATCTAATACTAACTTCACTGCTCCGTAAATACCCGCGTCGTTTCCAAGCGTCGCAAGCTTAAAATCAACCTCATGGTTCGCATGGAAAGCATAAGATTTATAATATTTCTTTATGTAGTCGATAAGCACGTCACCTGCCTTGCTTACCCCGCCGCCTATGACAAAGACCTGGGGGTCAACGACTGCCGCTATGACCGCAAAGCCCTGGGCAAGGTACTTCCCGTATTCATCGGCTATTTCCATGGCAAGCTCATCCTCTTCCTTAACCGCGTCAAACACAGCCTTTGCGGTTACGGTATCATTTCTCAAAATGCTTTCCTTACCGGACGCCGCAAGCTTTCTGTTCGCTATCCTTACAAGACCCGTGGCTGATCCGTACTGCTCAAAGCAGCCTTTATTTCCGCATCCGCACATTTCCGTTTCATCATTGTTAAGATGCATATGTCCGATCTCGCCGCCGGCTCCCCTTGAACCATAGAAGACCTTGCCGCCGATTATGATCCCGCCGCCTACTCCGGTTCCGAGCGTTGCAAGCACGATATCGCTGTAGCCTTTGGCACCGCCCTTCCACATCTCTCCGAGGGCCGCGATAGTAGCGTCATTGCCGCCCTTTGTCATGATCCCGGTCTGCTTTTTCATCTCCTCTTCAAGGTTAAATACGCCCCATCCCAGGTTGACAGCCTTATGTATTACGCCGTTCTGGTCTACAGGCCCCGGGGTCCCGAGCCCGATGCCGACGATATCTTCTTCGGTAAGACCCTTTTCCGTGATCTTAAACTTTATGGCCTTCGCTATATCCGGTATGACATATTTTCCGCCATCCTCGGTTCTTGTGGGAATTTCCCATTTGTTAAGCAGCTCGCCCTTTGCCGTAAAGAAACCGATCTTTACCGTAGTCCCGCCGATATCCACTCCAAAACAATATTTATCCATTATTTATTCGTCCTCCTGACTGTTCTTTTTCATCTGCTCCTGAACCCTCTTATAGAGCTCCTGGGCAGCATTATATCCCATCTTCTTCTGCCTGTAGTTGACCGCGGCCGATTCACAGATAATGGCAAGATTCCGTCCGGGACGGATCGGGATATTGTGGCATACCACTTTATTTCCGAGATATTCAGTATATTCCTCTTCAAGGCCTATCCTGTCATAATCCTTATCCCTGTCCCATTCCTCAAGCCTTATAACAAGATCGATATTCTGGGTATCTTTGACGCAGGAAACACCGAAGAGGGTTTTTACATCCACGATACCGATACCTCTTAACTCTATCATATGCTTCGTAACATCTGGCGCGCTTCCTATAAGGGTGTCGTTACTGACCTTTCTTATCTCAACGACATCATCGGTAACAAGCCTGTGTCCTCTTTTTATAAGCTCGAGCGCAGCCTCTGATTTTCCTATCCCGCTCTCGCCGGTGATAAGCACTCCCTCGCCGTAAACATCCACCAAAACCCCGTGAACCGAAATGCAGGGGGCAAGCTTGACATTGAGCCACTTTATGACCTCGGCCATCAGTGCCGATGTCTCCATATCCGACATGAGTACCGGAACACCCTTTTCCTTGGCGCATTCCAGAAAGATCTCCTCCGGCATCAGGTTCCTCGCAAAGATAAAGGTCGGGGTATGCTCAGTTATGACATGCTCATATCTTTTTCTCCGCTCCTCCTCCTCGATCGAGTGGATATAGGAATACTCCACATATCCTATGATCTGGACACGGGTCGCGTCATAGTTTTCCAGATACCCCGCGAGCTGTATTGCAGGGCGGTTGATATCCGGTAAAGTAATCCTTACCTTTTTTACATTGATTTCCGGCGTGAGATTTTTGAGCTTGAACTTTTCAATAAGCTCGCTGACCGCTACAGTTGTTTCCGCACTCATTAAATGTCCTCCTCTGTTGAAAGGGGTTTTTGCCCCTGAAATATCTGACATACCCTCTTCAGGATCGAGGGACCCCTTTATTTCTCCTCTTTATGGAAAAACTTATATACTGCCTCTGCCGAAGCGGAGTTCATGGACGGCACCCCGGAAAGCGTCTCTATATCCGCATTCCTTATATCATCTATGGATTCAAAATGATGCATAAGGGCTTTTCTTCTCGTCTTTCCGACCCCGGGAATGTCATCGAGAATGGAATGCACCTGGCCCTTGCTTCTTAAGCTTCTGTGAAATTCTATGGCAAAACGGTGGGCTTCGTCCTGTATCCTTGTGATAAGCTTAAAGCCCTCGGAATTTCTGTCTATCGGGATCTCGGTATCGTTAAAATAAAGGCCTCTCGTCCTGTGATTGTCATCCTTGACCATACCGCATACCGGAATATCAAGCTTAAGCTCAGAAAGCACCTCTTCGGCAATGTGAACCTGTCCTTTTCCGCCGTCCATCATAATAAGATCAGGGAATCTTGTAAATTTCCCTTCTTCTTTGTCAGGCTGCGCGGCAAGCTCTTTAAGTCCGTGTTCAAACCTCCTTGTAAGCACCTCGTTCATGGAGGCGTAATCGTCCGGACCCTGTACCGACTTTATCCTGAATTTCCGGTAATCGTTACGCTTCGGCCTTCCGTTTTCGTAAACGATCATGGACCCGACCGAATCATATCCGCTTATATTCGAGATATCGTAGGCCTCCATGCGCTCGATCCCTTCCAGGGAAAGTAGTTCCTCGATCTCATGGACGGCTCCCGAGGTTCTCGCCTCCTCGCTCTTTACCTTCTCGATATCCTGCCTCAAAACTATCGAAGCGTTCTTTTCCGCCAGTTCGATAAGTTTTTCCTTCTTCCCCTTTTTTGGGACTATCAGGCTTAATTTATTTCCGCGTTTATCTGAAAGCCATTCCTCCAAAAGCTCCCTGTCCGGGATATCACAGGGGATAAGGATCTCTTTTGGGATATACGGAGTCCCCGCATAGAACTGGACTATGAAATCCCTGATTATTTCCGGGTTTTCCTCTTCTTCGGCGTTTTTCATATAATGGTGCTCTCTGCCTATGATCTTTCCGCCCCTGATATAGAAAACCTGAATGATGACCGATTCCTTGTCCCGGGCCATTGCGACCACATCACGGTCATCCGAGCTTGAATCCGTTATCCTCTGCTTCTGGGCCACCTGTCTGACGCTTTCCAGAAGATCCCTGTATTCTATGGCTTTTTCATAATCCATAGCTTCGGATGCCTCGGTCATTTTATCGGAAAGCTCCCTCAAAAGAGGCTTGTACTGCCCGTTGAGGAAGTCTATCGCGCCCTGCATCCCGGCCCTGTAGCCGTCCTTTGATATAAGTCCCGCACAGGGAGCCTTACATCTTCCCATATGATAATAAAGGCAGGTGCCCGAAGGGTCCTCACCTTTTTCCTTAAATCTTTTGTTACAGTTCCGGATCTTATACAGCTTTCTTAAAAGCTCTATGGTCTCGTTTACCGCATTCGCCGATGTAAAAGGCCCGTAATAACGCGCGTTATCCTTCTTTACCTGCCTGGTGGAAAAAATGCGCGGAAAGTCCTCGTTTACGGTCACCTTTATATACGGATAAGTCTTGTCATCCTTGAGAAGAGTATTATATTTTGGATTGTGCTCCTTTATCAGGTTATTCTCGAGAACCAGCGCCTCCAGCTCCGAATCGGTAACAACGTATTCAAACCATGAAATATGTCCGACCATCTGCCTGATCTTTAAGGTCTTTGCGGTACTCTCCCTGAAATATGAGCGGACCCGGTTCTTAAGAATGACCGCCTTCCCGACATAGATGATCCGGTCCTCATCATCATGCATGATATAGACCCCGGGCTTTGCGGGAAGCTTCTTAAGCTCCTCTTCTATATTGAAATTCCGCATATATGTTTTCTCATTTGGTTAAATTCTTAAGCAAATATCCTGACCGTTTCAGGTGGCATATTTCCTTACAAGATCAGGATATGCCTGCTCTTTATTCGTCCTTATCAGGTGTATCCACAAGCGTAAAATTGGGAACGGAGCCGGAAAGCTCTTTATCCGTGTCCGCTTCCTCCTGTCCGGCGTCATCGGCCGCGGAAGGCTCTGCTTCGGTTTCCGCAGGCCCGGTATATGTCCCTGAAGGCTCGGTATCGGCTACTGCAGGCCCGGTATATGTCCCTGAAGGCTCAATATATATCACGGAAGGCTCTGCTTCGGATTCTCCCGGAAGGCTCTTATTCTCAGTCTTTTCAGGCTCTTTGTCCTCTTCGGTTATCCCCTTATGTTCATTAAATATCTTCATGAACTCTTTGCCCGTAATGCTCTCCTTCTCGAGAAGGAACTGGGCCAGCTCTTCCATAAGATCTTTATTTTCGATAAGGAGCCTCTTTGCCTCTTCATAAGACCAGGCGATTATCCGCATAACCTCCTCGTCCACCCTGGCGGCAGTCTCATCGGAGCAGTTCAGTATCTTTCTCCCGGTCAGGTACTGGTCCTCGACCGCTTCCAGCTGGACAAGGCCGAATTTTTCCGACATCCCGTACTGGGTGACCATGTTTCTTGCAAGGTTCGTTGCCTGCTCTATGTCATTTGCGGCTCCGGTCGTTATCGAATCGAAGAAAATCTCCTCTGCGGCACGGCCTGCAAGCGCGGTAATGATCCTCTCCTCGATCTCCGTCTTGGAACGAAGATGCTTCTCTTCATCGGGAACATACCAGGCATAGCCTAAAGCGCCCATGGTACGCGGCACAATGGTGATCTTCTGGATGGGATCGGTATTCTTCTGAAGCGCGGAAGCAAGGGCATGCCCGGTCTCGTGGTAGGATACGATCTTCTTCTCCTCTGCGCTCATCACCCTGTCCTTCTTCTCCTTACCCATCATGACAACCTCAATGGCTTCGAGAAGATCCTTCTGGTTGACCGCCTGACGCCTGTGTTTAACGGCATTGATCGCGGCTTCGTTAACCATATTCGCCAGATCCGACCCGACAGCACCCGCCGTAGCAAGCCCTATCTCTTCAAGGTCAACCGTATCGTCCAGATGAACATCCTTGGAATGCACCTTGAGCGTGTCAACCCTTCCCTTAAGGTCAGGCTTGTCCACGATGATACGCCTGTCGAAACGTCCGGGACGAAGCAGCGCCTTGTCAAGGATCTCCGGCCTGTTCGTAGCCGCAAGGATAAAAATACCCTTGGAAGTATCAAAACCGTCCATTTCGGAAAGCAGCTGGTTTAAGGTCTGCTCTCTCTCGTCATTTCCGCCATATCTTGAATCCCTGCTCTTTCCTATGGCATCCACCTCGTCTATAAAGATGATGCAGGGGGCGTTCTTGGTCGCCTCCTTGAAAAGATCCCTTACTCTTGAGGCGCCTACGCCTACATACATCTCAACGAAATCAGAACCCGCAAGCGAAAAGAACGGAACATGCGCCTCGCCTGCGACAGCCTTTGCAAGGAGCGTCTTTCCTGTTCCGGGAGGGCCCACCAGCAGGGCGCCCTTCGGAAGCTTTGCTCCGATCTCGATATATTTCCCGGGATTATGCAGAAAGTCCACGACCTCCTGAAGCGATTCCTTCGCCTCCTCCTGGCCCGCGACATCCTTAAAGGTCACTCCCGTTTCCTTCTGGACATAGACCTTGGCATTCGAGCGGCCGACGCCCATGATCCCGCCGCCCTTGCTCATCCTGTTCATAAGGAAGCTCAAAAGGACCCATACTAAGACTATCGGGAGGACATAGGAAACGATCATATAGATTATCGTATCGGATGAGCTCGTCTCCTCCTGCTCAAACTTGACGCCTGCCTCCAAAAGCCTGTTCGTAAGCGTAAGATCCTCGACCCTTACTGTATAATAGGTCTGCTGAACGTAAGGATTGCTCTGATGCTTGGGGGTAATGGTTATGATATCGCTTGATATGGATATGCTCTCGACCTCATCATCGTTTACCATCTCTATGAACTCATCATAAGAGATCTTCTGATTGGTCGTGCTGTTCACTATGCCTCTTAAGTAGGACAGAAGAAGCAGAGTGATCAGGGCCGCTATCAGAAGGACCATGATAGTCTGTCTGTTTTTCGGGGGCTTTTGTCCGCCGCCGTTTTGGTCATTTTTATTGTTAGGATTATTATCAGCCATTTTATTCTCCTGAAAAACACTTATACCAGAGTTTCCATAACATTATAAATATGTATACAATCAAAATCAATAAGGTGATTATGAAGAAAGAGTGAAACTTTTTGACATGCCCGCTCTGCTCAGTTATACTATTACTGTTAATCTGAAGCGCTTAATTCAGGGGTGTATAATGCTCTTTAATTCATATGTATTCGTGCTGGTGTTTCTTCCACTGGCCGTTATTTTCTATCATCTGATCAATAAATCCGGAAAGCATGCGCTCGCAAAGGTCTTTTTGCTCGCGATGTCCCTCTGGTTCTATTGCTATAACGATCCGGAAAATGTCATTGTACTGATCTTAAGCATACTGATCAATTATCTCATCGTAACTTATGTATTTACCGGAAAAAACAGTGCTTCCGCCAGAAAGGCAGGCCTTATCGCCGGTATTCTCATAAATGTCCTGAGCCTCTTATATTTCAAATATACCGGCTTTTTCTCGGAGGTGCTGAATGATTTCTTTAAGACCTCCTTTGACTTTAAGGCTGTTCTCTCGCCTCTTGGCATAAGCTTTTTCACCTTCAGCCAGATCGCCTATATCGTAGACAGCTACCGTGACCCGGAAACGAAGTACAGTCTTCTGGATTATTCGCTTTTCATAGCCTTTTTCCCGAAGATCTCGGTAGGCCCCATAGCCTTTGCAAAGGAAATGGTGCCCCAGTTTAACGATTCCCTGAGAAAAGGCGCAAACTATGACAATATTGCCAAAGGGCTCTTCATGTTCTCCTTCGGCCTTGCCAAAAAAGCTCTTCTTGCGGATAATCTTGCCGTTATTGTTGACTGGAGCTATAAAAACATGGTGGCGGTCGACAGCCTTGTCGCCCTCATCATGGTGTTCGGCTATACAATGCAGATTTATTTTGATTTTTCGGGTTATTGTGACATGGCGGTGGGAATATGCCTGATGCTCAATATAGATCTGCCCTTAAACTTTGATTCTCCCTACAGAGCCCTTTCAATAGATGATTTCTGGAAGCGCTGGCATATAACGCTCACAAGGTTTTTCAGGCAGTATGTCTATTTCCCTCTCGGCGGCAACAGAAAGGGTAAGGCGCGCACCTATCTGAATATCTTCCTGATCTTTCTGTTAAGCGGCTTCTGGCACGGCGCCGACTATACCTTTATATTATGGGGGATCATACACGGCGTGGCGATGTGCCTGAGCAAGGCTTTCGGGAAATATACCGCAAAGCTTCCCAAAGCCCTTCGCTTCACCTTTACGTTCATATATATCAACCTGACATGGGTGTTCTTCCGCGCTCCTTCGATCTCGGAAGCACTGGCTGTGATAAAGACCCTTTTCTCCTTCAGATTTCATACCCTGGATCAGATCACCGGCTTCGTAGTCTCTGTAATGCCTGCGGAGGGCGAGGTATTCCAATGGCTTTTTGCCTTAGACCATCCGAATGGCGCCAAGATCTCCGGACTTATCATAATCCTGCTCATCGTTCTGACAGCCACGCTTGCTTCAACCCTGCTTAAGAGCCCCTATGAGCGTATCCAGAATTTTAAGCCCTCGAAAAAGCTGCTCTTTATTACGGTCTTTCTGTTTGTCTGGTCGATAATATCGCTTTCCCAGATCTCCAAGTTCATATATACAAATTTCTGACGGATCGGAAACGGATCCGGGTTTTCCGGTCCGCTAGTGGAAGCACTGCTCGTAATCATAGTCCCTGGCAAAATAGTACATGTCAAGCAGGGTATCGTAATAGTTGTCCATTGTAAGCTCCCATTCCCCGTCCCTCATGGATTCATACATAAACCTGTTAACGCTCTGGTCATAATGGGAATAGTCCTTGTAATGGTCAAGATCGGTGATCAGGTCATAATTATTCTGGAAATAAAACAGCCTGACATTATCATAGGACAGAAGCTTATTATAAAGCCTCTCCAAAGCGCAGATCTCAGCGGTCAGGGAGCCGTCCCGGACACAGACATCCCAGAAGAGTATGCTGTATGGCGGAGCATAGAGATAGAAGGTTACATCCGGTCTTTTCTCGATATAAGGGGTAAGGTCGTTTATCAGCATATCCGTCTTCTCAAACAGCGCGTCAAATTCCTTTTCTTCCTCCCTGCCTATACTCCTGGTAGACATATAATCAGCCCTGGCGATATATTTTGAGAAAGCATACCGGTCCGCCCATACATAAGCGTTATCGTCGGAATAGCCGTACATGCTGTTCCTTATCAGAAATAACGGCGCATATACGAGAATTGTCGATTTGTTCAGAAGGTAATATATATCCGTGATGGAGGGCTTTTTGATAAAGTAATCGGGGATGCTTAAGGAATCCTGTGCCCCCTCCTTATCGATAAGGTAATTATCCAGGCAGAAGACAAGATTCTCAAGCTCTTCTCTGTCGGTAAGCTCATTAAGCAACGGGATATAATCGCACATATACCCGCCCTGAAGAGGAGCCTTTAAGCATTTCTCCCCGAAGACCCCGTCCTCGAACCAGGCATCAACGAAGTTTTCAGACATGGAAGAGCCCACCAGGGCAGTATCATAGTCCATATTCCTGGCAAGCCCGATCACTGCGGACCTTTCCTCGGTCTCAACCGCGGCAAGCCCGAACCAGGGCTTATGATACCGCACAAACGGATCTATGATGAACACTGCTGCCGCTAAGAGTACAAGGACAGCCAGGGTATATATGATTGTTTTCTGAGCAAATTCTTTGTTTTCCATATATTGTTACTGATGTTAAAAGCAATTTTACAGATCGTTCAAAATATGTTATCGGATTCCGGCATATTAAGATCTCTCTTATCTGAACCTGAAAAAGAGGATCCCGATAAGGTGTATTATTTACGTTTCCACAGGATCTCGGGATAGACGCCTTCGGCCTTAAGCTTTTTTACAGACTCTGTAACAAAGGGCTTATCCTCCTTATAGGTGACCCCGAACCATTTGTCATCCGACTTAAGGACGCTTACCTTTGCCCGTCCCTCGTTTATCAGCCTGTCGACCACGAAAGGAAGATAAAATTCCGCCTTAAGGGGATTTTTCGGCATCTCGTTTTCAAGAAAGCTTTTAAAATAATCTTCCGTTTCTTTGATAAAGCCCTCCGAAAAGCCCCAAAGGTTCATTGAAACAATACTGTCACCGGAGATCGGGATATAATCCTTTCCATTCTCGGTATAGGCGGGCTGATCCGGATGTTTTTCGATCTGCGTTCTTTCGACTATGTCAAGAAGCTCTCCGTTTTCACTTACGGTGCAGACTCCTCTTGAAACCGAACCGTTTTCTGTAAGGGTATTCTTAAGCGCATAGCCTACCATGGCAAAATCATACCTTCCCTTTTCCCGATCTTTATAACCGGCTTCTGCGGGATTTGCGGCCTGTCCGCCTGCCTGATCACCGTCTGCCCCGTCTTTTTCCGAAGCGTTAAGACCCGCAAGAAAATCATATATCTTACGGTAAGCCTCCCTGCCGTAAAAATCATCGGCATTGATGACGGCAAAGGGAGAATCGACGACTCCCTTTATGCACAGTACCGCATGGGCCGTCCCCCAGGGCTTCGTCCTGTCCTTCGGAACCGTAAAGCCCTCAGGAACCATGGAAACATCCTGAAAAACATACTCGATATCGATATAGCTGCTTATGGCATCCCCTATGCTCTGTTTAAAGTCATTAAGATTTTCTTCCTTTATTATGAAGACCGCCTTTTTAAAGCCGGCCCTTACGGCATCGAATATGGAAAAATCGATGATCTTATTTCCCTGATCGTCTACGGGATCGATCTGCTTAAGCCCTCCGTACCGGGAGCCCATTCCCGCCGCAAGTATTACAAGTACAGGTTCTTTCATTTATGTCTCCTCACCATATATCTTCGAATACCGGTACTTCTTTGTCGTCAGTTATCTAAACTCCGTATCGGTAAGCACCGGCCGTATAAGCTGAATAATTATGGGACTTTATAGTTAACGCACGTATTCTGCGCGTTTACTATAATTTCTACCGCACCGTTGATGAAGCCGCAACCGGCTGGCAGGTAAGATCCACTCCCAGCTTCTTAAAAGTACGTATATCTACATCTGAGAGCATTACCGAGGTATGGACCTGGCAGCCCTTGAGCTTCGGGATCATGTCAAGAGCCTTTCTTGCCTCCTCATCGGTCTTTGCGGAGATCGCAAGGGCTATAAGGACCTCATCGGTATGAAGCCTCGGGTTTTTGCTCCCGAGATACTCAACCTTGAGCTTCTGGATAGGCTCTATCGCTTCCGGAGATATGACATGGAGCTCATGATCCACCCCCGCGAGCGCTTTAAGGGCATTTAGCAGAAGAGCCGCAGAAGCCCCGAGGAGCTTCGTCGTCTTGGAGGTGATTATCTCACCGTTCTGAAGCTCTATGGCTGCCGCCGGAACCCCAAGCTTTTCCGCCCTCTGGTTTGCGGCCACGGTCACCTTCCTGTCATCCGTCGTTATCTTGGCCTGCTTCATAAGGAGCTCAAGCTTGTAGACCTCGTTCTCATCGGCCTTATCATTCATAAGGGCGTTTCTCGTAGTATAATAACGCCTGATTATCTCCTGCCTGGAAGCCTCGCAGCACACCTCATCATCTATGATGCAGTTCCCGACCATATTTACGCCCATATCCGTAGGTGACTTATAGGGACATTCCCCGTAAATCCCCTCAAAGATCGCGTTAAGCACCGGGAAGATCTCAATATCCCTGTTATAATTGACGGTCGTCTCCCCGTAGGCCTCGAGATGGAAAGGGTCGATCATGTTCACGTCATTAAGGTCTGCGGTAGCCGCCTCGTAAGCCAGGTTTATCGGATGCTTAAGAGGGATATTCCATATGGGAAAGGTCTCAAACTTGGCATAGCCGGCTTTTATGCCTCTCTTATTCTCATGATACAGCTGGGACAGGCAGGTGGCCATCTTTCCGCTTCCCGGCCCCGGCGCGGTCACCACCACAAGAGGGCGTGAGGTCTCTATGTATTCATTCTTTCCGAATCCGTCATCACTTACTATCAGAGGGATATTCGAGGGATATCCTTCTATGATATAGTGCCTGTATACCTTAACGCCCCGGCGCTTCATCTTGCGCCTGAAATCGTCCGCGGCCCCCTGTCCGGCATAGTGGGTAAGCACAACGCTCCCAACGTAAAGCCCCCGCTGGGAAAACTCCCGCATAAGACGCTTTACGTCCTCATCATAGGTTATACCGAGATCTCCGCGGACCTTATTGGTCTCTATATCGTTCGCGTTGATCACGATAACGATCTCTGCCTGCTCCGATATCTGCATAAGCATCCGAAGCTTCGAATCCGGCTCGAACCCGGGCAGGACCCTTGAAGCATGGTAATCGTCGAAAAGCTTGCCGCCGAATTCCAGATACAGCTTGTTTCCGAACTTCGCGATCCTTTCCTTGATATGCTCCGACTGTGTCATTATGTATTTTTCGTTATCAAAACCGATCTTCATTGCACACATACAATAATCCTTATGATGATCATCCGATTGCCAACTATAGTATTTTATAACATTTTTTTCCTTTTGTATACAAGTATCCCGAGTATGAAGAGGCTTATGACCGTCACGGGGACCCCTGCCTTTACGCCCGACGGGATATAGGAAATCTCAAAGCTGTGCTCTCCTTCTTCGACCTCAACCGAAAGAAGCGCCGAAAGAGCAGGCTCCGGCCTTTTTTTCTGCCCGTCTATCTTTATGCTCCAGTTTTCGTCATAGGGTATGGAAAAGACCAGCAGATCAGCGTTATCCTTAACATCTATGCTCCCCGAAAGCTTTGAGCTCGTTATCTTCTCTACGTCTGCCTTTGTCTGATTTTCATACCATCTTTTGAGCTCGTCCCTGTTCTCGTAATAGAATTCATACCCGTCTATCTCTATCTCATCCTGTTTCAGGTAAACCTTAAGCGAGACCTCTTCACCCTTACCGAATATGCCAAGCCCTCTTATATTCCATCCGTACTGGGTAAAATACGGCTGTTTCTCAAGACCGTTTATTATGATCGCCGTATTCTGAAAATCCGGAGCATAAAAATACATAAAGATCGTTTCGTCGGAATCAGCCGTAAACCTGTATTCGACAAAGGCTTCCGATGCCTTATCGGTTTTTGAATATCGGTTTCCGTCAACTGTAAGATTTTGCGTGGAAACAGTAACCTGCCCGACAGGCCTGTAAATATCATATCCGGTTCCGTCAAAGGCCCCGGCAATGGCATTCTGGAATAAAAAATGATCCATATCCGGTACCTTTTCCGCAGAATCTGAGGACTCCGTATCGGAAGGGGCCTTTTCCCCTGAAATATCCAGCATAGCCTCCGCAGGAGCCAGGGCTTCCTTATTCATCGCAAAAGCAAGGGGCAGGCAATACGGGTTTTCAAAGACATATTTGTCTTCCCTTTCCATGATCCGCGCAAACGGCCTCGGGATCTCATCATATTGCGAGATAAGATACCTGATCCCCATAAAACAGTCCGCAAAGGTCGTGCTGCCTTCCTCGCCGTAAAATGCCCAGTTTCCGTTGTTTCGAAACCCCATCGCCCCCATAAAATCCTTAGCCGTCTGTGTTTCACAGGAGCTGAAATGCGAAAGCCCGTTATACCCGAACATCATCGCATCATTATGGGAACGCCTGTAATGCTTTTCAAGCCTGTAAAGGCTCTCGTCCTCCGCTTTAAGCTCATCAACTATCGCCCCGGTCTGATCCACGAATTCCTGATAGCCGCTCATGGTATAGTCACTGTCTTCCGTCTCCGGAAAATAGGCGCCGATTGAAGCGTAGGCGTTGATCCCGCTGTCAAGGCACGAAATAAAAAACAGCGCAAGCACTGCCGGAAGCATGTACTGCTTTCCGTACTGACACAGATTTATCGCGATCATTGAAGCTCCGGCAAACATAAGGCTTATGATTATCTCTTTCATTCCGGCGTACCGGTTGTGAATGATAAGCAGAGACGCCGAATAAACGACCATTACCGCTGTTACGGCCAGGTATTCCTTGAGCTTAAATGCACCGGCAATATTAAGAAAACAGCTGTATGACACAAAGAGCATAAAGAAGCTGAACAGAAACGAAAATCTGTGAGGAAAGCCGATGGGGTGCGCAAAACCGTGCCAGGCCACGTTTAACGGATCAAGGATAAAGCTCAGTATCAGTACAAGAAAGATCCCCAGGGAAAAAAGTTTTTCCTTAATCTCTATCCTTTTGTTCAGATAAAACATTATCGTCAGGACTGAGGAGATCACCCCGCAATAGATAAGCGGAAGGCCGTCCGATACATTGCCGTGAAAGGTTTCCGTATACAGACCGGAAAACAGTTCCAGGGGATTGAAGATAAGGTTCTTTGAAAAGCTTAAGCCGCTGTTCTTCTGCCCTGAAAGGGAAAAAACCGCGCACAGGAGACTTACCGAGGAAAGTCCGACGGCAAGGAGCGAGGAGCAGATATATAAGATCAAAGCCTTGTATTGCCTGTAGAAATCCGCGGGACTCTCAGGAATACTGAATCTGAAGCTGTCGGAAGCGCCGAAGATAAGCGGAGGCCTTATGACAAAGATGTATGCAAAAAACATTACGGAAAACAGGCAGGTCATATATCCTATATAATAGCTTGAGAAGATTGACAGCGCCAAGGAAAGGATATAGAGTAAGCTGACCGTCTGCTTTTTTATGATATAAATGAGTCCGAGCATGACAAGCGGAAGCAGGGCCACATCAAAGAAATAGTGGGTACAGTTGAAATATCCCATGAGATATCCCATAAAAGCGTATGCCGTCGAGAATATCAGGGACGCCCACCTGAAACCGAAGGCTTTGTTCAGGAAAATGTTGAAATTAAGCCCGCACAGCCCGAGCAGAAAGATCATTATGACAAGTATGGCGCCGGGAAGATACCTTGCCGGAACAAACGCCAGAAGATAAAGGAACGGCGTATTGCAGTAGTAAGCTAAAAGACCCGCCAGGTCTCCGCCGAAGGTCTTTGAAAATGTATAGAAAATATCGTCATTCCCGGACGCGATCTGCTTAAGATAGGCGTAATAATCCACAAACTGATACCGCATATCAGCCATAAGGATCGATTTATCTCCAAAGGGATAAAATCCGTATATAAAGCATATGGCGCTGATTATTCCGACAGGTACAAGGAAGGCGATGATCGCGCATATAGCCGTGTTATGGTTTCTTTCTTCCTTCAAGCTTCTTTCCCGTATTTTCGTTAATGAATTGATAATGTTTGTTTTACCGTAGTCTAAAGCCTGTGCATACTCCCGTATTGTATCACCGTCAGGCCGATTTTTCCATATAAAAGGAACTCACAAACGGTCTTTTATCATCCTTAAAATTATGGCATAATAGTACCGAAAAACCGATAAAAAATACTCGGGAGGGTATATGAAAAAACAATGGTGGCACGAAAAGGTTGCATATCAGATCTATCCCAAGAGCTTTAAAGATTCAAACGGGGACGGGATCGGCGATGTCCCCGGCATAATCGAAAAACTCGATTATCTCAGAAATCTCGGAATTGATATTCTCTGGCTTTCTCCGGTCTATCCCTCGCCCTTCGCGGATCAGGGATATGATATTTCCGATTACTATTCAGTCGATCCCAGATTCGGAAGCCTTGCGGACCTTGATAAACTGATTTCGGAAGCGCATAAGCGTAATATGTATGTCCTGATGGACCTCGTTGTCAATCACTGCTCGGACGAACATGAATGGTTCAGAAAGGCTTGTGAGGATCCTGACGGCAGATACGGGAAATATTTCTATATCATAGACCGGAAAGAGGATGAAAAGTTCCCCTGTAACTGGCGTTCATACTTCGGCGGACCGGTCTGGGAAAAGCTTCCGGGACATGAAAACAAATATTATCTGCATGTCTTCCATAAAAAGCAGCCTGATCTTAACTGGGAAAACCCCGAACTCAGGGAAGAAATATACAAAATGGTAAACTGGTGGCTTGACAGGGGGCTTGACGGTTTCAGGCTCGACGCCATCATCAATATCAGGAAAAACCTTCCCTTCAGGGATTATGAGCCGGACCGTCTTGACGGACTTGCCTCGATCCATGAAATGCTCCATGACGCGAGCGGAGTAGGCGAATTCCTTGAAGAGCTCCGCGACAGGACCTTTAAGCCTCATAACGCCTTTACGGTGGGCGAGGTTTTCGACGAAAAGCCCGAGGAACTTCCTCTTTTTATAGGTGATGACGGTTACTTCAGCACAATGTTCGACTTTGAGGAAACCGTGTTCGGACAGAGCCAGAAGGGCTGGCAGGATAATTACGATATCACCCCGGATGATTACAGGGATTGTATCTTCCGTACACAGAGAAAAGTTAAGGATATCGGCTTTATTTCAAATATCATCGAAAACCATGACGAGCCCCGGGGAGTAAGCCGGTATATACCCGAAGGGGAATGCACCCTTACCGCTAAAAAGGCCCTGGCCACGGTATACTTTTTTCTTAAGGGCCTTCCCTGGATCTATCAGGGTCAGGAGATCGGAATGGAAAACATGCATTTTTCCTCTATCAGGGAGGTTGATGATATTTCCTCCATCGATAATTATTATACGGCTGTTTCCGCGGGTTTTTCACAAAAAGATGCCCTTCATCTGATAGACAAATACGGAAGGGATAACGCCAGAACGCCGTTTCAATGGAGTAATGGTGAAAACGCGGGCTTTACGGATGGAACGCCCTGGCTTTTTGTAAATCCCAATTACAGGGAGATTAACCTTGAAGCACAGAAAGATGATCCCGATTCGGTTTTTTCATATTACAAAAAACTGATATCTCTCAGAAAATCGGAAGAGTATAAGGAAATCCTGGTATACGGGGAACTGGAGCCGTATCTTGACAGAACGCATAACCTGATCGCGTATTTCAGGCGCTCTGAAGCAGGGACCCTTCTTATCCTCGCAAACTTCCAGAAAAGAGCACGACGGATCCCTCTCATTAAAGTTGAAAAGGAGCCGAAACTCATCCTGCATAACGAAGCAGGGAGAGAAACCCCTCCGAGGATCGATCTGCAGGAAAAAGACGGAGGGAAGGAATACGGGATAATCCTGGGAGATTATCAGGCCGCAGTGTTGGAATTATAAAATAGCATTGTTTTTTATTGTCAACGTCAATAATAATTTGACGTTTACTATAAATATGATGATCAAGGAGAATGATTATGAGACAGGCAGGAATACTGATGGCAATATCATCGTTGCCCTCCGAATACGGAATAGGGTGTTTTTCAAAGGAAGCTTATGATTTTGTTGACGACCTGGCAAATGCGGGACAGTCGGTATGGCAGATCCTGCCGCTTGGGCCGACGAGCTATGGGGACAGCCCCTATCAGTCTTTTTCAACCTTTGCCGGAAATCCGTATTTTATCGATCCAAAGGCTCTGACAGAGAAAGGCCTTTTGACGAAAAAGGAATGTGATTCCTTCGATTTTGGAAGCGATCCCGGAAAGGTTGATTACGAAAAGATCTACAACTCCCGTTTTAAGCTCTTAAAAAAGGCTTTTAAAAGGGCAGATCCCGAAAAGCTTCCTGAATTTAAGGCTTTTCTAAAAGAGAATGACTGGCTTTCCGACTATGCGCTCTACATGGCCATAAAGGACTCCTACGGCGGGAAAAGCTGGCTGCTCTGGGACGAAGGGATAAGGCTCAGGAAGGAGAAGGCCCTTAAAGAATACACTGAAAAATTTGCAGAGGATATCCTTTTCTATGAATTCCTCCAATTTGAATTTTCGTTACAGTGGAATAAGCTGAAAGCTTACGCGAATGAAAAGGGGATTCAGATCATCGGCGATATCCCGATCTATGTCGCGCTCGACTCTGCCGATACCTGGGCAGATCCGAAGCTTTTCCAGTTTGATGAAAGCTTCCGGCCCATAAAGGTTGCGGGCTGCCCTCCCGATGCTTTTTCCGCTGACGGGCAGCTCTGGGGAAATCCGCTCTATGACTGGGAATACCATAAAAAGACCGGCTTTGCCTGGTGGCTTAAGCGCCTCGCGCACTGCTTTAAATTATATGATATCGTGCGGATCGACCATTTCCGCGGCTTCGACGAATATTATGCCATTCCTTATCCCGCAGAAAACGCAAGAAACGGGAAATGGGAAAAGGGGCCAGGCTATGAGCTCTTTGACGTGATGAAGAAAAAGCTCGGGAAAAAAGCGGTGATAGCGGAGGATCTGGGCTTTTTGACAAAATCAGTGCTGAGGCTTGTAAAGCGGACGGGATATCCCGGTATGAAAGTGCTTCAGTTTGCCTTTGACTCAAGGGAGGATTCGGATTACCTGCCGCATAATTATATTCCGAACAGTATTGTGTATACAGGAACCCATGATAACGACACTACCCTCCACTGGTATGAGGTCCTGCCGAAAAGGGACAGGGGCTTTGCGGACAAATATCTTGGGATCCCGAAGGATATTAAGAAAAATGATATCTCCTGGGAATTTATAAAAGCCGCGTACCAAAGCGTTTCCGAAACCGCCGTGATCCCGATGCAGGATGTGCTGTCGCTTGGAGGAAATGCCAGGATGAACATCCCCTCTACTCTCGGCGGGAACTGGGAATGGAGAATGAAACCGGGAGCTTTCAGCAAGGCAAAGCAGAAGAGGCTTTCTGACCTGGCTAAGCTGTACGGAAGGCGCAGGTAAATCCGTCGTTTATTATAGTAAATGCAATTTTATATTGCGTTTACTAAGTCCGGGCATCGATCCTGCCTTCAGAATCTGTGACCGGCCGCCAAAGAATAGCATATTTTTTATAAAGACCTGAAATGATGAAGAAAAATTATAACAAAACGCTCATCGCCTGTTATCTGGCTTTTATAACCCAGGCGATCGCGGCAAATTTCGCGCCGTTGCTTTTCCTGACCTTTTACAAAAGCTATGGGATCTCCCTGGGAAAGATCGCTCTTATCTCTACGACGTTCTTTTTAACGCAGCTGATCATAGACGTAATCTGCGCTAAATATGTGGACAGGATCGGCTACAGGACTGCCACGATCCTTTCGGAGGCTATGTCCGGGATCGGACTTATATGCCTTGCTGTATTGCCGGAGATAATGCCCAATCCATTTACGGGAATAATAATCAGCGTCATGATCTACGCTGTCGGAAGCGGGCTTATCGAGGTGCTGGCAAGCCCCATCGTGGAAGCCTGTCCCTTTGACCATAAGGAAGCCGTCATGAGCCTCCTTCACTCCTTCTACTGCTGGGGGAGCGTAGCCGTGATACTGTTATCGACCCTGTTCTTTGCTGTATTCGGGATCGACAACTGGCGTATCCTTTCCTGCCTGTGGGCGGTAGTACCCCTCGCAAACATCATAAATTTCATATCCTGCCCGATAGAAACGCTGGTTGAGGACGGCGAAGGCATGTCCATACGGGAGCTCTTCAAAACACCCCTGTTCTTTTTGGGGGTTCTTCTCATGGTTTGCGCAGGTGCCTCGGAATTGTCCATGGCACAATGGGCTTCGGCCTTTGCGGAAGCCGCGCTCGGTCTTACGAAAACCGTCGGCGATCTGGCAGGGCCCTGTATGTTTGCCGTTACCATGGGGATCAGCAGGCTTATATACGGAAAATACGGCGCCAATATGAAGCTGTCGAAATTTATGATAGGTTCGGGCGTACTGTGCCTTTGCTGTTATCTTACAGCGTCCCTGTCCCATAATCCCGTCCTGAGCCTCATCGGATGTATATTATGCGGTTTTTCCGTAGGGATCATGTGGCCGGGCACGATAAGCATCACTTCGCCCCGCATTCCGAAAGGAGGGACAGCGTTATTTGCCCTTCTCGCGATGGCAGGAGACCTCGGCGGAGCGCTCGGACCCGGCATAGTCGGCAGGGTCACGCAGATGGCCGGGGACAACCTGCAGGCCGGAATGCTTGTCGGGAGCATTTTCCCTGCCATACTGATCCTCGGAGTGATCGCAATGCTGAAAATATCCAAATGAACGCAGCACAGGGGGACGGTTAATTAAGCTTGAAAGTTGCTGATGGGATACTTCGAAGGAGACCGATATTACCCCTCAGACGAAGCAACGTGACGAAGAGCTAGTCCACGAATTCCTAAGACGCTCGGGAAGAGCCCTCGCGCCTAAGGAATTCGGGACGGATCTCTCCGTCACTAAAAACGCTTCTTCATTGTCTGAGGGGCAATATGGTTCCTTCTCGTATCCCTGAACTGTATTGTCGCTTAATTAACCGTCCCCCTGTCTTGGCTGTGTTGCGTTTCAAAGCTTACAGCTTCCAGATATCCCTGTTATATTCCTCTATGGTCCTGTCTGAGGAGAAGAATCCGGCCTTTGCGATGTTTACAAGCATCATTCTCTTCCACTTGTCCTGATCCTCGAAATCCTTAAAGATCTCGTCCTTCTTTTCGATATAGCTCTCAAGGTCAAGAAGCGTCATGAACCAGTCCTTATTCAGAAGCTCCTTATAAAGCCTCCTCAGGTTCTGCTTATGGCCGGTCTGCAAAGCCTCTTTGCTAACGATAAAGTCAACAGCCTCCTTGATGACCTTTGATTTTTTATAATAATCCTTCGAGACATAATCAGCTTTTTCATAATGCTTTATGACCGTGTCCGAATCGGCTCCGAAGATATAGATATTGTCATCGCCGACAAGCTCATGGATCTCGACATTGGCTCCGTCGTCGGTTCCCAAAGTCACCGCCCCGTTAAGCATGAATTTCATGTTGCCGGTTCCGGAAGCCTCCTTTGAGGCAAGGCTTATCTGCTCCGAAATATCACAGGCCGGAATAAGCTTTTCCGCGTAGCTTACGTTATAATTGGTCACGAACAGGACCTTGAGATAAGGGCTTGCCTCAGGATCATTATTTATTATGTCCTGAAGCACAAGCAGAAGATGTATCACGTCCTTCGCGATGACATAGGCGGGAGCCGCCTTTGCCCCGAATATGAAGGTTATGGGCCTGACCGGCTTAATCCCCCTTTTTATCTCAAGATACTTATGAATGATATAGAGCGCGTTCATCTGCTGCCGCTTATATTCATGCATACGCTTTATCTGGATGTCAAAAATGGAATCCGTGTCGAGCTTTACTCCCTCCGTCTTAAGCACATGCTCGGCAAGCCTCTTCTTATTGTTCATCTTGATCTCTGAAAGCCTGTCAAGGATCTTTTCATCATCCTTGAATTTTAAAAGCTTTTCAAGCTCCGCTGCATCCTTCCTGTAGCCTTTTCCGATAGTTTCGTCAAGAAGCCCGGCAAGCTCCCTGTTGCAGGAAAGAAGCCATCTTCTGAAGGTGATACCGTTGGTCTTGTTGTTGAACTTTTCCGGATAAAGCTTATAGAAGCTGTTAAGCTCCGTGTTCTTAAGGATATCGGTATGGATCGCGGCTACGCCGTTTACTGAGGTTCCGTAATGTATATCTATATGCGCCATATGAACGCGCCTGTCCTTATCTATGATCTGGATCTTAGGATCCTTGTTTGTCTTTGCGATCCTGTTGTTCAGCTCCTTGATGATCGGAACGAGTTTGGGAACGACCTGCTCAAGATAGTCAAGCGGCCATTTCTCAAGAGCCTCGGCAAGTATCGTATGGTTGGTATAGGCGCAGGTCTTTTGTACGACCTCCACCGCGTCATCCATGGTAAAGCCCTCTTCCTGTGTCAGGATCCTTATAAGCTCGGGGATCACCATCGTGGGATGGGTATCGTTTATCTGTATGGCCACGTGCTTATCAAGCTCGTAAAGGTCAAAGCCCTTATCCTTCATTTCCTTTATGATGAACTGGGCACCGTTGGATACCATGAAATACTGCTGATAAATCCTTAAAAGATTGCCTGCCTCGTCGGAATCGTCAGGATACAGGAACAGGGTCAGGTTTTTGGTTACCGCCTTCTTGTTAAAATCTATTCCCTTCTTTACGAGAGACTCATCGAGATCTTCAAGGTCAAAAAGATGAAGCTTTACTATTCCGTTGTCATAGCCGATCACATCAAGGTCATAAAGCACCGACTTTACAGTTTTTCCTCCTCCGAATTCGACCGTAAAGCTTACATCGGTCTTATTAAGCCAGGAATCCTCCTCAATCCAGTCATTCTTTTCCGCCATCTGGAGATGGTCTTCAAACACCTGCTTAAACAGCCCGAAATGATAGTTTAAGCCTATTCCCTCCCCGGGCAGGCCAAGGGTCGCGATGGAATCCATAAAACATGCGGCAAGCCTTCCAAGGCCCCCGTTTCCAAGGGACGGCTCAGGCTCCTCTTCCTCGATGGCCGCCATGGACTTTCCGTACTTTTTCAGGATATCCTCTGTCTCGTCGTATACTCCAAGGTTTATAAGGTTATTGGATAAAAGCTTACCTATCAGAAACTCAGCAGAAATATAATAAACCTTCCTGTCACCGTCAATGACCTTCTTTTCCTTACTGAGCTCCTTAACAAGCCTTAAAAGCACATGATAAAGCTCAGCGTCCGTTGCCTTATCCGGCGTCTTTTTGTAGAGCTCCTTTGTAAGTTCCGTAAGTTTTTTTTCAATTCCCACTACTCTCTCCTCCTTCATTCCGGGGTTTTATTACTGCGCCGATTTACGAAGCACATCGTGCGCTTTGGCATAAATGTAAGTTTATGCCGATCAAATTCGGCATTTGCTTTAACAAATGTTATATAAGTTCGGGCTGCTGCGCAGACCGAAGCATTTCCTTAATAACAAAAGCATCCCACTATGTTTCGATAATATCCGATAGTTCTGCAAACTGCTCGAGCGTAAGGGCTTCTCCCCTTATATCCTCTCTGAGCCCTAGCCCGTTTAAGGCTCTGACAACCGCATCCTTACCGATGTCAAGCTCCTGGCAGTTAAATATGCTGTTTACAAGCGTTTTCCTTCTTTGATTAAATGCCGCCCTTATAAGCCTGAAAAAAAGCTCCTCATCCTTAACGGAAACTCCTTTTTCATCAAGAAGCTCCAGCCTTATCACCGTCGAGCTGACCTTCGGCCTCGGGATAAAGCAGGTAGGCGGAACCTCCGCAATAAGCACCGGCTTTGTATAATACTGTACAGCTAACGATAAAGCCCCGTAGTCCTTGGTCCCGGGGCCGGCACACATCCTCTGCGCAACCTCCTTCTGGATCATGACCGTGATGCTCCTAAGCATGGAGCCTTTCTTTAAAAGCTCCATAATAATCGGAGTAGTAATATAATACGGCAGATTCGCCACGACCTTGGCCGGCTTCCCACCGAAATTATCCGAAATATAGGCATCTATATCAAATTTCAGGATATCTCCGTTAATTATATCCACATTCTCAAGCCCGTCAAGAGTCTCCGAAAGTATGGGGATAAGCATCGGGTCTATCTCTACGGCCGCTACGGAATGCGCTCTTTGTGCAAGCCCTCTTGTCATAGCGCCTACGCCGGGCCCTATCTCGATAACGCAGTCCTCCTCAGTGATCTCCGCACCGTCTATGATCTTATCTAGGACATTTCCGTCTACGAGGAAATTCTGCCCGTACTTCTTCTGTATCGCAAAATTGTATTTTTTTATGATCTCTAAAGTCCCGCCCGGGGTATATATATTGTCTGTCATTTTCTCACTATCCTAAGTATAGTAAACGCAATTTTATATTGCGTTTACTTATAATGTCAGCAGATCAAAAGGGCAAAGTATATATGCCGCAATTACTGCACGATCTGCTGCGCAGACCGGCGCAGTCCTGAATGCTTAAATTACAGGAGTTCACTCAGATTCCATACATTCTCACCGCATTATCATACGTCACCCTCTCAACCTCTTCATAGGTCATTCCCTTTATCTCCGCGAGCTTATCTATAACATAAGTAAGATAAAAAGAGCAGTTTCTCTTCCCTCTGTAGGGGACAGGCGCAAGGTAAGGACAGTCAGTTTCGATAACGATGTTATCTATCGGCACCGCCTCCGCCACTTCCCTTAGCTTATGAGCATTCTGAAAGGTGATCACTCCTCCGATACCAATATAAAACCCCATCTTTACATATTCAATGGCATCCTGTACATGATAGGAATAGCAGTGGATAACGCCCGAAAGGCCTTTTCCGTATTCCTTTATGATATCCATGGTATCCTTGGCAGCTTCCCTGCTGTGGATCACTACCGGAAGCTTAACCTCCCCCGCGAGCTTAAGCTGTTCAATGAAGGCTCTTTTCTGAACCTCTCTTTCGGATCTGTCCCAGTAATAATCAAGACCGATCTCCCCGATGGCAACGACCCTCTCATGCCCGGCCTTTTCTTTAATAAAATCATACTGTTCTTCGTCAAAGTCAGAAACATCGCTTGGATGAAAACCCAAAGCCCCATAAAAAAAGGGATACTTCTCTATGAGTAAAAGAGTCTTCTCACAGGTCTCCCTATTCACGGCTATATTAACTATCTTTCCGATCCCTTCTTCTTTCAGCTTAGGGATCAGCTTATCCCTGTCGCTGTCAAAAGCCTTATCATCATAATGGGCGTGCGTTTCAAAAATCATTCCGGCTTCTGTCCTTTCAGCTGTCAAATTCAATGCTAAGATGAGGATTTTCCTCTGCGGCGTCTTTGCACATTTTTTTAAAGGTTATCATATATTTGGGCATCATAACCTCAGCTTCATAGCAGTTTATGAACTTAAGCTCCGTGTCCTCAAAGATATCCGTCAGGACGTCATAGAGAGCGTCCAGATTGCCTCCGTAGTATTCGGGAAGCGGCAGAGCTTCGGCGATGACCTCGTGCAGATCGTCTGCATTGTATACACCCGAAATATTTATTTCATACGTCATTTTTTATCTCCTTTGTTGGAAATGGCCCTTAACTTTTTAACTACTTTACTTTGCCGGACGAGTCATATAAAAGCTCAAATTTTTTATAATGGTCGCCGGTATAATAAATGAGCCCGTCATTTGAATATACCAGACGCTTTGCCCCTCTTTGCCCGGCTCCGAGCGTATCGATATCACACTCATAATACTGTCTGCCCTTTTTTTCCGGAAGCTTGCCCTCATAATTTCCGAACCTGCTTCCGCCTATGCATTTTCCGGGAGCAAATTTCTCGAGGGAACCGCCTGACCATCCAAGCGCCTGAGCCTCCTTCTTGGTTATGTAATTTGACGGAAGTTTGCCATATAAGTGTATGTATAAAGCGACCTCGTCTTTGGAATCATAGCTTCCTTTCTCATCGATCTTTCCGTCCTGCCCTGAAGCCCCGGAAGATTTTGACGAATCCCTGCCATCTGATTTTTTATTATCTTCATTCTTAGAATCCGATGATTTTTTATTTGAAGCTTTGCCGTCAGAAGTCTTGCTGTCAGAATTTTTTCTGTCCGTTTTCTTATTATCCGGATCGGATTTATTCTTCTTCTTTGAGCTGTTTTCTTTAGCGGTCCCTGACTTATCTTTATCGTTTTCGGGCTCGTCCTCTATAAGCTTTAGCTCTGTTACCTGCTGCCCGCTGTTTTTCGCTAAAAAGATCTCACTTGAAACTTCATTCTCAGAAACCGCCGCTGACATCCCGCTTTGGACCTGAAAACCCGAAGCTCCCGCTGCTTCCTTTGCCGGACGGAAACCGCAGGCAAACAGAAGCATAGCAACCATTATGATAAATAACCGTAATCTCTTCACCATGTACACCCCTTACAAAACTTTGCCCTTTAATGCTTCAGGATCAAAACACGTTATCGTTTATCTGCTGCATCCCTGATAAGCCCCATAATAGTCTCTATCGCGTTATTCTGGCTGCTTGAGTGCATAGCCTCAACATATTTGCCGCTGTCGTTAAAAAGGCTTATGATCTTCTCATAAAGAAGCTCCTTTGTAAGATCGTCCTCGTCTATGACAACGGAGTAGCCCTGCTTTTCAAAGGACCTTGCGTTGAGCATCTGATCCCCCCTGCTGCTCCCGGCAGGAAGCGGTATAAGGATGTTCGGCTTTTCGAGCGCCAGAAGCTCACATATCGCGTTCGCCCCCGCTCTTGAGATCACTATATCCGCAAGGGCAAACAGATCCCTGAGCTCGTCCTTTATGTATTCATACTGCACATAACCGCCCGTTTTTTCATAATTCGTATCCGTTTTGCCTTTTCCGCAGAGATGAATGACATTAAAATCCCGCAACAGCTCGGGAAGGATCG
This sequence comes from Lachnospiraceae bacterium, assembly GCA_024684065.1. The sequence goes on from JAIKXO010000039.1 coordinate 56,451, forward strand.
AACGAACGGCTATATTGACGGAAAGGGCTCCCAGGCTTCCGCCTATGACCATGATAACGGGCTTGTTATCTGAAAAACCCGTAAATTTCCTGGCCTTTTCCTTATCCCCGGTCTTCAGCTCATCCCTTATAGGTGATCCGGTCAGCACTGCCTTGTTTTTGGGAAGCTTATCGATCGTCTCGGGAAAATTACAGCAGACCTTCAGAGCAGAAGAAAAGCACAGCCTGTTCGCAAGCCCCGGAGACATATCCGATTCATGGATTATCGCCGGGATCTTTTTTCTTCCTGCGGCGATAACGACAGGCGCAGCCACAAAACCGCCCTTTGAAAAAACAATATCCGGATTCAGGGATTTCATAAGATCCGACGCTTCGGAAAAACCCTTTATGACCCTGAAGGGATCGGTAAAATTCTTAAGTGAGAAATAACGCCTGAGCTTTCCTGAAGATATCCCGTGATAAGGGATCCCGATATCTCCTATCAGATCCTTTTCTATGCCTGCGTATGAGCCAATATAATGAATATCAAACCCCTCCTCCTTAAGATAAGGGATAAGGGCCATATTGGGGGTCACGTGTCCGGCGGTCCCCCCTCCGGTCAAAACGATCCTTTTCATAACGCTCCTCAATGATGATTTATGTGATATAATCATCAAAACCGAAAAAATATCCTTTTGAAAACACTATATATGATACCAAATGACGCGGAAAAATACTATGGAAAAACTGATTAAATCGGTCTTTTCACATATTACGGATTTTCGTCATAAGTTCTAAGGAGAGACTGATCAAACCGGCTCTTCCCCGGGGGCCTGCGGCAGGATGTGCTTAAACAGAGCAAAAAACAGGTTTTTTTATATTTAATAATTTTTTTATAAATTATATCCCTTAGTTTTATAAGTTTACGGTATACTGATTAAGTTACGTTAACTCTGAAGAAAGACTTTTTATGTTATGAAGCTTCGTAAGCGGCTTATCTATATAGCGTGTTCCGTAGGGCTTCCGCCCGTTATCCTTATGGCGGTCTCGCTGTTGTTATTCAGCTATTACAACATAAATATCGGCATTGAATATCTGGTACTGCTGACCGTCCTTATAATGGCGGTTACTACTGTTTTCTTCCTTAAGAGTTTTTCAAGGCTTTTTCTTAAGCCTCTCGATAAGCTGAACGAAGCCATGAACAAGGTGGCCGAAGGCAACCTTGATTTTTCCATCCGTACAAAGGATGAGGATGATCTTAGCCAGCTCTGCAACAATTTCGACGACATGAGGGCAAGGCTCAAGGAATCCTCCGAGGAGAAGATCAAATACGATAACGAGAACCGGGAGCTCATAAGCAATATCTCCCATGATCTTAAAACCCCCATAACCTCGATAAAAGGCTATGTTGAAGGGATAATGGACGGTGTGGCGGATACCCCTGATAAAATGGACCGCTATATAAAGACCATTTACAATAAGACCAACGAGATGGACAGCCTTATCAACGAGCTGACCCTTTATTCAAGAATAGACACGAACCGTATCCCGTATAACTTCCACAGGATAAATATCGGCGATTTCTTCAATGACTGCGTCGAGGAGATCGGTCTCGATCTCGAATCAAAGAATATTACCTTAACTTATAATAACGAGGTTGACGCCGATACAAGGATAATCGCGGATCCGGAGCAGTTAAGGCGCGTTATAAGCAATATAATAGGCAATTCCGTGAAATACATGGGCAAGCCCTCCGGCAATATATCCATCTCGATCTCCGACCACAACGATTCGGTCCAGATAGATATAGAGGATAACGGAAGAGGGATAGCCGCCAAAGACCTGCCCTATATTTTTGACAGGTTTTACAGGACCGACACCTCAAGGAATTCGGCGCAGGGCGGAAGCGGAATAGGGCTTTCGGTCGTAAAGAAGATAATAGAAGACCACGGCGGATATATCTGGGCAACCGGCCAGGAAGGCGTAGGAACCACAATGCATTTTGTGCTTAGAAAGTATCAGGAGGCTAATACAGATGAGTAAAATACTGATAATCGAAGATGAACAGGCGATAGCTGAGCTCGAGAAGGATTACCTTGAGCTTTCCGATTTTGAGGTAGAGATCGAGAACGACGGAACCGAAGGGCTTAAAAAGGCTCTGGAAAATGATTACGATATGTTTATTCTCGATCTTATGCTCCCGGGAGTAGACGGCTTCGAGATATGCAAGCAGATAAGGGAAAACAAGAACACGCCCGTCATCATGGTCTCCGCCAAAAAGGACGATATCGACAAGATACGCGGTCTTGGCTTAGGCGCCGACGATTACATGACAAAGCCTTTCAGCCCCAGTGAGCTGGTTGCAAGGGTCAAGGCCCACCTTGCAAGATACGAGCGTCTTATAGCGAGCAACCCCAATTCCAACGACATCATAGAGATAAGGGGACTTAAGATAGACAAGACCGCAAGGCGGGTTTATATTGACGGCGAGGAGAAGGTCTTAACGACAAAAGAATTTGACCTTCTTGCCTTCCTTGCCCAGAACCCCAACCACGTATTCACAAAGGAAGAGCTCTTCAGGGAGATCTGGGATATGAATTCCATAGGCGATATCGCCACCGTCACTGTACATATAAAGAAGATCAGGGAAAAGATCGAATTCGACACTTCAAATCCCCAGTATATAGAGACGATCTGGGGGGTCGGATACCGCTTTAAGATCTGACCGGATCATTTCATTTATACACATGCGCAAAAAAGCGAAGGAACCGTACGGATCCTTCGCTCTTTTTTACTGTATCATCAGCACTTTATCAGCTTAAGTATTTCGCTCTGCTCCTCTGCCGCAGGCTGTCCCGGCCTCCATCCTATCCTCTGGCCGTCGTCCCTGTACCTGGGGATAAGATGTATGTGGAAATGGAATACTGTCTGTCCGGCCGTCTCGCCGTTATTCTGTACTATATTGAAACCGTCGCAGTTAAGCTTCTTTGTCATATGCTCCGCCATCTTTTTAGCCAGCTTAATAGCCTTTGCCGCCGTTTCATCGTCTATTTCATAAATATTCGCAAAATGCTCCTTCGGAAGGATCAGGGAATGTCCCCTTGTCGCCGGAGCAGCGTCCATGATAACGGCAAAATCCCCGTCCTCATAAACCATGTTCGTAGGTATTTCTCCGTTTGCCAGTTTGCAGAAAATACAATCGTCTTTTTTCATAATCCTTATCCGCCTTTCATTAAAACTAATATCTGTTTAAATCTGCCTCTCAAAATCAAATATCTGATCCAGCTCCCTTAGCATCTTTATATCTCCCTTGGCCTGGATCGCCCCCGTCATAAAGGCTCTCTGTACGGTGATCCTGCCTGAGACTATCTGATCCATCATAGCGCAGTCGAGCTTACACCTTAAGTCAGGATTGTCATAATCCCCGTAATAGCATTTGATAACACCATCCGCCACCTGTACTATAAGGGGTTGGTCCTTTTCCTTTATCTCGAATCTGTAGGCCGCGGTCATGGAAGTGCCTTTACGAAAATGTGACTCAAAATCAGTAATGTACTGCTCCTTATCATCAGTCCTGTTCTTTTCAAGCTTACCCTTAAACAGCGTAGTAAGCTCGGCAATATCTTCCTTCTGCTTCTGTACATACGATTCGTCCGCCGCATACTTGGACAGCTGCTCGGATTCCTGCGGAGTCAGGGGCATGTTGGGAATGGCTCCGGTGAGCTTTTTCATTGCCTGGTTGCTTGAGGGCATGGACGGTATCTTCTGCGAAACCGTCCTGTAGATGTTTTCGGCAAACCTCTCTATAATGGAATTATAATTCGTATTGGATTCGAAAGTCCTTATATTGCTTACATAGGCCGAAAGCCCCGACCCTACGGGCCCTCCGAGGATCTCCCATGCGGACTGCATGCCGGAAACCGCTTCTTTTTCTCCATAGGCGGTCGACATCGCTACAGGGAACATGTAAGTAGCCGCGATTTTCTCTCTGTTCCCGTACAGCCAGCAGGCATCCAGGAACTGGCTCATATAGCCCCCCAGTCCGAACCATTCCACGGTGGTCGCAAGGACGATCGCGTCACAGTCATTGAACGTAGCCGGAAGCGTGGATATCTTGCTTTTGTTCTCATAGATCTTGAAAAGCTCGATCTTTACGTTCAGCTCGGCAAGTACCCCCTGAAGCTTTCCGATCACGTAAAGCGAAGGATCGTCTAAGATTCCTCTTCCGCCATAATAAATATTGATCTTCATGTTTTCCCCCTTCCCCTGTATATCATCATATAGGAAACGAATTAAGTGTTTGCACTTAATTCGTTTCCTGCGCCGGATTTGGGCCGATTTATCGGCATATTTCCCTGCCAAATCCGTGCGCATCATTATTTATAGTGCACGAATTTAATTCGTGCACTATAAATAGTTCAGCGGATTTACCTGCGTTCCGTTAACAAGAATCTCGAAATGAAGATGCGGGCCCGTACTTACTCCGGTATTTCCGCTTAAGGCGATCCTCTCGCCCTGCCTTACCGTCTGCCCCGTGGTAACCAGAACCTTCTTCAGATGCCCGTATCTTGTCATCATTCCGTTCGGATGCTGGATATATACGCAATATCCGTAGCCTGCGCCCCAGCCGGCCCTTACGACCGTTCCGCCGGAAGAAGCCACAACCGAGGTTCCTATCGGGGTCGCCCAGTCAACGCCCTTATGGTAGGTTGAAGCACCCCTCTTGGGAGCCTTTCTCCTTCCAAAGCCTGAGGAAAGCCTTCCGCCCGAAATAGGCTTTATGAAGGTAGGCGGAACCTTGGTTCCTCTCTCCACAACCTTGGCAACGGCCTCTATAACATCTTCCTCGTATATTATATTTACGTCCTGCTTCTCATTGTTTTTATAGGTTATATCGGCAACGACCTTTCTGAAGCCCTCGACAGGCTCCTTAAGGACGACGCTCTCGGTCGTATACCATTCGTCATTATCGACATATTCTACGGGGGCATTGTAGTTTTCCTCATAATAGACCTTGTCGGTCCTTATGACGGAAAGCTCGGGCTCCGGAGCGGTAACCTTTAAAATATCCCCTATCATAATGCTCGAGTTCTCATCCGTAAGAGTATCCGGATTCATGGCGATCAGCCCCTCGATCGTGGTCGAGTTCTTTTCGGCTATCTGAGAAAGACTGTCTCCGGATACCACCTCGTAGGTCTTTTCTCTTTCGGACTTTTTGGTGATAGCATCCACGGCCTCACCGAGGGTCATGATGTCCTCTGTATCGGCATAGGCCTGCACTATTTCCACATTCTCACCGAAATCAAGGCTCTGTACTCCGAAATCTATGCTCTCTATATTCTGATTTTCGGCGGTGTCAAAAATCTGGTCAAGCTTGCCGTAGCTGCCGGCCATCGGAAAAGAAAATCCCTTCTCCTCCTCTTCTTCCTCCGTCTCCCGTGAAATGTCAGTTGTAAGCACATTCAGCTCTCTGGTAGGATCTCTTACGATATCGATAAAGAATTCATCTTCCTCATCATACGGAGCTTTTACCGTCTTTAACAGCTCAAGAACCTCCTCGGGAGTCCTTAAGTTTAAAGTCAGCTCATTTATCTTTACTTCATAGACCGGTTCCTTCGTCTTCTGTATGCTTTCGTTGAAAATCTGATAGATATTGTCTATTACCGTGCTGTCGCTGTCTATTGACCCAAATATGGCCTTCGTTCCGCTTAAAACCACGTTATAATTGATAAGGACCAGCTCGCTGCTTTCCTTTGCAAGACGTTTCCTTGCTTCCAGTATCATGCTTTCAACCCTGGAGGCATCATTTGTCTCCCCGACGCTGACACCATTGATAAATATCGTTATCAGATTATTTGAGTCAAGATTTCCCTTTAATGCGGGAGCAAGCACAAAAACGAGCAATGCCGTTAACAGCATTGCTCCAATATGATTATATTTTGCGGTTTTTGTATATTTTGTGAGGCGCATCCTAGATCACTCTAAAGATATAGAGCGCCAGTAAAACGACATTGAGGACTGTAAGGGCAAGCTGGATAATGGAAAAAATCTTTACGACGCCTATGCCGCTTCCCTTTTCCTCGTTTTTCTTATCATACTCTTCAAGAGCACCGGCTACGTTTCTGTAGCATTTCACATTTTCCTTATGGACATGATCCGTGAGGTCGGTAAAGAACTTCTCGATCTCTTCCTTGTCAAGACCGTTTCCTTCCTCACCGCCGATACCGGAGATAGCCTCCGCATTCTTGGAAACCTGCTCTTTTATCAGTTTCAAAAGCTCGGCATTATCGGCTATGGCTTTTACTATCTCTTCCTTGTTGGCCTTTCCGAGATCCTGGATGTCCTGGATCGGTCCGCTTAAATCGATCTGAGGCGCCGCTGCCTGCTCGACGGGCCTTCCGGCCTTGTCCCTGATCTCTCCTAAGATATCAAGGCTTCTGTCAAGCATCTTTGCATTATTATCTACAGCATGGAGGATCTCCTTGCTGTCGTCCTTGGCCTCGTCAAAATAATCTCTTATAATCTCAAGCTGTCTGCCGCTTACTCCGCCCGCGGAACCTCCGTCCATGGACATGCCGCCTGCAGAAGACTGCATTCTTCTTCCGCCATATTCGTCACGGCCCTGATAATCATTACGTCCGCCGTAATCATAATCCCTGTCGTTTTCCCTGTCTGCTGCCCCTCTTTCTCTTTCTACACTTCCTCTGCTGCCTGATGACGTGCTTCTTCCCGAGCTGCGGTCATATCTGCTGCCAAATCGATCTCTAAATCCGTCCATAGTACCCTCCAGCTATAGATTATTGAAATTATTTATATGAAAACAACAATGAGCGAATGCCGTTTGCGACAACAAACGAAACATCAGTTTTCCCTTCCGTAAAGCGCCACGATATATTTTACCACCTTTATTTACATAATTCAAGTATGGCGCGATTCCTTTAATCTTTCTTCCAGAATCCGCAAACGCTCGTCAAGGTCGTCAAGCTCCATCACGTCGTCAAGGTAATCCAGATAATCCTTCATACCGGGAAGCTCGCCGCTGTTATCGCAGACACACATTATAAGATCCGAGAAAGCATCCAGCTCATCGTACAGAGTCCTGAAATAATACCGTATATTGACAAGCTCCGGTCCGGGGGCTTCGATATTAACAGGAAGACGGTAATCCAGAAAGATCTGGCCGCCCTCCGGCGAATAGCAGAAGCTTCCGAAAGAAGGATGTTTTCCGATGGCGATGGCAAGGTTCAGGTCCTGCAGGGTCTCTTTGATCCGTGGCGCCTGCTTTTCTGAAATGTTTTTTGCAAAAGTCACCAGAAAATGCAGTATAGGATAGGGAGTCCGTTCGGAAAAACCGGGTTCCGGAACGATATCCACGACGGCTGACACATCCGTTACCCCCAGATGATTTGCGAGGGCGCGTATATATCCGTCCTGCTCGATGTATTCCTCAAAAAATTCCTCCATGAGTCTTCTGATCTCATTAAGGATAATATCGATCCCGTCCATTCCGTCCGAAAACCTCCTTTTTTCAGGAAACGAACTCATTCGTTTCACATATCACAATCTTAAAGGACCGGCTCTGCCAAAGCAGGCCTGTACTCACGATGTCAGTGAAAATCTTAACAGCGCCCGCCAGTTTGTGCCCTTATCAAGCCCTGAATAGGCTAACAGCTCTGACAGCTTTGCAGTCCGCATGGTGTTTGGATTGACATTCGTATAAAGAGTTTTCAGCATTGTCTGAGACAGCGCATCTTCTCCGGGAGTCTTATTTGGCTTTGTCAAAAGCACATGGGTGTCTATAGACGAAAAGATCCTTGCAAGATCCACCAGATAATGCTTGTTGACAATACCTGTTTCTTTCTTCAGTGTCTCGTCAAAATAATATGTATTGGAATAAGAATCATTCCCCAGCATCGAGGAGAGATTCTTGTTGAAATAGTGCCGGTCCTGCCCAAGCTTTGTGATCCAGCCGGCAAATTCGACCACCTTGGGAGCAACGGTAAAAACAATACGCGATATCGGCTCCGGCTGGAAGGTAAGCCCGTCTTTTACAACATTCAGAACACCTGCAGAGATCCTGAAACCGGCACGGGTACGGGTTTCAACATCATTGCCCCTGGTCAGGGACATAAACTGCTGAACCTGACTGTTCCGAAGAGCCGCATAGCCAAGATTCGCATCCGGAGCAGAATTTGCTCCGCCTGCAGGGGCCGCTCCGCCTGCCGGAGCTGCTCCGCCTGCAGGGACTGCTCCGCCTGCAGGGACTGCTCCGCCTGCAGGAGCTGCGGGAGCAGGGAGAGGATAATTTCCGGATGCCACATTCTGCGGTCCGCGCAAAGCATCATAGGCTCTTATAGCCTGCTCGATCGAAATATCCGCTTCATCGATCCGGTTCATCCTCTTCCGCGCATTGTGCGCATCGACTATTTCGTTAACGATCATACATATATTCTGTATGCCGTCCAGAATGGCACCGAGATATCCGCCTCCCTTAAACCAGTCAGAAGTCTTTTCATAGTATTTCGATAGAGGATCGCCTGATCTGGTCGTTATATGGAAGGAAATGATATCCCTGCAGGCATCGATAAGATCCATGACCGTACTGATGAAATTCATAACCTCCTTTATGGCCCCCCCTTCGTCGAGGGACTGAAGCTGTGCATTTCTCTCGGCTATCTTTTGGGGATCGTTCTTATCCCTGTTATATTCGTACAGCCGCTTAACCATGATCACGATCTTTTCCAACGAGTTAAAGATAGCTAAAAGATCTATGCTCTCAATGGCAAAATTTCTTCCGACCTGGGCTCCGAAGCCTGCCTTATCTTCTTTATCCGTGACAAGGCCGGCCACAAGCCCTGAAACACCCCCTATGGTCGTTGCCAGTATCATGGTGGCCCGGGTGCTCTGAGACATCGCGGACGCATATTTAGACCAGAGCGCTTCCTGCAGACGGTATTCCCTTGTCTCGGCGTCCGGCTTATAATCATGATCCTTCTGATATTCGGGAGCATCTTCTCCCAGGTTCACGGAGGTGATAACCGTTGAAGCTATCCCGGTTGCCTTTTTTACAAGAGAACCGTTCCAGAAATTCCGCTTAAGCCAGGCCAGTTTCCCCCGCTGGCTCATGGATTCCTTCTGCCATACATTTATCTGGGAGATAGGCTGGATAAAGGAGGTTACGTCAAAATTGGGATCTCTCCAGTCAAATTCGGAGTTCCATGCCTGATGATTTACAAGCTCATCCAGAAGCTCCGTCCGCATCAGCTCACCGTTTCGGGGAAGACCGGCAAGGATCTTCTGACCTCGAAGCGTCATTGTCCCCGAGCCCTCTACCATATCCCGGGCTATCGTCCAAAGATCCGGTCTCATCGTCTGGATCAGAAGTATAACAGCAGTTCTGACCTGAATACCCTGATGCTTCTGCCTTACCCTTATATAAACCTGATCATTCATAAGGCTGAAGGGTTGGTTTCCGGGATTGTTTACCCTGGCAACAATATAACCGGCCAATGCATCTGCGCACATTTCCTCAGATATACCGTTTAAAACCGGCTGTACCTGAGCATCACTGGCATTTGCAGGGTTAAGTGCCAAAAGAGCCTGGACAGTTCCGGCTCTGTCACTATTGCCGGCATTTGCTCTTGCACTCCATCCCGCGTTAAGCCCGGCCTGAATCTTCTGCCCATAATCCTCATCCACCTGATAGCCGGCATAATACTGGATGGTCCGGGCGTTCACATGCTGGAAGAAGGCAGAATTACGGATAGCCCTCCTGAGTTCCTCGGCTGAATCCTGAAGCTTCCAGGATCTGCGGCCGAAGAAAGACATATCCTCCTTTCCTGAGGCCCGCTCAGCCCCCAGATCGTCTTCGTCCGTAAAAAATTCGTCATTTATATAAAATCCGTGAACGTCTCTTCTTGACAGGTTTTTAGTCGTTCCCTTCCTTGCCTTTCTCGTGGCGGAAAGTATCTCAGCATTCCTCTCCGAAATGACGAAGCGTCCGAACCTGTCCCTGCGGTCAGCTTCGAGCTTAACTTCGTCATCCTCTGCATTATGAAGGTCAAAATAATGAGCACCTACCGGGCCCTGGCTCACATCTACCAGTTTCCGGGAATTGGGATCGTACTGTCTTTTTGCCCTTTTGCCGGAAAAAGAGGAGTTAAATTTCCACCGGGTAATTATTCCCCCGGCATCAGGCTGTGACAGCATGACAATTTTTCTGTGAGCCTTGGTATGCCTGCCCGGATCAATGACACCGGGATCCGACGGATTTCGGTTCTGTTTATAATCCTCAACGGGAATGTCATGAGCCTTTACTTCAAGATACGGATTATTCCGGATCCGGCCGGCAAGAGCCCGGATAGCATTCAGATTATAGACACCGGTGTACTCTATGATATTTTTGGCGGCATTTCCCTTAATCTCCCGATCGTTTCTTCGATGGCTTCTGGCTATGTTAAAATCTACCGGATCCATATCCGGATCAAGATCTGCCGTGGAAAATTCACGGGTCAGCTGGTACCAGCTCATGGCAAGGGAATCATAGGTGACGTAATGCTTCGTAACCTTGTCTTTGGCATATTGGGTTCGGTTAACAGCCCAATCTCCGGCCTGTTTCAGCATCCTGGAATAAAGCGCCGTTCTCTCTCGCGTTACCTTGGCCTGATCATCCTTCAGCGCATCTTCACTTTTTTCCGCCCTGCGTCTCTGAAGCCAGCCTGGATTTGCCTGCGGTGCAGCATTTCTGACCTGATCCAGGGCTTTTTTTACCTCTAAAATATCGTTTACTCTTTCAAGTAAGGTGTCCTGTGTGACCTCATTTGCATTCTGAGCGCGGAAAGCTGAAAAAACTCCGGCCGGCATAGCAGGCACAGGTGGAACCGGCACGGGCCCCCCCGGATTTCCCGCTGCTCCCGGCGCTGCGCCCTGCGGGTTTCCCACTGCTCCCGGCGCTGCACCCCCCGGATTTCCCACTGCTCCCGGTGCTGCGCCCCCCGGGTTCCCCGCTGCTCCCGGCATAGCACCTGCTCCCGGCATAGCGCCCGCTGCGGGCTGGCCTAAAAGAGCCGGATTTCTTAATTCCGGAACTTCCTGTTCCACGATAATTCTCATTGTGGGATCATTCTTAAGAGTGAGGTCTGCGTCCAGATTCCTAAGCATCGTTTGAAGCTGCGCGGAAATCTCAAGCGCCCTTCCCGCCTGCTCCCCCTGATAGTTTGCTCCGCGCACAGCTGAAATCTTTGCGGTTATCAGCTGGCTGTCCCGGGTTTTTTGGGAATACTGTGTAAACTCCCCGATCAGAGTCGATGTGAGATTTTCATGATCCCCCCTTAGCCTGTCAGCTTCAGCCTGGGAATCGCTGTTTTCCTTCTCCAGTCTCCTGAGGATATTCGCCCTTACCCTGGCGATCATTTGTTGCCGATCATATGTTACATTTCCCTGGCTGTCTGTCTCGATAGCCTCGTGTAAAGTAAAGTCATCTCCCCCTGAAATAAAGGAATCAAGGTTCCTATCAGTCAGTTCGGTCAGATCCTGAATATGAGCCTGCCCCGCCTGCCTGTCGGCCTGCAGCTGGGCCGCAAGAGAATTTGCGAATGAATTATCATAATTCTCTGCTCTTGGGGCATCTAAGGTTTTTACATCGTCAGGCATTTTCTGTCCTTTCTGTTTCCAATAATACAAAACCATAAAACAATGTCAGGATTCACTGCCGTAAATCCCTCATTGCCGGACATATTAAAACGGATTTTTCTTATTGTAATATTTATAAACCCTGCAGCTTTGCCTCAGATCCTTATAAATCTGAAAGTCGAAAACTTTCAGCCCTGATCGGCGGGTCAGATACGAGCCCGAATATATCAGGCTGTTCCTGACCCCGGAGAACAAAACATGATCAAAAACAGCCTTATGATAAATATGCATACTTGCCTAATTTATCTCCGGAAAAAGCTACAGTGGAGGTCTTCTCAAGCTCCAGGCGGATCGCATGGATCAGATGCGGCATGCCAAGCGTCTCCTCCCGGCCGGCCGCATAGGCACAGGCATTCAAAAATACGGTTTTTATGATGCTTCCCGTAAATGTATCAAACTGGGCGGCCAGATAATCGATGTCTATCTCCTTATGAGGAAGACCTTCCGTAAGACAACCCTCCCATATCTCCCGCCTGAGGCCTTCATCGGGATTTTCATAATGGATCACATATCGGATCCTTCTTAAAAAAGCCGGGTCTATATTGCTCTTTATATTTGTAGCCATGACGACTATTCCGTCATAAGCCTCTATACGCTGTAAAAGATAGGAAATCTCATTATTTGCGTAACGGTCCTTCGCATCATGCACCTCGCTCCTTGTCCCAAAAAGAGAATCCGCCTCATCAAAGAACAGGACCGCATCCGTTTTTTCGGCAAAGAGAAATGCCTTCTCCAGGTTCTTTTCCGTTTCGCCGATATATTTATCCACAATATTCGAAAGATTGACCTGATAAAGCGGAAGCGAGAGCTCTCCGGCAATAGCATTCGCGGTCATGGTCTTTCCGGTTCCTGGAGGTCCGGAAAGCAGAAGCGAAACCGACCGGCCATAGGGATAATTCTGCCTGAGCCCCCAGGTATCTAAGATCATCGCACTCTTTCGGATCGCTTCGACCGCATCGTTTAATACAGCGCGGATTGCCGGCTTAACCTTGACATCATTGAGCTTCAGGGAGGAATATATCACCCGTCCCACATTCTTCCCTTCCTCAGCTTCGGCTCTCTGCATACAGAGCTTTGCAAAAAGAGTCTCCTCTTCCTCACCGATCTCCGTGACACCTGGTCTGCGCTCGATAAATCCACGGATCATGAAAGATATCTCACTGGCATTTAACCGGTAATGCATTGCAAACCGTTCGGCATCGAGTTTAAGGCCATAAACCGAAGCAAAACCCTCCCAGAGCTTTTTCCGGCTTTCATAATCAGTCTGGGCGGGAAGCTCGGCAAGAAGATAATCACCCGCAGGAACAGAGGGTGCCAGAACATTCTTTTCATCCGTACATAGGATAAGCAGAATACCGGAATCCAAAAGAGGTTTAAAGATGATCCGCTCTAAAAGCTCAAGGTCCCTCATAAGATTCTGGTTTTCACCGTTTCTTCCGTTCAGAAAAGAATCCGTGATACCGAAGAAGCAGATCCCTGCCTTATTAAGAACCGCTTCCCGACAGAGAGCACTCAAAAGCAGATTAAGTCTGTCCTTTCCGGCTTCGCGGAAAAAATCAGAAATATTCAGAAAAAGGAATCGTCTGTTAAGACGTTTTGCAACATGCCTGGCAAGGAACCGTCTTCCTCCCTTTCCGGAAAGCTGTAGTATCCTTCCCCGCCCTTCCCCGGAAGCAGCCTTGAAAAAATCTGTTCCCGTATCTATAAGTTCCTTGGACACAAAAGGCTCATGGAGATTCTCTCCTTCCCTTTCCGGATCAAAGAGAACGGTAAAGCCGGATAACAGCGAACTGATCTCATCGCTTCCGAGAAGATATTCCATAAAGCGGTCGTCAAGTGTGAGCTCCGAATACTGAAGGGGAGAAGCGGTCCGGTCCACATAGCAGATCTTTTCCGCATATGCCTCATAGTTCTTAAGTTCCTCTACCGAAGGGAATTCGATATCTTCTAAAAGGCAGGCTAAATGGATATTGACGGAATAACCGAAATACTCCGTGAGATAAGCGCCGAATTCCGGGAAAGAGAAAAGAGCGATCGAAAGATCCAGAAAGGACTGCATGACCGCAGATCCCCCCAGCATCTGCAGAGCATTCCGGTACCGTAAAAGCTGAATATCCATAAAATCTTCCCCATCACTTATCTGATCCTGAAAGTGCAGGGTCCAGATCTTAAGATCCTCCTCATTAAGCTCGGATACGATCCGCCGCAGCGCCGGAAACTGTTTAAAGCTTCTTTCCACGCCGTTTTGTTCCAGATAATTGTCACATCTGAGAATGATCAATGCAATAGTTGTTTCCAGAAAAGTCATAAGCGCCCTGCTTCCTCTGATCCGCTTTCCGGGGATTCAGCACCGAATCCGGCAATTTTCAGCTTTTCCAACAGCAGATCGATCCGTTCCTCTATATCGTTAATATCCGATAATTGGGACAAATAATCGATGTATTCTTCCATTGGCACCATTCTGCCATCGTTATCGCAAAGGAAGATGATAAAATCAGCAAAGAGATCCAGCTGTTCATAAAGAACCTCTAAATAATATTTTATATTAATAAGCTCAGCCTCCGGAGTCTCCGCATTTAACGGCAGCCTGTAGCTCAGATAGATCTGTCTGAGCCTCGGATAGTAGGCAAAATTCCCAAAAGAGGGATATTCCCCGACAGAGATCACATTATTAAGCTCATTCAGGGATCGATAGATATTCTGCTCCGCTGCCTCCGGTACGTTTCTCGCAAGCGTCACATGGAAGTGCAGCACAGGATAGGGCATTTCCTTATTTATCCCTCCGGTAAGCACTGCTTCAACGATAGCGCCAACGCCGGTCACTCCCAGGTGCTCCGCCATGCTTCTGTACGCATTTCCGTTTTCCTCCACGCCCTGGAAAAGCTCATTCATCAGCTCCTTTATACCGTCCATGATCTTTTTCAATCCATTCATAATAATCCTCTCTAAGCCATTAACGAATTGCGCAGCAAAGATCTCCAGTCTGATTTCTCATCAAATCCTGCATACCTCAACATATCGCTGAGTCCGATCGTCTTTACCGAAATATCGTTGACATTGCCATACATCGTACCCACCACGCGCTTTGCAAGCTCCAGCTCTCCCTGATTGGCATCCGGATTATTCAGCATCGCATGGGTATCAATGGATGCAAAGATCCGGGCCAGATCGACCAGATATCTTTTGCTGACGATACCGGTCTCCCGTTTCAGTACTTCGTCGAAATACGGGTATCTGAAATCGGCATACTCTTTATCTCCGAGCATTTTCTCAATATTGACCGTCAGTTCATGCCTGTCCATCCCCACATGCGTGATCCACCCGATAAATTCCGATACCTTCGGCGCCAGAATGGTAAACACCCTGAGCAAAGGGCCTCCCGTTAAAGCAGCCACGTCATCGATCGCTCCCAGAATATTCGTGGCTATGTTAAAGGATGAGTCTGTGATCTGTCTGGTGGAATTATAGCCGATCAGTTCCAGCAGATCCTGTGCCTGAGTGTTTTCTTTGGCGGCCTTACCTACCTGCAGCTCCAGAACCATCTTCTGAAATTCTTCGTTTGATGATTTCTCGGATTCTGAAGAAGATCCCTCGGCTGATCTCTGACGTTCTGCCGCTCTTGCAATAAGATCCTCAAATTGTTCCTCAGAAAGAGATTCCACCGCCTCGATCGCCGTCACGATATTCTTATCTGCAGTCTCTAACCTTCCCTTACGCAAACGGGCCGCATGGATTTCCCTTGAATCATCGATTACCTTTACTATCCTTCGAAGAAGACTGATCGCCTTCGTGATGATCCCTACCGGCGAAACAAGATCAGCAAAATCTGAATTCTGCGCTGCTGACAGAGGACCCTGATCTTTCGTGATATGTACGGAAAGAATATCCCTTATGCATCCACATGCGGCAAAGAAGCAGTCTAACGCCCGAAGGATTGATTTAAAGCCTGAAAAATCAAGATCCTCAAGCGTTGCTTCTTTTTCCCTTTTTTCTTCTTCGGTTTTGGGATTTTTCAGTTTGCGCTGTTTTCTGTAATACCTGACAGCATCCCGTATTCCACGCACCATCGTAACGATATAACCAAAGCCCTGGAAAAGGTTGCCTGCATCAAAGAAAAGATCTCTGCTCACCCCTGCGCCCACGGCTCCGCCGTTTGCTGCTGCCATCCCCGTAAAAACAAGGCTGAATGCTGAAAGTCCGTTTGTCGCATGTGATACGCCCTCCGCGTAAGAAAACCAGAATTTTCTTTCAAGGCGTTCCTCCGGACTTCCCCATCCGTGCTCTCCCTCTTTCAGACCGACATCTGAGCCCTGTTCGATCGCGGAAACGCCTGTAGCTCCTGCGTTGATGATTTTCTTTATGAGTTCGCCGCTTAAAACACCCCTTTTTAACGCATTACGAAACCCTCTGCGGTTTTGAAGTTCTTCCGTATATACCCTCTCTCTGGAAGATTCAAAAACATTAGTAAGATTCTCCAGATCAATACCCGAGCGTATACTCTGATGGTTCGCAAGCTCCTCCAGAAGCCCCATACGCATCATTTCTCCGCTCTTTGGAAGATATTCAAGTTTTATCCGGGTTCTTTCGGCAACCCCCATCACATTGTGTTCAACTATATTCCTGGCAATGGTCCAAAGCCCCGGATTCGAACTGTCGGAAAGCAGCATAAGGCAGCAAAAAACCATCTCCTCGGGATAATAATTCACAGCATGTGAAACTACCGGGTCTGAAACAGGATTATCGGCATTAAACGCGTTCTGTCCCCTGCGCGGCTGAAATCCGGGATCCGTTTTGCTTTCGATATATACGGCAATGGCAGGACCGATAAGTTCCTTACGTATCTGATCAAAATCCGGATCCGGTCCCAGCAAAATCTCCACGGCTTCTTCAGGAGTCTGAGGTTTCTTCCCCTTAGCTGCAGCATCCTTCCTGCCGATTGCTGCTTTTCTTATTGCATTCACATATTCCTCATCTACGCGATAAGAGGTATAGTACTGGATCGTCCTCGAATTAATATGCTGGAAGAATAAAGAGTTACGGATGGCTACTCTAAGCTTCTCAGCTCTTTCCTGCTTGTCCCAGTCTCTTCCACGAAACCAACCTGTGTCTTCTTTACCGGAAGGTGCTTCACCGGGAAGTAATTCCTGATCTGTCACAAACTGACCGTTTAAGTAAAATCCGTGGACAATCTGGCCGTTCGATTTCAATCTGGAAGACAGGATCTGTGCATTCCTCTCGGAAAAGAGCAGTCTTCCTCCCGCATCTCTGGCATCGGATTCGAGTTCCATCTCCCCCGCCCTTTTTTCTTCAAGCTGATCCGCAGTCAGGGCAACGGCTGCTGTTTCTTCACTTCCTTCTACCTGAAACTGGTGACCAGCCATTACCCCTCTGAAATCCTGTCCAAGCTTGTATCTGGTCTGAATGCCGGTATCCCTGTCCTGTTGTGAAAGCATGAGGATCCTGGTATGTATCTTTCGATGCCGGGCCGGGTCGGCAATATTACTGGAATCCTGGCCGGTTACCTTATTATTATCATCCTTTACGGGAAATCCGGCCGCATCGATCTTAAAGTCCGGATTAAGCGCCTGCTGCTTAAGCTTCAGGACACTGTCCATATCATAGGTTCCGATATATTCCTCTATCTTTTTGGCGGCAAAGTCCGGAATTACCCTTTTTGCTTCATTCTCATCAATGGGTTCGGCAACTGACCCGGCATCCGGTTCTGCACCCTCCCCCAGACCTGCCTCTTTGCCTGCCTGTATATCAGCCATATGGATATACCTGTTCAATTCCAGTTTCAATACAGGGCCAACAGCCAGATCCGGCCTGAATTTTATAAGCTCCAGATAATATGCTAATTTATTCCTTTCCTGCAGATACAGCAGATCCGATGCGCCTTCACCCGGCATGTCCTTTACGATTTCGTCAAATGAGGGAAGTGTCTGCTCAAATGTTCTCATTTCCCGTAACAGTCTGTCTCTTTCAGCAATAGTATCATCATCTGTGGCAGATGCCGGGGCAGGGGCTGGGGCCGGAGCTTGGACAGATACCTGAACCGGTACCGGAGCCGGAGCTTTGGCGGAAGCCGGTAAGGATACCTCCATTAATGATGGGGCAGGGGCCGGAGCCGTAATAATAATCTCTGCATCGAAAGCGGCACGTGCTTCGCCTTGATCGAGCACATCAAATTCCTGTATAGCCCGTATTATTTCATCCTTAGGATTATCCTTTCCCATTCTGCTTAACCTGGTTCCGGATTTATTCAGATATTCTTCAAGATGATTTCGAAGGCTCCTGCCTGTAAGTCGCTCATTTTTAGCCTCATTGCTGTCTTTATATACTGTCATCTGATATAAGGGAAGCCGTTTACTCAGTGCATATGCTGTCTTCGCCCAGGATAACGCTTCTGAGTTTTCTTCATTTGCAGCTGATCCTGCCTGAACAGACCCGGGCACGGAGCCTTCGGAAGAAGCAGGCCGAAGCAGAATCTCCTCTGCAGGCAATGAAACAGGTTGAGGCGCTGACAGAGGAACAGATCGCGACAGGGAAACCGATGAAGAAGCAGCTCCCGTAACGGGTGGTTCTTCCGATAAGGGCACACGATCCGAAAGAGGCAATGATTCCGGTAATGGCTCGGATACCGGCGGGGCCGCCTCTCTCAGTGCTGCCGCCTGTTCCTCCGCGTCAAACACCTCTGCCAGTTTATCATACAGAGAAACGCCTTCCTCAAAAGGTATTGAGGAAGAAATGGTATATTCATGTATCCGCAGATAACCAAGATAATATCTTAACGCAGAATCCTGTATACTATCAAAGGCATCTTCAATACCCTCGTTAGGCTTCGTGGTCGTCATGACCCCCGCAACGCTGTTTGAATTCAGTACATCTGCGATTCTTTGAATAAATAAAGTCCTGGCCGAATCCTGCCCCTGCGGAGTATCTCCGATAGGAATCTCCTCCTTAAACAGGAGAGCGTCATTGATACCATGTTCGGCCAGTCTCTCCATCAGGAAATCTCCCATTTCAAAGATACTGCCGACCTGATTCTTTCCCGGTCCTGCATAAGAAAGGATATTGTTGATCTGGTTTTCGTATCCGGCCTCACGGTTTTTCCTTACTTTTGGTATGTATTCCTGCATTTCCCTCTGCACGGAAAACCGTTCAATCTTTTCGCTCCCCACTCTTCTGGATATAAACTGATTGAGCATAGCCGTTCCCGTAACCACGAAGCAAAAGTTCGTTTCCTCCTGCTGTGAATAAGCCTCATTCATTCCGGAAAGGAACTCAGTCTGTACAGGAAATCTGTCGATCTGCGAAGGAGCCCCTGTTTCCTGGGGTTCATTGGGTTTTACTATCCTTTCCCCTGATGCTCCTATAGATTCTGTATCAACTATAAGATCCTGAGCAGGAACGTATACCGCAAAGGTCACTCCATCATCCATAGCCTTTACATATGTCACTCCCCGCGTATGGCTCAACGATTCATTGAATGCACTTGCGGCTACAGGATTATCCCCCCCGGGGATTTCCGTGTACCCATATCCCTTTGCCCTGTCAACATTATAATCCGGAAATTCTCTGTTAAACTCTTCCGAACCGGGTTTCATCCTGTCAGACAGAAAATGTATCTGAACATACTGCATATTTGACAGGAACTCATCCACCGTTTTTGTCTTCGGACTGCCTGCATATCCGCTTGAATCATAATACTGGATCATTCCACTGTCGGGATTAAAGCCGGTAACCGTTACATAATGGCTCATTGCCGTAGGAGATTTTTTCTCTTTAAACGGATCTTTACCCTCACGGATAAAGTCATATTCCGCAATTGCATCCCTGTAATGAGGAAGTGTCAGTTTCTTCCATGTTTCATCTTTCTGCGCAAGTATCCCGGCAAGCGTTTCTGCCGTTTTTTTATCCGTATATTCAATAGCAGGGGGAACAGGTGCCCGTAATCTGCGGACGGGAGCGATATCCGGCCGGCGGGACCCGGTCTGTCCGGGTAAAGACCGTGTCGTTCCCGGACCCGGCATTATCCGGGGTACAGAAGCTCTCTGTGAAACAGCCGGGGCAGGCCTTAACGATACTGCCTGTGCCGTTACCTGTGGCATAACCGGAGCAGATTCTGCGGAAGATGTTTGAGCAGGCGATACTGCTGCGGAAATGGCTGTCTGCGGAGAGGAAGTCCTTCTGAATACAGCCTGTCCCGATGCGTTCCCTGTCGCTGCAGGTACCGCCGATGACGGGATTGCGGAACCGGCTGCCGGGACACCTGAATCAGATGATCCTGAAAAATCTCTTGTTATCTCGTACCAGGTCTTTGCCAGGGCATCATAATTTTTGTAATGCTTACGGAATACATTCTTCTGGTAATCCGCTTCTATCTTATCCCAATCCTGTGCCTTCTGTATTATTTGGGAGATACCCTCATCATAAACCCTGCCTGCATCATACACACGGGCAAGAGCTTTTTCCGCTTTCCTTGCAGCATAATATCTGGAAAGTCTCCCAAACCGTCCTTCTCCCGTCATTTTATATCTTGCTTCATTGTACTCAGCCATATTACGTTTATAATCCGCCGCAGCCTGCTGTATCTTGAGTCTTTGCGCATCCTCCGTCAGACCGGTCGTATAAGCTGCATGCCTGTCACTCTGGACATCTGCGGAATGCGATGATGCCAGATTCTCCTGTCGCATCTTACTGAGCACATTAACTCTGATCTGCTGTATGATTTCGTTCCTGGATTTACCGTCTATTGTTTCATCTGTATAGGCCGCATCCCCTAAGTGTATGAAGGATTTCAGATCAGGATCCAGTGTCGCATCAATATCCACGCCGTTCTTTTTACTCAGCGCTTCATAGGAGCTTTTAGTCTGGTAAGTTCTCTTTCCTCTCTCCGGCATATGGTACCTCTTTAATTCAGGATTTCAGTTTTAATGATACTGTCCGTATCCCTGAAACAAAAAACAATCCTCACGGCTATGATAAAAGAATACCATAGTTTGTGAGGATTGCCAATTAGATAACAACTGTTATATATAATAAATACAGCCCATACGCGCTATTTGGCTCAGTACATAAATATGTTCCTTAAGATCCCCCACCCAATAAGCAGAAAGACATAGATCATAAGAGCCTTTTCATTCCATCCGGGCATCTTTTTCTTCCTGAGCTTTAAAACGAATGCATAAAGGAGCTCCGTTAATAGAAACGGAGAAGTGACAAAGATAAAGCGGTTGGAATTGAAGGCAGATTTAAAATCGAACCTTGAAAGCGCGACAAAAAGCCCCGTTATTCCGCACCCAGGGCATTTAAAGCCCGTGATCCGGTGAAAAATACAGGGAATGCCGAAGCCCAGCCTTCGGACCGCCAGAATATAAACAATTGCTGCCGATGATATTATCACCGGCAGCACATATCTGTTCTTAATCCTTATTATATCGAAACCTCCACGATATCTGCAGTGGTCCGGTATCAGTACCCGTTATGGGTCACCGAAAACCGAAACCTGTATTCACACTGATCCGTGATCAGGCACCGTACTTGTTAACGGTATCCTGCATAAGCGCAAGATCTATTATGCTTAAGCCGAATATTGCGAGCACAAGATACAAAATAGCGTCGCTTCCTGCGGGAAGCCCGTTATCGCTCTTTATCTTCTGTACATGCTCACCCATCTTATAGAGCCAGAACCACCAGTATATACCACAGGTGATGAGGCCGAACAGGATTACAAGTCCTCCGCTGGTCTGAGGCTCCTCCCCGGCCACCGAAGATACATCCTGATTCAGCACATAAATCCAGTAAAACGAATAGATACCGCAGGTAATAATAGACAGAACTATACACAGCGCTATGTTCCTCTGCTGAACAGGATAAAGAGGCCCGCTGCCTCCGGAAGAATAGCCGGCAGAAGCATTGTTTGCCGATCCGTATCCGGTATCTCCGGTATCGGCGGTATCGGTATCATCCCATCCCGAATTCACATCCTGTGCCTCGTAATCTACAGCGGCACCGCAGGACTCGCAGAACTTAGTCCCCTCTTTTATAACAGCCCCACATTTTTGACAGATCATAAAAAACCTCCTTATCAAAATCAAATTTTCTCTGGCATAAATCTCAAATCAGATTATATCAAATTATATATCAAACGCAATAAAGAATTATGTTTTGCGATTTAATATTTACGGAAAAATCTGCCGCTTTCCCTGCAGCGCAAACCGGATCATTTCCTTAATTACAGATGAAAGCGTTCCGTCATTTACCGAAAATGCGCGAAAAAGGCCCCGCAACGGTCTTTATGGCAGCGACCGGCGTAAATGAGGCGCTCTTTCTCATATCAGCCCTGTATCTTGCCTTCGATCTTTCGGGAATGAAATAGATCAGCGAGCTTACATATGCTCTCCTCTTCTGCCAGGATTCGTGAAGCTGTTTATAGGGGATTGTAGCGACTCTCCCCCAGGTTGAAAGCTTGATCACCGGCTCCCCGTCATCATACAGAATATCTGTTATGGTCGCAAAATGGGACTTCATGAAGGAGGTTGCGGCTATATCCTTAGTCTCTCCTGCCTTTCCCCTGTACAGCGTCAGGGAGTGTTTGTTAAAGGAGGTCATTAAGATAACGGCTCCACTCTCGAAAAGACCTTTTCTGATAAAATCCAATCCCCTGTCATAATCCGTATACAATGCGGGTAAATAAGCGTCATGGAGAAGCACTCCGTGCTTTCTTGCATACTTTAATACCCCTCTTACGACAGAAGAGGCACTCATCCCGAAGCTTGGCGGAATAACCTTTAACAGCTTGCTTCCGTACGGCATTTTTCTCCGGTCATAGATCTGGCTTACTACCGGAAGCTCCGCTACCAGCATTTTAGAGTAAAGCTCCTTAATTACCGAGGTATATTCATCCCTGGTCAGCACGACATTCCCAAGGAGCTTCAGCTTCCCTTCGGCCTGTTTATAAGCCCCGGGATATTTACAAAGAAGAGCTCTTAAGGCATTCGCCGACGCTACCACACCACACCCGGCAAAATTCTGGCTTCCGCGCTCAAACCAGGCCTGATCTCCCCCGTAATACCTTGCTCCGGTCCGGGGATCAACTATAATAAAGGGATCTTTGATCTCTCTCCCTGCTGTTTTTGATGCCAAAAAAACCACCTCCTTACTGCGCCGATTTGCGCAGCAAATCGCGCGCTTAGGCACGAACTTTAGTTCGTGCCGATTCGGGCTGCTTTGCAGACCGAATCATTTCCTTACTGCGCCGCAGACCCAATCATTACCCGTCAGGTTTTTAAACTGCCGACATTCTCCGCACGGACAAAAAAGCATATCAAACGGATATACGGCCATAAAATTCCATTATGGATGAAAAATATTTTTGTGCATTATGTATATCATATCGAAATATTTCGATAGATTTTTATTTAATTTAACTAATAATTTACGCTTCGTTCATATTTTGTTAACATTTTATTGTTATCTTATTTTTAGAAAATATTAGACGTTCAGATAAATTTTTTCATAATATTGCCCGCGTGATTCTCATCCACGCGGGCACTCCTCATTTATAGCCATCTTTTTCGGCCTTTCCTTTAAAAAGCAATCCTCACTCCGTACTTTCCTTTGCATATCTGAGTATCTCTTCATTCAGCTTAAGCATCCTCTCGTCCAGATCGGATACCATCTTTGCGCAGTCATAAAGCTCCTGCTTTATGTGCTCGGGAACATTGCTGTCGAATTTATAATTCATCTTGTGCTCGAGGCTTGCCCAGAAATCCATGGCAACGGTACGTATCTGGATCTCTACCTTCGTATCATACACAGAATCGGATAAAAAGATCGGCACGGTGACTATCATATGGTAGCTTTTATATCCGCTCTCCTTCGGAAAAAGAATATAATCCTTTGTCTCAAGGATATTGATATCGCTCTGGTTCCTTATCATCTCGGCGATCCTGTAAATATCTGATGTAAAGGAACAGATTATCCTGACCCCCGCTATATCGCTCACATAGTTCTGCATATTACGTACGGTGGCTTCATATCCCTTGCGCTTTAACTTCCTGACAATACTCTCAGAGGTTTTGACCCTCATTTTCACATGCTCTATGGGATTATACTGATGAATATGCTGAAATTCGTCATTCAGGATATCCACCTTTGTCCCTATTTCCTTAAGAGCTGAATTGTACAATAAGATCAGCGTTTCCCAATCCTCTACGTCTGATCCCTGAACCTTATATTCCACTGTAAAATACCTTCTGCCGCTGTAATCCCCTGTTAAGCAGCCTGACCCCTTCAGAAAAACGTGACGACACCGTTCTCCGGCTGCAATTTCCATGCTTATTCACAAAAAACCTGCAGTTTCGTGAACAAGCCTCCGGCAATATTCCTTATTTAAATTTGAAAGCCTTGTAAGACCCCCAATTTAGTAGTATAACATATTAAGCAGCATGAAAGAAATTAAAAATTGATAAACCTCACGATATTATTAGGAAACGAATTAAATATATGTATTCTGATATTTAATTCTATCCGATCCCTGATTTTGACCTGAGGCTGAATCGCGATTTTTCAAATATTTTCCTTTTATTTTTTCAGCCGGGCCAGGGGATAATGTGAGGCACTTCATTACCGGGTAAAAACCATGAGGATCTGGGCGCGTATATTTAAAGATAATAAAATGCAAAATGACATGGTCATTGAAAATGATGCCGACGATACCCGCACGCATAAGATTTTTGATGCCCTTGACAAGGTATGCTATCAGTTCGATCTGAGCAAGCCCATCTGGCTTGACAGCACCGTTTCCGACTTTAAGCGCCATGCAAAGGTCCGCTTTACTAAAGACAATTTCATAGACGAGATCGATTTTGATTATCTTGAGTTTCAGGTTCTTGAGGAGGACTGAACGCGCCTTTTTACCGGAATCTGAAAAACAGTTCCGTTAACCATATAACCGTAAAAGAAATGAACAAAAAACGCCCCGCAGAGCAGGTATATACATTCTGTACAAAACCTCTGCGGGGTGTTTTCTGTGGTCTTTCTTATTTCATAAAAGCTGTTTTGTATTCTTCCGCTCTACCGTCCTGTATCGGCAGAGATCACGCGAGCATCTCCTTCGCAAGGTCCACATGCTGGATCGTACCCGCACTGCCGTTTTCATAGAGGAAGATACCGCTCTTTCTTATGGCGGCATTAACATGACCGGTTTTCTGATCCATAAGGGAGAAATCCGTGTTCACGTTTCCGAGGTAAATGGCGCCGATATCCTTCTCCTTAAGGCTGTAAAGCTTCTGCTCTCCGTCCCCGTCAAAAACGCAGATCCTAAGCTTTTCAAAAATCTCATCTGCCTCGTCTATCCATCCGTTGCCATCCGAATCATACCCTGAAAGGTCCTTAAATCCGTCTCCCGAGCTTGTCCCGAACAGCTCGCTTCCGTCATTTATGACCCCGTCCTCATTGAGATCCAAAGACAGATATCCGCTTGCGGAGCCTAACATCGAGATACTGTCCTTCTCCCCGTCTGCGTCAAGATCAAACATAATCTTCTTATCGGAAACAGATGCGACATTCGTATCAAGATTGATGACCAGAGGATCACACATCCTTGCTTCAACAGTTTCTGACTCTATCCCATAAGCCTCTTCAAAACCCCTGCTCAGTTCAAAGCCCAGATTGAAGTTTATTTCCCTGCCGTCCGCCGTAATGACCTTTCCGGCGGTATTATAAGAGGTCGATTCCTCTTCCCGGAAATAATGCCATTCCGAGTAATTACATACAAACCCGTTCTGATAAAAATCATCAGAGCCTGTATTGATCTCCGAAAGAGAGTACCTATCTTCGTCTAACCTTCTTCCGAAAAGAAGATAGAAGAGATAGTGAATGCATCTCGCCCTGATCTTAGATATCGCATTCTCTTCGGAATTATTGATGTTACCGGTTTTTTCTGTCTTAATAGCCTTCTCGGGCCTTCCCGACAGATTATTTAATGTTCCCTGAAATCCTCCTGATCTATCAAGCTGGCTTCCGGAGAACTTATACGCGTCCATGCGCACAGAAGAATATTTTCTGACAGACTCCATTCCTATGATACTGCTGCCTATTATCAAATATTATCCTCCAAATATAGTATTTTTATTCTGACCGGACCGGGCATGAAAAATCCATACTATTCTCACGCTTTAGCCTGTTGCGCATACCCGCTAAAGCCTCACCTGCCTGATCCGGCAAAGATACATATTCAGAGCCGGCTTCTGTACCTTATATATCGGCGTATCCTGTGTTACCCTTAACCTTGATCCCGGTAGTAATTTATGAGGCACCCGTCCATGATTATCTTTCTTTCGTTATCGGTGAGCCCGGAAAGCTTAAGCGAAAACTCCTTAAGCCCTTCCTCAGAGACCACATAGGCCTTTATATCATCCTCCTTCTTTTCCACCGCGTTTCTCACCCCGGGTATGAATATATGATCAAGGTTCTTAAACGGCAGCGCCTTATCATCCTCATTAATGATAAACGGGAGCATCCCCCAGTTAATGAGGTTGGAACGGTATCTCTTTGTGGCATACTCATTGGCGATGTTGGCAAGCCCTCCTAAAACTCTCTGGCAGCTTGCAGCCTGCTCCCTTGCGGATCCGTCACCGGGCTTTACGGCAAATATCGTGCTGCCGAGGCCCGTATTTTCAAGGGAAATATCGGAAAATTCCTTCTTAACGGAATCGAATATCCTCTGAAGCTCAGGATAAGAAGCGCCATAAACATCCTCTCCTTTTTCTCTGGCCTCCTCTGCCTTTTTAACTTCCTTAGCCCGTCCGACGTACTCGGGATCCTTCCTTGATAAGGTAAACTCTGAAAGACCCAGAGGATTGGAGCGATACGAGGAGGTTTCTCCCGAAGGGATAAGCTCGTCCGTGGTCGTTACCGGATCGTGTATCTCCGAGACAACACGTAAAATGATATTCTCCGGAAGCGCTATCATCTCCGGCCAGTCCTTGATGTTCGGACCAAGCTTTATGGGAACCGAGCTGTCTGCCTTCCCCTTTGAATCAAACACCCTGTTCTTATAGATATTCTCATCAAAGAAATATTTATAGGTCTTAAGCGTATCCGCTTCTATCTGCTTATCCGCGGGGGTCAGTCTTCCCTGATTTACGGCGGTCGCGGCTATAGACCTCGCGTCCATGAGCGCAACGGAAGCTATCTGCCCGTTCTGGAGCTTCGAGCCCTCCCTGTTGGGGAAATTCCTGGTGGAATGCCTGATTGAGAACGCATTGTTTGCAGGCGTGTCCCCTGCTCCGAAGCACGGTCCGCAGAAGGCCGTTTTAAGCACGGCACCCGTCTCCATAAGTGTGGCGGCACAGCCGTTCTTTATAAGCTCCATGTATATCGGCATTGAAGCCGGATAGATGCTTAAGGTGAATTCATCACAGCCTATGCCCGCGCCTTTAAGGATATCCGCTGCAGCGCATATATTCTCAAATCCTCCGCCCGCGCAGCCCGCGATTATACCCTGCTCTACATGAAGTCTTCCGTCTTTTATCTTATCCCTTAAGGAATAATCCACCGCCCCGTCAAGACTGACCATGGCTTTCTTTTCCACATCGGCAAGGATATCCTGCGGATTTTCATTTACCTCATCTATGGTGTAAACATTGCTGGGATGGAAAGGCATTGCGATCATGGGCTTTATTTCCGAAAGATCGACCTCGATACAGCCGTCATAATATGCAATATCCGCGGGATTAAGCTCCTTATAGCACTCCCTGCGCCCATGGATCTCATAAAACTCCCTGATCCTTTCATCCGTTCTCCAGATGGACGATAAGCACGTGGTCTCCGTAGTCATGACGTCGATGCCGATCCGAAAGTCCGCGGAAAGGCCGGACACTCCGGGGCCGACAAACTCCATCACCTTGTTCTTCACATATCCGTTCTTAAACACGGCTCCGATTATCGCAAGCGCCACATCCTGAGGACCTGTGCCGGGCCTTACCTCTCCCTTAAGGTATACGGCAACCACCTCGGGCCTGTCTATGTCATAGGTCTTTGACAGCAGCTGCTTTACAAGCTCGGGACCTCCTTCTCCCATCGCCATTGTCCCGAGAGCCCCGTAACGGGTGTGCGAATCAGAACCCAGTATCATCCTGCCGCATTCCGCAAGCATCTCCCTTGCAAACTGATGGATGACCGCCTGATGGGGAGGCACATAGATCCCTCCGTATCTCTTTGCGCAGGACAGTCCGAATACATGGTCGTCCTCATTTATCGTCCCACCGACGGCACAGAGGGAATTATGACAGTTTGTAAGGACATAGGGGATCGGGAATTTCTCAAGCCCGGAAGCCCTTGCCGTCTGGATTATCCCGACAAAAGTAATATCATGGGAGGTAAGCTTATCAAACTTAATCTGAAGCTTATCGTTATTTCCCGATACGTTGTGTCCTTCAAGGATCCCGTAGGCGATCGTGCCTTTTTCAGCTTCCTCCCTGTTAAAACCGGCTCCTTCGCTCTCTCTTACAATATCCTTTCCGTCCTTCAGATATACGCCTTCTTCATATAAATTGATCATTGATCCATCCTCTTTTCATTATATTCACGCCCGCCCGGTGGCCTTATCGCGCAATCAGCTATGAAAAAAACATACCTGATTGCCTCGCCCCCATCAAATGTGCGTATAAAAGAATTGTAAAGCGATTCTCTTATACGCCCGCCCGATAGCCTTATCGCGCAAAAAAGGCAGACTCATACGTCGAATGAAGCCTGCCTTTATGCCTGAGTCAATTATAAAGTAACCTTATCCAGATGCCAGATATCATCGACATATTCCTGGATAGTTCTGTCGGAAGAGAACTTCCCGGCGCTTGCGATATTAAGGATCGCCATCTTCGCCCATCTCTTCTCGTCCCTGTAAGCCTCCTCGACTCTCTTCTGAGCCTCGGCATAGGCCTTGAAATCCTTTAAGATAAAGTAAGTGTCGGCCTTGTCCGTACTCTGTGTATTTAAGAGAGAATTGTAAAGATCCCTGAAACGGTCAGGATCGTGTGATGCATAAGTCCCGTTTATCAGCTGCATGAGAACCTTTCTCACATCGGGATCATTATTGAAGATCTCAGTCGGATTATATCCGCCGTAATTTTCAAAATTGATGACCTCCTGAGATGAAAGGCCGAAGATGAACGCGTTCTCCTCGCCCACCTCTTCGACTATCTCTACGTTCGCTCCGTCCATGGTTCCCAGGGTTACCGCACCGTTTAACATAAATTTCATGTTACCGGTTCCGGAAGCCTCCTTACTTGCTGTGGAGATCTGCTCTGACACGTCAGCCGCCGCAAAGATCCACTCGGCATTGGATACCCTGTAATCCTCGATGAACACGACCTTGATCTTTCCGTTGATGGAAGCATCGTTATTGATAACATCTGCTACCGAATTTATAAGCTTAATGGTGAGCTTTGCGTTTCTGTAGCCTGCTGCGGCCTTTGCTCCGAAGATAAAGGTCCTCGGGAAGAATTCCATGGAAGGATTTTCCCTGATCACATTGTAAAGATGCATGATGTGAAGGATGTTCAGTAACTGCCTCTTGTATTCGTGGAGACGCTTTACCTGTACATCGAAGATAGACCTCGGATCGACCACGATACCGTTATTGTCAAGAATATACTTGGCAAGGCGGACCTTGTTCTGATACTTGATGTTCATGAACTCCTGCTGGGCCTTCTCATCATCCGCATAGACCTTGAGCTTGCCGATGGCGGGAAGATCGGTGATCCAGTCAGAGCCGACATGGGCGGTGACCCAGTCCGCAAGAAGCGGATCGCCGTGAAGCAGGAATCTTCTCTGCGTGATCCCGTTTGTCTTATTATTGAATTTCTCGGGCATCATCTCATAGAAGTCCTTAAGCTCCTGATTCTTAAGGATCTCCGTATGAAGCCTTGCAACGCCGTTTACAGAGAAGCCCGCGCAGATAGCCAGATGAGCCATCTTGACCTGTCCGTCATAGATTATGGCCATCTTGCGTACCTTATCCTCGTTTCCGGGATATTTGGCCCTGATCTGCTCGATAAAGCGCCTGTTTATCTCCTCGATTATCTGATAGATCCTGGGCAGAAGCCTTGAGAACAGCTCGATGGGCCATTTCTCCAGAGCCTCTGACATGATCGTGTGGTTAGTGTAGGCGCAGCACTTGGTGGTTATGGCCCAGGACGCATCCCAGCCTATATTGTAATCATCCATGAGTATCCTCATAAGCTCGGCTATGGTTACCGTAGGATGGGTATCGTTAAGCTGGAAGATAACCTTCTCGGGAAGCTTGTGAATATCCTTATGGTTTCTCATATACTTCTCAACCGCTTCCTGGATGCTTGCGGAAATAAAGAAGTACTGCTGCTTAAGCCTTAACTCTTTTCCTGCATAGTGATTGTCATTGGGATAGAGTACTTCGCAGATGTTCCTTGCGAGATTCTCCTGCTCCACCGCCATCCTGTAATCGCCCTTATCAAAGGAATCAAGGGAGAAGCATTCAACGGGCTGCGCATCCCAGATCCTCAAAGCGTTGACGATACCGTTCCCGTATCCGACTATGGGGATATCGTAAGGGATAGCCTGAACAGACTGATAATTTTCCTGTGAGAAATGATGCTCGCCGAACTCGTCCGTATCAACCTTTACATTTCCGCCGAACTTTACGATCTTGGCATACTCAGACCTCTTCAGCTCGAAAGGATAGCCGTCCTTAAGCCAGTTGTCCGGAACCTCGACCTGATAGCCGTCTCTTATCTCCTGCTTGAACATACCGTATCTGTAACGGATCCCGCAGCCATAGGCGCTGTATCCGAGAGTCGCAAGCGAATCAAGGAAGCATGCGGCAAGCCTTCCAAGACCTCCGTTTCCAAGCGCCGGATCTCTTTCCTGATCCTCGACCGTATTGATGTCTAAGCCCAGCTCGTCAAGCGCCTTAGCAACCTCCTTATATTCCCTTAAGTTGATCAGATTATTGCCTAATGCCCTTCCCATAAGGAATTCCATCGAAAGATAATAAACCGTCTTGGGATCCTGCTCCTCATAAGCTTTCTGGGTCTTCATCCAGTTTTCGATTATGGTATCTTTCACGGCAAAGCACACCGCCTGAAAGATCTGCTGCTTGCTGGCCTCTTCAAGATTCTTCCTGTAAAGGCCCTTGACATTGTTGACGACTTCCTTTTTAAAAGCTTCTTTGTTGAACTTAGTTACATGATGCGTCGTAGCCACTTTTACTCCTCCTTGCAAATTTCTCTGTCTTTTATGCTGTAATACTACAGCTTTTTAACTCCGAAAACAACCTTCTCTTCGTTAACATTCCATTCCTTCTCATAGCCTTCGATAGAGCCGGTAACGATATCCTCAGCCAAAACATCCTTCATAATGGCTTCTTTATTGTTATTGATAACCTCCTCTATCTTTTCATTGCCCTTCTCATAGACGATTATCTTGTCCATGACCTCGAAGCCCGCTTCCTTTCGCATCGTCTGGACCTTTGAGATGATCTCCCTTACGAAGCCCTCTTCGATAAGCTCAGGAGTCAGGTTCGTATCGAGCACTACCGTGATCTGGTTATCGCCCTCAGTCACATAGCCTTCCTTCTGGATCATCTCTATCAGAAGATCATCCTTTGAAAGCTCGGCCTTATCGCCGCCGAAATCAAAGGATAAAATACCCTTGTCATTCAGCTCGTCCATTGCCTCATTCCCGTCAAGCGAAGAAAGCGCTTCCCTGATCTTTCCGAGAAGCTTTCCGTATTTGGGACCTACGGTCTTAAGCTGCGGCTTGAAGGTATAAGAGGTGAATTCCCTTACATCCTCGGTAAACTCCACTTCCTTTACGTTCAGCTCGTCTTCTATTATATCAACATAAAAATCCGAAAGTCTCCCGGAAGCCTTGACATACATCTTTGCTATAGGCTGTCTGTTTTTGATATTTGCCGTATTCCTGCAGGCACGTCCCATGACGACGATCTTAA
Organism: Lachnospiraceae bacterium; assembly: GCA_024684065.1. Next base: position 88,116 of record JAIKXO010000039.1, read on the forward strand.
GGACCGTATCCATGTTCTTTTCAAGCTCTTTGTCGATAAAGCTTTCGTTAACCTTCGGGAAATCACACAGATGGATGCTTACAGGGGTTCCGTTTACATCTGTGATCTCCGGGCTCTGCTTAAAAGCATCCTCTTTTCTTACGATATTCTGATATATCTCCTCAGTAATGAAGGGAACCATGGGCGCGGCCGCCTTGCATATTTCGACAAGGGATGTATACAGAGTCATATAAGCGTTTATCTTATCCTGCTCCATTCCCTTTGCCCAGAACCTCTCGCGGCTTCTCCTGACATACCAGTTGGAAAGGTCATCCACGAAATCCTGAAGAGCCCTGGCTGCCTCCGGTATCTTATATGACTCAAGATCCTCATCTACCTCCTTTATCACGGAGTTAAGCTTCGAAAGGATCCATTTATCCATAACCGTAAGCTTTTCATACTCCAGAGTATGATCGCCCGCGTCAAAACCGTCTATGTTTGCATACAGTACGAAGAAAGCATAGGTATTCCAGAGAGTACCCATGAACTTTCTCTGTCCTTCCGTGACCGCCTTGCCATGGAAACGGTTGGGGAGCCAGGGCGCGGAGTTGATATAAAAATACCATCTTATCGCATCTGCCCCGTAAGTCTTTAACGCGTCAAAGGGATCCACGGCATTTCCCTTGGATTTGCTCATCTTCTGGCCGTTTTCATCCTGGACATGTCCGAGCACGATAACGTTCTCATAAGGAGCTTTATTGAAAAGGAGCGTCGACTCCGCAAGAAGAGAATAGAACCAGCCTCTTGTCTGGTCTACGGCCTCCGATATAAACTGCGCGGGGAACTGCTCTTTAAAGAGCTCCTCGTTTTCAAAAGGATAATGATGCTGGGCAAAGGGCATTGCGCCTGAATCAAACCAGCAGTCAATAACCTCCGGCACTCTCTTCATCGTCTTCCCGCACTTCGGGCAGACTCCCGTGATCTCATCGATATAGGGCCTGTGGAACTCTACGGTCTTTGCCTTTTCATCACCCGAAAGCTTATACAGCTCTTCTCTTGAACCCACCGACTCCTGATGTCCGCAGCCCTCGCATTCCCAGACATTTAATGGAGTTCCCCAGTAGCGGTTCCTTGAGATCCCCCAGTCCTGTATATTCTCAAGCCAGTCCCCGAACCTGCCCTTTCCTATAGACTCGGGGATCCAGTTTATAGTATTGTTGTTCTTTATGAGGTCGTCCTTTACCGCAGTCATCTTTATGAACCAGGACTCCCTTGCGTAGTAGATGAGCGGTGTATCACAGCGCCAGCAGTGAGGATAGCTGTGCACGAATACCGGGGCATCCAGAAGAAGGCCTCTTTTCGCAAGATCCTTTAAGACCTCCTTGTCCGCATCCTTGACAAACAGTCCCGCAAACGGGGTGTCGTCCGTCATATTCCCTTTGGTATCGACAAACTGGAAGAACGGAAGGTCATAGACCTTACCCATCCTGTAGTCGTCCTCACCAAAGGCAGGAGCATTATGTACAACGCCCGTTCCTTCCGTCAGCGTGACATAATCATCGCAGATCACGTACCAGCACTTCTTCCCGTTAAGCTTTTCATCGCCCACAGGATACAGAGGCTCGTATTCCGTAAATTCAAGCTCTCTTCCGGTGACCGTCTTTAATACCTCGTAAAACTTTTCACCCTTGGCGATCAGGTCTCCGTGCTCGTCTCTCTCCTCCTTGGTCGCATACTTGCCGATAACGCTCTCTAAAAGCGCTTCCGCCATGATATAGTAATGGTCGTCTATGGCCTTTACGATCGCATAGCTTTCCTTCGGATTGACGCAGAGCGCCACATTGCTCGGAAGAGTCCAGGGCGTGGTCGTCCAGGCAAGGATATATGTTTTTCCCTCGCCGTTTATATCAAATTCAGAGCCGGACTTTACCTTAAACCTTGCGGTCGCGGAACGCTCCTTAACATCCCAGTATCCCTGGGCCACCTCATGGGAGGAAAGAGGGGTCCCGCACCTTGAACAGTAAGGCACGATCTTATGTCCCTTATATAAAAGCCCTTTCTTCCATATCTCCTTAAGAGCCCACCACTCGGATTCGATAAAGTTGTCATGATAGGTGACATAGGGATTGTCCATATCCGCCCAGAAACCTACCGTCGCGGAGAAATCCTCCCACATTCCCTTATATTGCCATACCGATTCCTTACACTTCTCTATAAACGGCTCGAGACCGTATTCTTCTATCTGTTCCTTTCCGTCAAGGCCAAGCTTCGTTTCAACCTCAAGCTCCACCGGAAGTCCATGGGTATCCCAGCCGGCCTTTCTCGGTACCAGATAGCCCTTCATCGTCCTGTATCTAGGGATCATGTCCTTTATGACACGGGTCAGGACATGGCCTATGTGGGGCTTTCCATTGGCTGTCGGAGGCCCGTCATAAAACGTATAGGTCTCTCCCTCCTTACGGTTCTCCATGCTCTTTTCAAAAATACTGTTTTCCTTCCAGAATTCCTCGACCTCTTTCTCCCTGTCGACAAAGCCAAGGTCGGTTGATACTTTTTTGTACATTACTCTTCCTCTCGTTCTGTTTATGCTGTAATAACGGGCAAAACTGATCTTCATAAAGCGGCCGCACAGAGCAAAGGCAAAGCCTTATGATCCGCAGAATGATATCTCTTTTACTCATAAACCCTATATATCGTCTTCTGCACCGATTTACGAAGTAAATCGTGTGCTTAGGCACGAACTTCAGTTCGTGCCGATTCGATCCTTCGGATCGAATCATTTCATCATTCAGACCCCATCTCTGTCAGGAGCTTAAACTTGAGGTCATAAAGCTTCCTGGAAAGGTCCACATAGACCTTATGGGGGTTCTCAAACCTCATCGTCTCATCCCAGAGGGTTTCCTTTTCCTTCGTGCAGAAGTCCCTTATATCCATTGTTTCAGGCGATTCATAAACACATTCGCCGTTGATGAATACCGGGACCATCAGCTCCTTCAGCTCAAAATCCCCGGCAGGAAGCCTGGTCTTCTTCCAGGTCTCCTTCGGATCGAACAGAAGAAGCTCCTCATCTTCAGTAAACACCTCATCTTCAAGGCAGATAAGATCTGCCCTTAACTTCCCGGTGCCTTTATCATAAACCCTGTAGATCTTCTTATTACCGGGATTTGTCACCTTTTCGCTGTTCTCCGAAACCTTTATCTTCGGAATGAACTTCCCGTCCTCTCCCATAACGGCGGAAAGCTTGTAAACGCCGCCAAACGCCGGATTGTCCTTGGAGGTGATCAGGTTTGTTCCGACACCCCAGGAGGTTATCCTTGCACCCTGCAGCTTAAGCGACTCTATCAGATATTCGTCCAGATCGTTGGAAGCTGAGATTATCGCATCCGTAAAGCCTTCCTCGTCGAGCATGACCCTGGCCTTTTTCGAAAGGTAGGCAAGGTCCCCGCTGTCAAGCCTGATACCGTAGCCTTTAAGTGTAAGGCCCTTGTCCCTCATTTCCTTAAATACCCTTATCGCATTGGGAATCCCCGATTTTAAGGTATCATAGGTGTCAACTAAGAGGATGCAGGCGTCGGGATAGAGATCCGCGTATGCCCTGAACGCCGTATATTCATCGGGAAAGCTCATGATCCAGCTGTGGGCGTGCGTCCCCTTGACCGGGACATTGAAAAGCTGTCCGCAGAGCACGTTCGAGGTTCCGATGCAGCCTCCGATGACCGCGGCTCTCGCCCCATAGATCCCGGCATCCGGTCCCTGAGCCCTCCTTAAGCCGAATTCCATGATCCCGTCTCCCCTGGCGGCGTAGCAGACCCTGGCGGCCTTGGTAGCTATAAGGCTCTGGTGGTTTACTATATTTAAAAGAGCCGTTTCAATAAGCTGAGCCTCCATGATAGGAGCGATCACCTTGATAAGGGGCTCTCTCGGGAAGATCACCCTCCCCTCCTCTATGGCGTAAATATCTCCGGAAAACCTGAATTTTCCGAGATAATCAAGAAAATCCTCTTCAAATATCCTAAGAGACCTCAGATAATCTATATCCTCTTTTTCAAACCTGAGCTCCTTAATATATTTAATGACCTGTTCAAGGCCGGCGCATATCGAATATCCTCCCTGACAGGGATTATTCCTGTAAAAAAGATCAAAGATGACCTTCTTATTCTGCGCCTTATTCCTGAAATATCCCTGCATCATGGTAAGCTCATACAGGTCGGTCATTAATGTGAGATTCTGTCTGTCCATCAATCCTCCTTCCGGGATAAAGCAAGCTGTTTTGCCCTGCCGAATAAATGCTACTCGGTATCACCTGTATCAACGGTAACATTGCAAAAATCCGCGCTTGCAAAAGGGCTTCCGATATCACATCTTCCGTGGTGATGGACTTCTTTTACGAAATCCTCCCTCTCGGTCTCGACCCTGTGAACCCCGATGCGGCTTACACCGCTTTCCGTCTTTTCATCAAGCATCGCTATAACTTCTTCTATTTCTTTATCCGTAGGCATATCTTGCGCTCCTTCGTATGAAATACTATCATAAAAGATACCCGGTCGTTTCCAGAAAACATAATACTGACAAAAGTACCTGTACATTATATTTGCGAGTGGCGGGAATTACAAGTATTTTTATTGAATACAGGCGCTCCTTAGCTGATCTTTATACCGTTTTTATCATAAAAAAGGCTTTGCATCGGGAAAGACGCCTGCCTCAGCCTTATCGTACTATTTGCCGTACAATTCAAAAAGGGACGTCTATACATAAGAAATAACCGTCCCCTTTACCCAATGCCATTTCAGTTAAGCTTGAAAGCTGTTGATTGGATACTTCGAAAGAGACCGATATTACCCCTCAGACGAAGCAACGTTCCGAAGAGCTAGTCCACGAATTCCTAAGACGCATAATGAAGGATTGCGATGCAATCCTTTTATGTGAGATTTTCAAGAAAATCTCACGCGACCCATCTTCGATGGGAATCGCAGGTAAGAGCCCTCGCGCCTAAGGAATTCGGGACGGATCTCTTCTTTGTCGCAAGTTTTCTTAAGAAAACTTGTGACTTAACTAAAAACGCTTCTTCATTGTCTGAGGGGCAATATGGTTCCTTCTCGTATCCAAAAACTATATAGTAGCTATATGTTAATCCCTTCTGACTAATAAATGATGATATTTGCACAGTTCATGTCATGGGAAAGGTCATACAGCTTCCCGCTTTTGATGCCGACCACTGAAGGACGCATCGGATATCCCGGATCATTTTTTACGACCTTGGCGTATTCTCCGTTTGACAGCTCAACAACAGAATCTACCGGAAAGAGGATCACGGAGCTTATAAAGCTTTTCATGACATTAATATCCAGATCCCAGGAAGTTGCCAATACCATTTCCATGGCTGTTCTTCTGGAGTATGCCTGTTTATAAGGGCGGTCCGTCACCAGGGCATCATAGATATCGGCTATGGATATGATCTTCGCAAAAAGATGGATCTGATCATTTTTCAGGCCGAAGGGATAACCGTCGCCCACATTCCTTTCATGATGCTGCAAAACCCCGGAAAGCACGGCATTTGAGAAATATCCCCTCTGTTTAAGGATACTGTATCCGAAAAACGAATGCTTCTTCATTTTCTCAAATTCATCATCCGTAAGTTTTGAAGGCTTATTCAGTATCTCGGCCGGGATCCTTGCCTTTCCGATATCATGTAAAAGCCCCGCGACTCCCAGGTCATGAAGCACCGCATTCGGCAGTCCGTACTGCTTTCCGATGATTATGGCTATGGTCGCGACATCCACGCTGTGCTTGAATGTATACTCGTCGCTCACCCTGAGCATGTTCACGTCGATCGCGATCGCATTATTCTTTGAGATCATATCCACCAGCTCATCCGCTATGTTGTTGGTGGCATCCACAAAGCCTTCGGATTCCGTATTGTCAAACAGGTACCGTATCCCTTCCCCGACGCGCTTCTTGACGCTCTCTGTAAGCCTGACCTTGGAGCGGTCGTCTATGCGGTTTTTTTCTATGACCTTTTTTGTGAATGTCGGGATCTGTATTTCCCTGAGCTCTTCTTCATCGATCTCACCCTCAACGATAAAGACACCTTTTATCCCTTTTTCCCGGATATAATCGATCTGAAAATCATCGAGGAAGGTTCCTCTCTTGACCATGTCCCGTCCGGTGGCATCAACGATCGACTGATCGATCCTCATGCCCGGCTGAAGGATCCTGGCACTCACAAATCTTCTCTTCTGCATCAATCCACTCCTGCCGGCGCCCCGTACTTAATAATCCTCAAGAAATTTCAGAAAATCATCATATTCACGAAGCTCATCGGGTTTTTTGCTTTCTGACTCGGGAAAAACCCTGTTAAGGTTTGAATAATACTCATCCTTTGTCACCGTCTTACCGTCCCAGTCATATATTTCATCGCCCGTGTCATAATCATAACCGATATTACCTGAAGCAATATGCTTAAACTCTCCATTCTCAAGCTTTATGATATCCTCGGAGGTAAAGCCTATTCCGGCAACCGCGTCAAACAGCCCGCTTCCCGCGATATAAGACGTGTAAAATCCCGCGTCCTCTTCCTTAAGCTCCTCTTCATGCCAGGTCAGGATACGCTGTCCAATGACGGTATCGGATGTAGATAAGATCAGCTCAGGTATATCATCATCGTCAAGATAGATAAGCTGATACTGATACATTAAGGCAGAATCCGACGGAAACCCTTCATTTCCCGCTTCTCCTTTAAGGTAAGCCAGATAAGCGGACTTCCAGTCAGGGAAATATGACTTCTCTTTTTCAGCCTCCGGCTCTTGTGCGGCCGGCTCTTTTGCAGGTGCTTCCTCCGCGGGTGCTTCCGCTGCGGGTGCCTCCGCTGCGGGCATATTCTCCGAAGGACTCTCTTCGGAAGCTTCGCTCAGCTCTCCGGCAAGACCGGACGGGGCAGTCTCATCTTCTTCCGCCTCCCCGCTTTTTTTGCCCGGTACATGCACCCTGGCACCCCTTTCGGGAATAAGCCGTATATTATCCAGGCTGTCGGTATTATAAACCGCGTCACCACACTCCGCATACCCTTTCTCATCCACGGTAATGTTTCCGAGCCAGTTATCGGATTGTATATCACCCGAGGATCTCCGGGCGTCACAGTATACTCCGAGCTTCGTGTCCGTAAACCTGTACTCCCCGGAAACAGGGCTCAGTTTGATATAATAGGCAAGCGCTATTTCCCCGTCGTTGTCAGGCCCGAAAAATGACGTTGAATAAAGGTCTATATAATCCCTCACATTCTCTTTCGTAAGAGGGATCCCGATATCCTTTCCGCAGTTTACGCAGATCCCGTCAGAATCCCTTACAATCTCGTGATAACGATAGTTCGGCCTCGTTTCGCCACAGGATTCGCATACCTTTTCCCGATCACAGGACGGCTCAATCCATTTATGCTTATGCCCGCCCTTTCCGGATCCCGACACATCGTATGTCGGCTCAAAGTATACGTAAAACTCTTCCGTATCCTCTTTATAAAAATTCCCGTTATTCACATGGACCTCGGCAAACACATCGTCCTTCGTGTAATATGTATAATACCCGTTCACGGGATCCTCATCCGCCTGATACGGTATCCCGAATGCCCCGCACACATCCTCCGTATCCTGGGATCCCTTCAGTGTGTAAGTGACACGGCAGAGCTTATCATCTGTAAAATCATAACTGACAAAATCCGCAGCGGAAGCAATCTCCTTTCCGAAAAGATCTGAGAACTCATCATACTGACTGTCGTCAACCCCTATGCCGACTCCCCCCAGGCTATGAAGGGTCTCAAAATATTTGCTCAGGATTTTTTCAACTTTATCATCGCTCATTCCGAATCTGATCCCTTTTCCGCAGTAAGGATCAGAACCCCGAGCCGCAAATACCGCAATGAGAACGATAACTACAAGTGCCACGCCGATAAGGACAGGCTTAAGCGGGAGCTTTAGGGCCGGTCTGTCCGGCTTCCCATCTCTGTCTGCTTTTTTCCGTTTCGGTTTTTTTTCGGATTCAGGCAGATCAGTAGCATCAAACTTAAAGGCGGGTTCTTTATCCGCCGTATCTGCGTGAGCGTAAGCTTCCACGCCCTCTTCGGGATTTTCGGGGAAAACCTCCGGATCTATCTGTATGCTCTGAAGGCTCTGCCCGCAATGGTTGCAGAATCTGCTTCCTTCCCTTAATTCCTTACCGCATTTCGGACAAAACATAGCTGGTCTCCTTTATTTAATATTTAAAGGAATTTTATTCCCTGTAAAGTGAGGGGTTTCTTTCCCTGCCGGTCTATTTCTGTAACGCGATAAATACCTGTGTTTCATGAGATCATCCGGACAATATCTATCCCGGTAATGATAGCAAAGAAGGCTTCTTAATTCAAGCCTTCCCCTGTTCTTCACCCTGAGTTTTTCTGCGCCCGGGAAATGCATTATAAGGTGTTTCCGTGCTCATGGTCGCTTCCCACGAACAGTGCCCTGTACTCTCCGGGCGCCATACCCTTCTCTTCGCGGAAGACCCTGTTGAAGCTCGGGATGCTCTGGAATCCCGAAAGCATCGCCACCTCGGTGAGCGTCCTGCCATCCTGCGCAAGGAGCTCAGAAGCCTTTTCAAGCCTTATCATATTCAGCCATTTATTGTAATTCATGCCTGTCACGGTCTTAAATATCCTCGAGAAATAATCCCTGCTTATCCCGGCTCTTTCAGCCATCGCTCCCTGTGACAGGTCGTCCGCGGTCAGGTTGTTCTTGATATAATCGGTAACCGTTATCATGCGTTTCATGACATCGTTGGTATAACCGGACTGAGTCTCATCCTTAAGCTCCGGATCAAGCTCCTTCCTGTGCTCTGATAAAGTAAGCATAAATTCCATAAGAAGCATGCAGCATCTTATTTCCCGGTCCAATCCATCCGAAAAAAAGATCTCTTTCATGTTTTCCGTTATGGCTTTCAGCCTGGAAATAAGGTCAGGATGTGTATTCACACAGATGATATGCAGACTGCTGTACATATGCATGATCCTGCGAAGATCAAAAAGAGAATTCATAAACGCGTTGGAAAACTGTATGATAAGCGAATTTTCCCTGTCCGCGTCGATGATCGCATGCATCTCCATTGGCCACACAAGCACAAAATCATCCGGTGCCAGCTCATATGTGTTCCTTCCTACGGTATATATATTCGGACCTTTTGGACCCACAAGCAGTATCTCCCCGTAGGAGTGCCAGTGCATCTTATAGCTCCTTTCCTTATAGCCCGTGGACATATTGAACGCGCTCACATGGTCAAAATCATATATTTCGTATGTACTGTAATCCATTTTGGTTTCCTTTAAAAAACTTCCTTAAAATAATCTGAAATGTCAAAAAATGATAATCTGCAGGTCGATTCCTGAGAGGGTTTTTCAATGATCAGATATTATAATCCTCTTTACAATTCCGATACAGGATAAGGAGATGATCGATGTGAAAAGCAATATAACAGATATGACCCAGGGAAGCCCCGCAAGGCACATCCTGTTATTTGCGGTACCCACCCTTATAGGCAACGTCTTTCAGCAGATATACAATCTTGCCGATTCGATCATAGTAGGCCGGTTTTTAGGCTCAAACGCATTTGCGGCCGTAGGCGCGACCTCTTCGATCACCTTCCTCTTCTTCGCTCTCTGCAACGGCATAGGAAGCGGCGGAGGTATCGTTGCTTCCCAGTATTACGGCGCCCGTGAGGATGATAACGTTAAAAAGTGTATCGCGAATACAGGTCTTATCATGCTCATCATCCCGCTTTTGTTCGGTCTGTCGGGATTTCTCCTTGCCCCGGCCCTGTTAAGGCTTTTAAACACCCCTGCCCTTATCATAGATGATGCGGTCCTCTATGTCCGTTATATGTGCGTAGGACTTTTGTTTGTATCGTTATATAACTACCTCGCTTCCATGCTGAAAGCGCTCGGGGATTCAAAAACTCCACTGTACTTCCTTATTATTTCGACCGTTATCAATGTTATCCTTGATATATTTTTTATCTGTGTCCTTGAGCTCGGAATCAAAGGAGCGGCGCTTGCAACCGTTTTCTCCCAGTTTATCTCAATCCTGCTGTGCGCGATACACGCCTACAGGACCAACATGTATTTCCGGCTCAAAAAGGAGGATCTTTCCATCACGCTTAAGATGACGTACCGGATAGTCCGCCTCGGCGTTCCGATGTCGATACAGTTCGCTCTTATCGCCATTTCATCAATGGCTCTCCAGCGTGTCGTCAATTCCTTCGGTACCGTCGTGGTCGCTGCCTTTACCGCCACAAACAGGATCGAGCAGCTCATACACCAGCCCTATATGACTCTTGCGGCTTCGCTTGCGACATTCAGCGGACAGAACTTTGGCGCAAAGAGAAACGACCGGGTTTATTCGGGATACCGGACAGGCCTTATCATTATGACGTCCCTTACCGCTTTTCTCATGCTCGCGATGCAGCTGTTCGGAAGCTCCATAGCCGGCCTTTTCGTCTCCGACGGGGAGGTTATCACGCTCGCCTCAAAGGGACTTAAGATAACGAGCCTGTTTTACTTTGCCCTCGGAATGATATATGTTATCAGGGGCGTGCTCACGGGCATAGGCGATGCTTTCTTTTCCCTGTTCAACGGCATAGTGGAGGTTATCGGAAGGTTCACGATCCCCGTTTTCCTTACCGCGTATCTCGGCTACGGCGAGATGGGAATATGGCTGTCCTCGGGCATAGTATGGTTTTTGAGCGGGTTTACGGCATGGATCAGATATTTAACCTATTTCCGCAGCAGGATCGAGGTTCCCGGAAAACATTTCTTTCGTTATTCGTTAGCCGGGAAACGCCCTCTTTAACGGGCCCGCGACCTGCAGATCAATAGCCCCTTTCTTTGTCCACCACGTTTTTCATGGGCTTTCCTTCCGAATAGTTCAGAAGGTTATCGCAGAACAGTTTCACGTTCGTATCCAGCGTATATTCCAAAGTCAGTCTTCCCGCGATATGCGGCGTAATAAGAAGATTCTTTACGGTCCAGAGCCTGCTGTCCCCGGGAAGCGGCTCGCATCTGAACACATCAAGAGCCGCTCCGCCAAGTTTACCGTCATCAAGGCTGTCTGCCAAAGCATCTTCATCGATCGCAGATCCCCTGCCGACATTTACTATATATGCGCCTTCAGGAAGAAGAGCGATCCTTTCCCGCGAAAGGATATTTTCGGTTTCCGGAGTCCCCGGAAGGCTCATAACGAGGAGATCCGTTAACGGTAATATATCCTCTAAACGCTCGATCGGCAGCATTTCGTCAAAGGCTTCATCCCTCCTTTTTCCGCTGCGGGACACCCCAACGAGCTTTGCAGGCTCAAATGCCTTTGCCCTTCTTGCAAAGCTGCATCCGATATCGCCTGTTCCAAGCACGGTGATGCGGCAGTCTTTTAAGGACTTCTGAGCGGCGGGATCCTCCCACCGTCCCTGTAAAGAAGCTTCGACCTGTTTGGTGAGCTTTCGCATCATCATCAGGGATACTGCAATGATATGTTCCGCAATGCTTACTCCATAAGCTCCGGAGGCGTTCGTGATGATCACGTCTTCGTTTGCAAACATTCCGGGCTTAAGCAGAAACTCTATTCCCGCGGAGGTAACGCTTATCCATTTAAGATCCGCATTTTTCCTTACCGTTTCGGCGTTAACAACTTCCATTCCGTAGCCATATACAACCTCGGCATCCCTATAGGCCTCAGGAATATCGTTTATCGAATCATTAAAGCATACATCCGCATTGATAAGGGATGCCGTGCTTTTGATCATTTCAAGGTGTTTTGCTTTCAATGCGCCGGTATAAACCAAAATCTTCATTTTCCGATCTTCTCCTTCTGTAAAGCGGGTTTTCCGTAATTATAATGATAACAAAGGCTGCGGCTTTATTCAAGAAGCCGCCTGACCTCTGTATGTCCATTGTACCAGACCGGTCAGGCTGTGACTACCTCAATGCATCAGTTTCCGGCAGTTAATCTTTGCTATAAAAATAACGTTAAACGGTACATATTCACAGGTCGATATGATATACTGTTTAATTAGCTAAAGTTTTACGGAAAAAAGCACTTTACAGTATGCATTTCCCATATACCCGCTGACTTTTATGTCTGCCTTAAGCAATGTCCCGGCAGACGATCTGCGGCTTTTTCACAGTCAGGAGGAGATCATGATCAAAAGGAACTATCGGAACTTAATCATTATATTCACGCTTATTCTGACCACGGCACTGTCCCTTGCGGGCTGCGGGGATGAACCCGATCCGAATGAAGGGGTATACAAGGCGACCGTTGTGGAGTCAGACGGAATGACCCTCAATGCTTCCATGGTTTTTGATGAGTTTAACATAGAGCTTAAAACAGGCGGAAAAGGGACGACCGTAATAAACGGAAAGGATACATCCGTTAAATGGAAGCGCGACGGTAAAAACATAGAAATGAATATCGACGGGGACACTATCACGGGAACGGTCGAAAACGGCGTGATGTATCTGCCGGATTTTGCCGGCGAAGAAGGCATGAACATCACTTTGGAATGCGAAGCACTGAAGGGTGCTGCATCGGACACGGCAGGTGATCCAGCTGCTCCGGATAATGCGGGAAAAGCTTCCGAAGCAGACGCCTCCGGGGATAAGGAAAGCACTGACAGCAAGGCTCCTTCCGACGAACAGGGTATTTTCGGAAGGTACGACGCTGTCGCTGCCATTGACAGCGAGGGAGAGGTATGGCTTGAAGAAGGCGAATACCTGGATATACACGAGGACGGCTCGGTTTCAATGTATGTGGCGGAGCAGTCGCTTGAATTCGATACGACTATAAAGGACAACAAATTTTATTTAGACGGTGATACCAAAGTCGGCGTCATCAACGACGACGGCTCGGTGCAGCTTGAGCTTAATGACGAGGTCTCCTATATCTTTGCAAGGAAGGGGATAGAAAAATGGGATGAATGGCGTAAATTGGTCGACTCCCATAACTCAGGCGGGGGAGAGCCCGACCCGCAGGAGCTGATCGGACATTATGACGCGGTTTATATCTTTGATGAAAACCAGGAGCAGAAGGAAACGTCCGGAGAATGGCTTGAGCTTGATCCTGACGGAAAAGCAACCCTTTATATGAACGGCGGATCCAAAGAGTTTACCTATACGGTATATGGCGAGACCGAATTCTATCTGACGGATGAGGATAACAATGATATCCTTGGTTTCTATGGCGACGGATGGGTGCATCTCTCGATCGACAACATGACGCTGTCCATGGCAAAGAAGGATGCCGTAAACACTGAAAATGCCGAATGAGTCAAAAAGAAAGTCCCGCTGCGATGCAATGCCATTTAAGCTTGAAAGCTGTTGATTGGATACTTCGAAGGATACCGATATTACCCCTCAGACGAAGCAACGTGACGAAGAGCTAGTCCACGAATTCCTAAGACGCATAATGAAGGATTGCTATGCAATCCTTTTATGTGAGATTTTCAAGAAAATCTCACGCGACCCATCTTCGATGGGAATCGCTGGGAAGAGCCCTCGCGCCTAAGGAATTCGGGACGGATCTCTCCGTCACTAAAAACGCTTCTTCATTGTCTGAGGGGCAATATGGTTCCTTCTCGTATCCAAAAACTATATAGTAGCTTAACTTAAATGACATTGCGTTACGATGCAGGTTTTCTTCAGGTCCCGGTGAAAGGAGCAGCTTAATGATCACTGACGGAGAAAAACGTATTTATGAATTTTACGACAATCTTCCTTCCCTCGAAAAAATGAAAAAAAAGACCGAAACGGCAGAGAGAATCAGGAAGATGGCTGAAGACCCCGGCAATAAAGAGGATGAAGACATGACAGAGGACGATTTTTCGCCCGATCTGCCTGAAGACGACCCAAAAAACTGACCAATGTTATCATTCAGCGCTAAAGGAGGGAGACCGCCATGAATGCAGAGATTATTTGCTGGTATATATGCTTTGTCGCCGGACTTTTTCTTTTCATATACGGAATCCGGTATCTTTTCCGTAAAAAAGGCCTCTTAAAGGAGGATCTGGCCAGGGCGTCCTTATATGAGTTTTCGGCAAGCGTTATCATGTACTTCCCCGAGGAGCTTTATAACGATATCCCGCCCTCCTTTCCGTTTCTTCATGTCGTGGAAAGCTTCTTTACCGCGCTCCTCAGAACCTTTAACATCTATCTCGGAAACGGCTATGAAAGGGTGACCTGTGAAGGCCATCCGGTATTTTCAGGCTTTTATGCCACGCTTATGACAATCGCGAACATTGTGCTTCTTCTGTTCGTAGTGGGATTTATAATCCAGTTTTTCGACGGCCCCGTACAGAAGATCCGGCTTCTTGCGAGACGGAAAAGGCATGCCTATCTTTTCCCCTGCTGCAACGAAAAGACCATTGCCATCGCGCAAAGCATTAACGATCCGGAAAAGAGCCTTATCTTTCTTTGTGATAAGAAGGAGCTTTCCGAAGAAAACAAAACGCAGATAGAGGAAATAAAAGGGATCTATCTCTGTGATACACCCTCACAGCTTCTCAGAAGACTGCCCGATCCGATCGTAAAGCTTGAGATCTTTCTGTTCGGAGACAGTGAAGAGGATAACTTAAGCCTCCTTAAGGATATCTGTTCTGAGAAGGAGAAGTTCTCAAAAATACAGACCCGGATCTATGTCGAGCTCTCGGATACCCCCTGGAGCCTTTATGATGATTTCCTTAAGGAGCAGAATTCAGAAAGCGAAAAGCTTATCGTCAATTTCATACGTACCGAGGAGAATTTCGCTTACAATAATCTTCTTAAGCATTCAATATTCGCAGGAGCAAAGAAAACAGACCCAAAGAAAAGAGTTGGGAAAAAGCCGTCCGGCTCATACCGGGAAATCGGCTTCCTGCTTGTCGGAATGAATGAAAGAAATCTGGAAATGTTTAAGGCCGTGCTGCATCTTTCCCAGATGCCCGGATACAGGTTAAATGTTCTGGTGGTTGAGGACGGTCCCTGGTATGACGGCTGGAATGAGCTGGAACAAAAGATTCCGGAGATCCATGAATGCGAAAAAGAGGGCAACGCCCTCTATAAGATAAATTATTTTGACCATACGGATTTTGCTTCCGGCCAGCTCGAGGAATATGTTGACGGTTATCTGCCCGACTTTAATTTTGCCTTTGTCAATGCAGGGGACGATCTGCTCAATTTAAGGCTTGCCCTGCGCCTTCAGGCTTACTGTGTCCGCTCCCTGAGAAAGGAGCTTCCCCATATCGAGGTCAATCTCTTAAACCAGAAAATATGCGAGCACTGGAGCAGCTCTCTGACTGCGGATCTTACCATGGTCGGGGATATTTCCAAAACCTATGATTATCAGTTTATCACGATGTCTGATATCGAAAAGGGAACCGTAGCCATCCATAAAGTCCGTTATCCCGGCGGTGATCCCTCCTGGGTCTCTTACTGCAACAACGAATACAACCGCCATTCAGTCTATGCGAGGACCTTAAGCTTTAAGTACAAGGTACAGCTGATAGATAAATATTATAACGGTGATTACAGCATAACCTCCGAAAGCAGGCTGTGGAAGATTTATGAGCATATGCGCTGGAATGTCTATACGAGGACTCTCGGTTACCGGAAGGCGGACAGCGCCCTTTTGGACAGCAACGGGAAGCTTGATAAAACGATAAGAGGTATCGCGAAGGTACATAACGACCTCGTTGATTTTGATGAGCTTTCCAAAGAAGAACAGGATAAGGATGCTCTCAAACTCACGCCCGAGATCGTTGAGATACTGAAATCCATATAGGCAAAAACAGGAACCGGCAGCTCCGCTTTTGAAATAAGGGAAACATTTTATCAAAACCGTATCCGGGCCGAAACATATAAGGGAAAACAGATCCGGTCAGTTTTCCCTTATATTTATTTCTGAATAAAGAGAGCGGACATATTCGATAAATTTCATGGTCAGATTTCCGAGAGGCTTCTCCTTCTCCCAGGCAAGGAGATATTTAGCAGGCAAAAGAGGGCGCAGCTCTTTAACCCTGACATTTACCGTATTGCTCAGGTCCCTGCCCACCGATGCCGGGAAAATCGCGATCCCTATCCCGTGAGCCGCAAGCTCCACGGCATTGGAAGAATGGGCTATCATGACCCGGTAAACAGGCTCTCCCCCGTTTTTGCCAAAGTACTCATCTATCTCGCCCCTTCTTGAGCGTCTCGAGGGAATGATCAGGTCATGGCCCGAAAGCTCCGACGGTGATATGGTTTTCCGGCGGCTTTCGGCAAGGGGATGATCCCCCGGAATTATGGCTACCCAGGGCTCCTGCTTTACGGCAAAACCGTCAAGTATCTCTCTGTTGAAGGGCTCCATGGTGATGGCCAGGTCAATAAGCCCTTCCCTGAGCCTGTCTGTCAGATCATCGGCATTCCCGTTCCAAAGCTCATAAGTCACTCTCGGATAAAGCTTCTTAAAGCCTTCGAGCCAGCCGGCGGCAAGAAAAGGCCCCGCACCTTCGACAAGCCCCAGATAGAGAGTCCCGCTGATACCGTTCTCCATCTCGGTGATCTCTTCCTTTGTCATTTCGGCAAGCGCAAGGAGCTGGGTCCCCCTCCGTTTCAGGGCCATCCCCTCCGCGGTCAGCGTGATCTTGCGCTTCCCCCTGAGCATAAGAGTACATTGAAGCTCTTCCTCCAGGTCCATAATGGCGCGGGATAACGGCGGCTGGGAAATATGAAGCTTTTCAGCAGCCCTTGTGATATTCATTTCCTCCGCAACGGTCAGAAAATATCTGATCTCTCTTAAATCCATTCCGATATTACCTGTTTTCCTTTCCCGTCTGTATATATACGGTCATTTACCCGAAAATACTGATCCCTTAAGCCCAGTCTTTTTTGCAGATCCACATTCCTGCATGCTTTATTTACAGCGGAACAAATACTGTAGTATAATCATTTCCGTCAGGTGATATTAACCGGATGATCCGGTTAACCGGCTTCAGACCATTAATGTGAGGGTCAAAAGCGATATCAGGCGAGGTTCCGTGCTTCGCACTTCCACCACGCTCCCCAATATTCAGAAAGAGAGGCATCCCATGAACAGAGCGACAGACGTGCTTCAGACAATCCTTCCCGTAGCAGTCATGCTGGTGATCGGCATGCTGTGCCGGAGTAAGAAGCTTTTATCCCGCGAGGGCATCAACAGCCTGAAGAGTATTGTCGTAAACATCACGCTGCCGGCTGTTTTACTGAACGCCTTTGCATCGACTGAATATACCCTTATGGATATCGTGATCCCCTTGGCTATGTTCGGTGTCTGCGTAGCTGCCTGGGCTCTGGGAAAAGCCTCGATGAAGATATTTAGGCTGAATTCCCGTTTTGTCCCCTTTCTGACCACCGGCTTTGAAGCGGGAATGCTTGGATACGCGCTGTTTACAATGCTGTACGGAAGCGAGAGGACCGCGGAATTTGCAAGGATCGATCTCGGACAGGTGCTGTTTGTCTTTACGCTGTATAAGATCCTTCTCAGCATAAGCGATCCCGGACAGCCGGGAAAATCTGATGCACCCGGAGGCGCCGAAAAGAACGGCACGGATCTGAAAAGCCTTCTTAAGGAAATGGTCGCTTCTCCGATCATCATCGCCATCGCCGCAGGCGTACTGATCGGTGCCACAGGCCTCTACCAGGCCCTGATCCCTTCCGGCATAAGCGGGATACTTGACGCCTGCACGGGCTTTGTCGCGGCTCCCACCAGTGCCATCATCCTTCTGACCATAGGCTATGACCTGGTTCTCGGAGACATCCCATGGCTGTCCGCCGGAAAGGTAGTGCTTTTAAGGTTCGGCATCATGCAGCTTCTCCGTATGGCACTCCTTCTCCTGCTTAAGGTGATCTGGCCGGAGTCGCCTCTGACCGCCGCGATCAATGTCATGTTCATCCTGCCTCCGCCGTTTGTTCTGCCTGTATTTGCAGATGATGAAGATCAGCGCGTCTATGTTTCTTCAGCGCTCTCCCTGTCCACGCTGGCATCGATCCTCTGCTTTGCCGTGCTTGCGATCCTCGCGACATAAACGCCGCTTGCGGACGCATGGGACAGAGAATGGGTGACTCCGCTCCCGTCGCCTATCACATAAAGACCGGGATATCTGGTCTCGAGCCGGTCATTTATCTCTACCTCCATATTGTAGAATTTAACCTCCACGCCATACAGAAGGGTATCGTCATTGGCCGTACCCGGCGCGATCCTGTCTAAAGCATATATCATTTCAATAATGCTGTCTAAGATCCGCTTTGGAAGAACAAGGCTCAAATCCCCCGGCTCCGCCTGAAGAGTCGGAATCACAAAGCTCTCGTTGATCCGCTTGTGTGTACTTCTTCTGCCTCTTATCAGATCCCCGAATCGCTGGATGATCACGCCTCCTCCGAGCATATTGGAGAGTCTCGCTATGGATTCGCCGTATCCGTTGCTGTCACTGAAGGGCTCCGTAAAGTGTTTGGCAACCAACAATGCAAAATTCGTATTACGGGTGCGTTTTTCGGGATCCTCATAGCTGTGACCGTTCACCGTTATGATACCGTTGGTGTTCTCGTTTACCACGCTTCCGTACGGATTCATACAGAAGGTACGGACCTTATCCTCAAATTTCTCGGTACGGTATACGATCTTGCTCTCATAAAGCTCATCCGTCAGATGCGAAAAGATCGGAGCCGGCAGCTCCACCCTTACGCCAATATCCACCCGGTTCGATTTTGTCGGGATATTAAGGCTCTCACAGGTCTTTTCCATCCACTTGCTGCCGCTTCGTCCCACGGAAATAATGCACTGGTCGCAGATATATTCCTGCTCCTCAGTGAACACATGATATCCGTTCTCTTCCACCTTCAGATATTTCACCGGTGTCAGAAAATGAAAATCCATTTTTCCGGAAAGCTCCCTGTACATATTCTCAAGGACAATGTAATTTATGTCCGTGCCCAGATGCCTGACGGAAGCATCTAAAAGCTGCAGCTTATTCTGCATGCAGGTCTTCTTTAAACCCGTATTGGCAGTGGAATAGAGCCTTGTTCCCTCCGCACCGTGGGCAAGGTTTATCTCATCCACATATTCCATCAGGTTTAACGCCTCCTGCTTTCCTATATGCTCATACAGGGTGCCCCCGAAATCATTTGTGATATTGTATTTTCCGTCGGAAAAAGCACCTGCTCCGCCAAAACCGCTCATGATGGAACAGGTTTTACAGTTTATACATTTGACAATTTTTTTGCCGTCAATGGGACAATGGCGGTTTTCAAGCGTATTGCCGGATTCAAACACCGCAAGCTTAAGCTCCGGCCTGATCTTTATAAGCTCATAGGCAGCAAATATCCCGCCCGGACCTGCTCCTATAATTATCACGTCATATCTCATTTATTTTTACCTCCGAATGGAAAAGGGAGTTGCCTCCGTGAAAACATGCTGCTTCTGTCACCGAATCACCGGACATCCTTATTTTAATGGAAAACCGGTCAGGTTCCTGATTACAGAATACTTCGCTGCACCTGATTTTTCAATCTTATATTTACGAATTTATGATATCAGGGTCGAAAGCCTGAACCCACGCCTGATATCACTTTTGATCCTCACATCATCTTACAGTAAGCGTAAAATAAGTATGATTCTGCCGTTTACCGCGCACAGGCCATACGCAGGGCTTTAAAGTTGTCCGGATCCTGTTCCGTCATATTATATGTGGAATAATACCGTTTAATATATTATAATCGAAAAAGAGAGAAAGTGCGAACAGCACGTCTGCGGAGAGCGAAGCGGATGTTTTCATATTTACGGCAGTCCTTCTGTTCTGCCGTAAACGGCTTGCAGACGCCCTATATCCGTTCAGTTCAGTCAACCATTACATGGTTTTCAAACCATTTCTCTCGAGTCAGGGGGATGGTTCTTTTTGGCTCATGAAAAGGCCCGGTGAGTCAAGAAGAACCGTCCCCCTGCGTTTTCGTAATTTCACGGGGCTTAACAATAACGTCATCCTATGAGTACCATCCTTAATAAACTGAACGAAAAAACCAGCTGGGAAGAATTCTTTAAAAACAGGGCGGAAACGGGACATCTGTCCGATAAAGAGCTTGCCTGCCTGAGGGATTATATTGATACACAGAGCTACAGGCATATCGCGGAAGGCATAATAAAAGGCACTTATTCATTCAGCCTCCCTTTAAAGAAAAAGATCAGTAAAGGCCAGACCTCGAAAAAACGGATCATTTATTTATATAATGAAAACGAAGTATGGATCCTTAAGCATCTGGCTTTTCTTCTCCATAAATATGACAGCCTTTATTCCGATAACTGCTATTCCTTCAGGAAAAGCAGAAACGCAAAGACCGCGATCCAAAGAGTATTAAATATTCCCGGAATAGACGACATGTACTGCTTCAAGGCGGATATCAGGGACTATTTCAATTCAATTCCTGCCGAAAGACTGTGTGATAAGCTGTCGGAGTTTATAAAGGATGATGAACCGCTTGTTGACTTTATCCGGAAAATACTTTGCGTAAACAAAAGCATAGACACCGAAACCGGCCTGATCATTAACGAAAACCGCGGAGCCATGGCAGGAACGCCTGTCTCTCCCTTTCTTGCGAACGTCTACCTGAACGATGTCGACAAATGGTTTGAAAACGAAGGAATCATCTATTTCAGATACGCGGACGATATACTGCTGTTTTGCGAAAGCGAGGAAAAGCTTAACCACTACAGGGATATTCTCATAAGGATGGTCAATGAGGAAGGCCTGAGCATTAATAAGGACAAGGAATATCTGTACACGCCCGAAGACGCCTGGGAATTTCTCGGCATCAGGTATTCTAAAGGGATCATTGACATATCGGATAATACATACAGAAAGATCAGGGCCAAGATAAAACGAAAAGCCCACTCCCTCTACCGATGGAGAAGAAAAAAGGATGTATCCTTTGAAAAAACGGCCTTTGTGATGATCAGATGCTTTAACAATAAATTTTATGATATAGACGAAACAACGGATTTTTCCTGGTCGAAGTGGTTTTTTCCCCTGATAAATACCTCAGAAAGGCTTAAGGAGATCGATTCATATCTTATCCGCTACATCCGCTATCTTTACAGCGGGAGGCATTTCAAGGGTAACTATAAGGTCCGTTACAGCGCCATCAGGGAGCTCGGGTTCAGGAGCCTGGTGAACGAATATTATAACCGCTGACAATAATCGAGCAGGGAAGATGAAATCGCACCCTGCTGCGACCCGGCGTTCAGCTTTGTTTCCATTTTCCACCCGCCGGGCGCACCCAAAAATAAAAAGAGCGGGGCAGGCCCGCTCTTTTTAATGCTTACAAATATCATCCTTCGATCGCTATGTACTTCTTTTCCTCCACCGCAGGCTTATTCTCAACCTTGGGTACGGTCAGCTTCAGAACGCCATGCTCCATTTTAGCCTTTATGTCTTCCTGCTTAACGGCATCTCCCACATAAAAGCTTCTTGTCATGCTGCCTGAATAACGCTCCTGCCGGATCAGCTTTCCTTCTTTATCCTTATGCTCCTTGTCAAGACCTTTCTGCGCGGCCACAACAAGGTATCCGTCTGTCAGCTCAATATTGACCTCATCCTTTTTAAAGCCCGGCAGGTCAATATCTACCTCAAAGCTGTCATCATGCTCCCTGACATCGGTCTTCATCAGATTCTTTGCATGCCTGCCAAACAGCGGATTCTTTCTTCCGAACTCATGGTTGAATTCCTTATCCAGAGCCCGTAAGTCCCTGTCAAAGTCATCAAACCAGTCATCCATTAAACTTTCTCCGTAAATCATAGGTGTGTACAACATAACTCATCCCTCCTTTTTTATAGCCTTTCGGCTTCATCGGTCCAGGATGCTGTTCTGGGCTGAATTATGAAATTATTTTCTGCCGGAGGCTTTATCTTTATCCTCCTGACGATTATGTTATACACCTTTTGTTAGCACTCGTCAAGTGTGAGTGCTAACAAAAATTGTGAAGATTTTGTGTCCTTAAATCCCTTCTTTTTTCTTTACAGCTTCCTGGTGAGATATACGGCATCACTTATTTTCTCCGGCTCGCTGCCGCCAAGAAGCTTTTTCGTCATCCTGTAGGCCGTAGGATTAAATGCATGAAGGCAGATGACAGTATCTTCTCCCTCCGTTTCCTTTACGGCATCGGCCGCAGAGATCAGAAGCTCAGCCGTACGGATCCCGGCGGAGTCATCGATGGCAACGAGATAATCGACTAACAGACTGTCACTAAGTCCCTTTACGAGAATGCAGCCTCCCGGCCTTTTATCATCCGAAAGCCAGAGAAAGCTGTATTCGCTCTCATAATTATCGATTTCCTTCGGTACGATATACAGATCCTCTCCATCCTGGAGTCCGTTTTCGGCCTTTTTCCCGGAAATAAGATTTCTAAGCGCATTCCACTGTCCCTTTGTGACACTGCTTAACGGGGACACATGTTTACCGCGCTTCGTGCGCAGAGTTTCCAGAACCGGCAGAATGTTTTTTAATGAAAACCGGTAGATACCGGTCCGGTACTCTTCCTCAAAATGCATCGCAAGAAGGAAAGGCAGAACATCCTCCTCATTGTCATCCGTGACAGATGCGGTGATCTCGCTGATACCAAGGGCGGAAGCCGCCCCTGTTATCATCTCACAAAGCGTTGCCGCAATGCCGGAGCGTCTGGACTGAGGTGCCACCCAGGCAAAGGTAAGTTCCCAGAAAAGCTCCGAGGACGGCTTAACCGCAAGAATCCCCGAAAGACTCCCGTCATCTGTCGCTACCGCCAGGATACTGTTCTCGTCCGCCATATTTGCTGGCAGCACTTCAAGATAGCTCTAAAAAACGCTCCTTTATCATAGTGCTTAATTCAGGCTTACAAACATAATAATATCATAAAACACCACTGACTTTTTACCTTTAATTCCTCCTGTTATCATACCCGGTCTGACCGGAATTTAATTATAGGAAACGAATTAAATTTTTGCCTTTTGAAAATTTAATTCGTTTCCTCGCGCCGGCCGCACGCCGCTCATAGCGGCAATTTCCTCTGTGCGGCAGTGCGCATCACTTTATAGTAAACGCACGTATTTTGTGCGTTTACTATAAATACCCCGCGGCAAGCCGCGGGGCATGAATCATATCTTAATTAAAAGCCTCGTAATACTCATCCTTTCGGCTCATAATCGCCTAAGATGTAATCATCCGTCATTTTCTCGATAACAAGCTGGGATTTGATATCCTCCACTGTCTCCATATTAAAACGATCCGCCATATCCTCAGGCATTCCCGCATGGAACCAGTACATTGCCTCCGGCGCCATGAATACCAGGTCGTAATTATTGCATGAGTAGTCATCTGCCTCAGTCTTGTAATCTACCTCATAGATCACAAAGTCCACGCCATACAGAGATTTTACAATATCTTCCTTAAGCTGTGTTTTTTTGATATCCGAAGGCTTCTGTCCAAGCTGCTCCTCAATAACATCACCGATATCGTCAATGCTCTCAAGCCATGGAAGTCTTCCGAGCCTTATATCTATTCCATCGAAATCATAAGCATCCACATATTCCTTTTCATCGGCGTTGATCCATGAATCATCCTTATTGGAATCTCCAAGTCCGGCCATATATCCGAGTCTGAAGTCTTCGCTCTTAACCGACGACTGTATACCTGGATCTGCCTCTGCAAGAGTCAGCTGATACGGTATATGGATACATCCCGATAAGACATCGATCTCGTCAAATTCCTCTTCCGTGATCTCATCCCACTTTATCTCAGCTTCCATCCAGTCTGCATCTTCATCCTCATACCTATTGAAAGCATAGAAATGCTTATCTCCTTCTTTGCCTTCCTCCCAGTACAGGATATCCTCCATATATCCGCCCGAGGTCATCCAGAGGATGTTATCGTCTCTCATCTCATAGCGGAGCTTTGACATATAAAGCAGTGACGAAGCGGTCATTTCCGCGATCTGTCCGTCTGCCGTCAGGGCCGACTCTCCTCTGAACGGAGCTTCAAACCAGTATTCGGGAGCGCCTTCATAATCAACATAGATCTGGTAGATATTATCATAGCTTCCCCCTTCTCCGGTCGTTCCGATGATAAGCTCATCGGTGCCGTCACCGTTTAAGTCCTTAAAGTATAATCCTACACGGTCATATACTGCACCGGGGCCGTCTTCATAGGTCACATCATCGAACAGATATAAAAGTGACGCCGATACATTGTTATAATACATCTCGTTCTCGTCCGGCTCCCACTTTAAGGTCTTTAAATAGTTACGGATGACACTTCCGTAAAAGCCCGTGATCGGAAGATCCTCTCTGACCTCTTCAGTTTCCGTATCCAGCCAGTCCGTGGGAACATTGGAAATAAAGTGCCAGCCGTTGCCTGTCTTTTCAAAGGTCGCCGTATATTCCCGGTCTTCATACATAAAATCATAAGTGGGATAGGTTACCCTGTAGCAGTCTCCGAACTGAACGCCCTCTGTAAATTCCACATCCTTAAAGTTTGTATCTCCATGCTCAGAGTAATATACCTCATCATCATACAGATACATCCAGGTAAGCGGGCACCAGGCCTCTTCGTAGGAAAGTCCGGAAGTCTTCTTTACGTAATCCTCGACATCCTTTTCATTGATAACCGTTACATCGGTCATCATATCTTCCTGTGATTCGTATTCGTTATCCGCTAAGAAGTCCTCAAGGATCTTTGAATTTTCGTCAGCATAGATATCAATATCTATCCCGGCCCCGTTATAGAACACCTCGTTCCACTCGATCTCTTCGGGTCTTGCATAGGTGGTGCAGAAGAAACCGTTATAATCCTTTCCGACAGTATCACTGAGCTCTTTGAGTTCCTTTTCGGAAAGATCCTTTACCTCTTTGGTTTCCTCAGGCTCTTCCTTTTTCTCGTCTTCCTTTGTATCGGAGCTCTTATCATCCTCTTTCTCGGTAAGCTTTTCCTCAGCCTTATCATCGCTTAAGAAGCCATACTCCTTAAGCTCCTTCTCCATTGAAGGCTCAAGGTCGCAGGCTGTAAAGGTGGCATCCGAATAGTCGCTGTATATGAATTTTCCGTCCAGGTTGTAGAAATAACACCCGATAAAGTCCACGGAGCTTCCGATAAGCTCAAACATCGTGAATTCCTTGCAGTCATGGAATCCGGTATGAACGATGCGTACAGCCTGTGAGTTGTACATCGTAGCGCAGCCATAGGTACAATCATGTATATCGCAGGAATTAACCTCGACATTTTCACAGCCGTCAATCTCAAAACCATAGGTTCCGCAGCCATAAAGATCCGTCCTGTCTATCCTGACATTCGTACAACCCGAAAGGCTTAACACCTCGCCCGAGCAGTAACCCTGGTCGGGAGTATGCCCCATGCTCAGCCCTGAAAGCGTGATATTGTTACAATTCACAAAATTGAGCACCGCCGCATATCTCGGCTCGCAGACAATTGACGCGGGCGCTTCGCTTGATGCGGCAACTATGCTTACATTCTCATACCCGTTGATCATAAGCTGGGGTCCGTCGGTCTCATTATCAACATATACGCCCTTTTCATTATCACCCACATAATCCCAGACAGCAGGATTTTTGACCGAGTTGATGAACTCGGTGATATTATAGATTCCTGGCTCAAGAACCAGGGTCGTATTATCCTCAAGCGCCTCGATAAGCTCCGCGGTATTGGTGACTAATACCGTTTCCGCACGATATACGCTGCTTGCGCGCTCCGGATTCGCAGCAATCACCATCTTCGGGGAAAGCATGGAAATGATCAGCAGTCCCGCAAGTATTCCCGCAAATCTTTTCATGTAAGATCTTTGCATTGCAATGCCTCCTTCTTTATATTTTTCTGTTAAACATAACGTCCGAAAAATCGACCACTTTAATTATAAACGATAACGGATTTTAATGGAACCCTTAATTCTTTATGGTAACAGCACGGAGTCAGTTACAATTCAGCGCTTGACCGGCGCTGAATTGTAACGCACATCGTCCATCCTTAATCGCCTTCGGCGATGGACGATGTGCTGTTGGCTATATTTACATGATAAAGCCGCTGTCAGCCGGCCCATCCTTTTGTAGCGACAAGCTCATCCATTGTTACATTAAGGATATCCGCAAGCTCCACAAGATGATCGAGCGTTGGAAGCTTCTTTGCGGAATACCATGAATAGACCGTCTGCTGTGAGACATTCAGGTTGTCAGCGACAGAGCCCGCTGTCATTCCCTTTTTTTCACACATTTTCCTTATCAGCATACCGGTTTCGTAACAGTCAAGTGTTTTTTTCATATGATCCCTCCATTCAAACTTGTGAATACTTGTGGATATCCTTAATGAACCAGTAACACGGCACTTAAATAACATCACCTTTGAAGCACTTTGAAAGTGAGAGTGCGCGGTATTTCGATCAAACCCGATGATACAGCTGGTCAAAGCGCTTATACCCGGGGTCAGGCGGCGCTTTTACGCGCCGCCTTCTTCCTGTTGTTTCCATCCACCGGATGGACGGGACCAAGGTCCTTAACCTCAATCTTTTTGGACTTTCCCGTCACCTGCATATTGAGGTGGACTCTGAAGCCGTAGATGCCATCCGTGAAGATGAAGCTGTGGGTGCCGTCTGCTTCGGTTGAGACGAAAACATCAGCCTGGCAGATATGCATCATCGGGAATGTTACCTTCCCTGACACATCCCTTTCGACAAGCGTGGCCATCTCTGAAAGAAGACCTTCCTGGGTCTTGCGGCGTCTGATGCTGTCGGAGTACCCCTCCGCCTTCTCGCCTGCCTGTTCCCTGGAACGCGGCAGTTCCTTAAAGTAGAGGTTCAGCCTGTCTATGCACATCGATCTGTACCTGACAGAGGAAAACAGCCCGGAAACTGCTTTGACCAGCGCGTATTCAAACTGGAACGTCTTTG
Organism: Lachnospiraceae bacterium; assembly: GCA_024684065.1. The sequence continues at coordinate 115,061 of JAIKXO010000039.1, forward strand.
TCATCGGATTGACATAGCGCTTCTCAAAGCCCGCGCCGTCAACCTTTACCTCCCTGTACTTTTCCTGCTTGCCGCAGTTTTTCAGGTTGTTGTTGAGGGTAATGTTTTTTTCCTTTTTCATAATGTTTTCCTTTCTGCGATAACGCTGAAAATTAAGTTTACTTACTATGAAACGGTTTATTCTATAAGTTTTCTTCTTATACAACTTAGATCAGATCCAAAGATCTTATCCCGCCTCTTCCGATCCCTGGCACGCTCTCTGCCGGTATTTCCGGCAGGGTCATCGCGGATGCTTCCCCGGATAAGGTTTTCCTCTTTGGAAGAGGCGCGGTATGAAGCTGCCAAGGTGCATGAGCGCAACAAAAAAGAACCGTTATCTGAAGCCGGAAATCAGGGCATAAAAATCCCGTCTTTCTGGTAATATTCTTCAAATAACGATTCTTAATTGTTATCAGCCTTTAAAGCTGAACCTTGTCTTAATTATATATCGGCAGGATAAAAAAACAATCAACCCCCGGTTTAAAAAAATTTTTCGGACTCCCTGATCTCCTTAATATAATCGTTTGTATTCCAGGCGTAAACAAGCTGGGCGGCCATGAAAACCCATATCACGGGCTCGCACCATATGACCGCGTTGTACCCGAAACGCGGGATGAGAAAGATCACAAACAGAACCTTTCCGGTAAGCTCGATAATGCTGGAAATTACCGGGATTATCTTATAGCCTATACCCTGAAGCGAGGAGCGGGTGGAATTTATTATCCCAAGTACGAAGAGAAAGGGCCCTAAAACATATAGAAGCTTTGAACCGTTTGATATTATAACCGGATTATCGGATCCCGAGATCAGTCTGATCAACAGCGGGGCGCTCGTCCAAAGTATTACTGACATAACTGCTGCCGCTGCGGCAAAAAAGGCATATGCGCTCCTCATGGCCTTAAGGATCCTCTGACCGTTTCCGGCGCCCCGGTTTTGTGAAATAAACACGGACACAGCGATCGGCATCGCGACAAACGGCATCGCGGACAGGGAGAATATTTTTCTCGACGAAATATGAGCGGCTATTATCTCCGTTCCGAGACCGTTTATACCGGACTGAAGGATAACAGAGCTGATGCTTACTAACGAACTCATAAGCGCCGCCGCAAAGCCCTGTCCGGCAAGCTCTTTATAAAGTATAGGATCTGCTTTGAAATGGGCCGGTTTCGGTACGAGAATCCTTACCTTCCCAAACAGGTACATGATACATAATACAGCCGAAACGGCCTGGGAAATGACCGTGGCGATCGCGGCACCCTCTACGCCCGCTTTCAGATAAACTATAAAAACATAGTCAAGGATAATATTTAAAAGCGAGGAAAAAATCAGGAAAATAAGCGGAAGGATAGAATTGCCTATGGCCCTTAAAGCGCCAGATACCAGATTATACGCAAAAGTTACGGCAAGGAACAAAGCAATGATCCTGATATAGGAAAACGCCTCTTCAAAAATCTCCCCGGGAATATTTATAAGACGAAGCAGGGGCCTTAAGCCAAATATGCTTGCGCCTGTAAGGATGAGGACTGTGGTGATCCCTATCGTCAATGCTCCGGCAACAGATCTTTTGAGCTTATCCTCATCACCGGAACCGAATGCCCTTGCAATGACCACTCCAAACCCGCCGCACAGCCCCGTGGCAAGATGAAAAAAAAACTCAAAAATGGAAGAAACCGACCCTATGGCGGCAAGGGACTTCTCTCCCAGGATATTTCCGACTATCGCCGTATCCGCGATATTGTAAAACTGCTGAAACAGCATTGAAACAAAAATCGGGAGCGCAAAAACTATAAGCGATCTCATTATCGGCCCGTTCAGAAGATCTGTCTGCCCAGGGCTTCTTTTTTTTATTTCCTCCACCTTATCCTCACTCCGTAAACGCCCCGACCGCAAATGTCAGGCATTATTTATTAATCATAGTGATGGTAATTTCATCTTGCCGCACACGTCCCGACCGCCTGTTTCAGCCGGAAACACTGCGGTATCCGGCTTTAATAATCATAAACTGCCCCTGATAACCCGCCCCGAAGCTTTTCATCCATTATAGGTGATCTGCCCCTTCATGGCACTCACGGCCTCGTTTATGTTTCGGTACATACCGTATGCCTTCATGGCTTTTCTGGTCTTTATAAGCGTCTCCTCATCCGGTTTTCTGCCTGATTCTATCTCTTTTAACAGGAGATTGATATGATATCGCATCGTCATCATGGTGTTAGCCATATTTCGCATGATATCTATGATATTTTTCTGGTTTTCCTTTACAAAATCCGCCATATCATTTTCCGTGATCCGAAAAGCAAGCAGCTCTGAAAATGCGACTATCGTATATATCGAAGGTACATGAAGAAGCATCCCGAATTCACCAAAACAGCTTTGCGGCCCGATGATCCCTATCAGCGTTTCATTTTTGGTCCCATACCCTACATAGACCTCTGCATGCCCCGACACGATCTTAAACATATCGGGATTGCTCTCTCCCTCCCTGATGATAACTTCCTCAGCGGGAAATTTTACCATTTTCGCGCTCATCATATACCTCCCATCTTGAAAGGGAGCCGATAATTGATCAGCCCCATGCCGGATCAGTCGTTTTTGTATTATAGTAAACGCCAAAACGAAAATCGTCTTATCGTTTACCATACATTACGTCTTCAGGCCCCTATTTTTAACTGCCACGCCGGCAACCGCGCTCCCCGCGGCGGCCGCAAGTATAAACCATATGATAAGTTTTGCCGGGAAACACAGGAGAAGCAGTATCGCAGCGGTAAACGGCTTCTTGAGCTGGGCTCCGAGGGCTGCCGCCGTTATTATCCCGGCCGCAAAGACCGAATGCCCCTGCTCCCCCGCAAAAATAAAGCCGGAAAGCGCAAATCCCATAAGCACGCAGGAAAAGATCACCGGGAAGAAATGTCCTCCCTTTAACCCGAAACGAATACAGAAAGCCGTCATAAAAAGCTTTAAAAAACATATCCCCACAAGCAGAAGAGGAGCATAAGCCCCATAATCCACCATAAATTCCCTCATCTCTTCTTCACCGGAAAACAGGGCTAATGGCATAAAGATCATAATACAGCCAACGACAGCTCCGCAGAGCGTTTCCCTGACGCAGACCGGGACCTTATCGGAAAGCTTTCCCGAAAAATGCTCGGAAAACTCAAAAAACCAACAGAGAAGGATCCCTGTCGGAATGTATAAAAGCATAAGGAGAAAATCCGCCCAGGAAAGCGCCGGCATGTCAAAGCTCGGAAATCCCTCAGACGCTGCTCCGAAAACAGAGCTTAATAACGACATTACAAGATAACCGGACAAAGCCGCAAGCCCGTACAGGACAAGCTTTGAAGCCTTCGGAAAGGTTGTCTTTTCTTTAGCGGGATGACTGTCTGCCTCACCGGTTCTCTGCCCGTATTTTAATGAAGATGTCTTCTCACCGGATCCATCCTCAGAATCCGGAACGGATACCTCCTCTTCTACTTCAAAAATTCCGAATAACGGCATATGAAACAGTTCTCCAAGCGTCACCGCCTCTCCGATCTGGGAGAACTCAGTCTTATGCTCTCTTGCGTACTTTACATTATCCCCTATCCAATAGCAGAGACCCGCGATTATTCCGCAAAGACCCGCTTCCGGACCGACGCTGGCCCCGATGATCAGAGGAAAGAAAGCGCATAACAGCATAAGCAGCATATGTCGATAATCGTAATGCTTTTCTTCCTTTATCTTTTTAAGCACTACATCAAGTTCCTCCGGATAATCCCCGCCAAATTTATGTAAAAGCCCCACGATAAGGCCTCCCAGCGTACATATGGGAATGGGAAGCCAGCTCACGGAAAATCTCCCCGCAATCCCCTCCCAGATAAAACCGGTACAAATACCTGTGGCTTTCAGAAAGCACCATAACACCGCTCCGACTACCGCCCCGAGCAGGGCGGTAAGCAGTAGCATTTTCAATTCATTCTGCAGCTTTATCTTCATAGATTCATTCTCCTCTCTGTGACCTGAGCTCCTGTATGAAGCGCTGGTACTCGTTTACAAGATTATTCTTTCTTACAAGGATTTTCGCCCTTGTTTCATTATAGCTCTGCTCATTTCTGCATTTGGCACGGAGCATGGGCTCGAAGATTGCCATATATTCCGCATCCGGGATCCTTCGTATCTGCTCCGCTCTTTCAAGCACCGGCCCGAAATCAAGCTCCATGTTTCCGTTCACATACTCGCGGAAAACGGTATTATAAAGAGTATCATTGCTATGGGGACGATAGGTGAGCGACATATGCTGCGCTCCCTCCGCATTTATAAAGGAAAACGAGGCTTCCTTATCAAAGGATGAAAGATGCCCGTCCTCTTTCCTATGAAGAAAATTCTCCCCTTTGGTGTCAAAGTTACAGAGAAGCCAGTCAAGCGTGTGCTCCCTGAGTATCTCGCCCTTTATCGCATCTGAAAGCGAATTATCGGGCGAAGCCTGCCATTTGAAAAGATTGACGCGCTCATTTTCGTCCTTCTGCTCTATCATCACCTGAAACGAGCCCATAACCTCACCATTTTCATCCGCAGCCGCAAAAGCGTCTATGGCATAATCTCCGCAGACGATCCTCTGAAGCTTTGAGGCAGCCTCCGTGACCAGTGCCCTTTCCGGTTTTTTTCGCCCTATACAGTCAACAGCTTCCTTATAGAGATACTTTTTGTACCCTGTTATTGTCCCGGCTTCATCCCTTATCGGATCGTTCCTGTCCTCAAAGTAATACATCGGCTTTGTGCCGCCTAAAAAAGCTCTTCCGGTATTTACAAGATGCATCCCGCCGTGATCATAAACGGCTCCCTCTATTGCAAGCTTTGACGGCTGGTATATAACGCTCATGCAGGCTTCCATCCGTCTGTGCCGCTTGTACGTATTAAGCTCCCTCTCCCGCTCCGCGTCATTTTGTATAGATTCTATACTGTTAAGCTTAAGAAGCCTGTGCTGCTCTATCTGTGCCTGCTCCTTTGCCCTGTAAAGCAGTTTCTTCTTATCCGGCTGCTCCTTTGGAAACTGTTTCACAAGCTCATCATATATATCAGCAGTCCTCTCGTACGCAGCGGCCTGTATCTCCCGTTCCTTTGCGGTGTTGAACTTTTTCTTTATCTTAGCCCTGCGTTCTTCCACCGATTTAAGGAGCTCTATTATCTTTTTCTGCTCATCCATTATCTCCTTGGCCGCATATGCCGGAAGATAAGCAAAATGCTCCTTCTTTATCCTTCTTATATTTTTCCTTATGTCATTTATATGCCTGAGGGTCATCTTGTTATCGGATGCCAGCACCGCCTGATCAAACCTGAGTATTTTCGGTCCCACGCTCTTCCGCCCGTTCTTAAAAAGTGAAGGCGAATCTGTTCCGGTATAAAGATCCTCCCTTTCCATTTTCCTGAGATTCCTTCTTGCCGCGACCGAAGGATCGTCAGCGTTTATCTTTGATTCAGCAAGTCTCCTGTAGTCTTCATGATTCTCCCTGCTTAGGAAGATAAGGGTCTCCTCCGGTATCTCCCTTACATTGCCGAGCAACAGGTTGATGAAAGCCTGATAATGCTCTGCATGTCTTGACGCAAGGACTATCTTCTTATTATTCCTTATTATCCTGCTTTTAAGCTTTTTAAGGGCATCCCCTGAAGGTTTTTTATGGTCGAGTTTTCTTAAGTTGGAAGACTGTATAAGAAGCAGCTCATCCCTCACCGCATAAGCGCTCTTCATCTCATCCAGGGCTTTCCCGATCTCTTCGGTATATTCCGCATATGCCTGCGGATTCTTCTGAAGAAGCGCTTCTGTCTTTTTTATTTCGTCTTTGCTGTAAAGGCCCTGTGTTTTCACATAGCTTCTGGCAACGCTTATACCGTCGTCCGTTATCCTTTTTGAAAGGAATTCCTTAAGCTGCCTGTCATATTCATCCTTAAGCCTATCTCTCTCTTCACGGCGCTTCCTCTTGTCCTCGCTTTCCGTGCGAAGCTCCATTTCAAAGCCTCCCGTGACGCGCTTTAATTTTATGCCATGAAGATACATGTGCTTCGTCAGAAGCTTTCCCAGTTCCGGTGCCGATCTGACGCGCAGTTCGATAACTGCTTTTCTGTCTTGTGAAAGACTGTCAAAAAATACAGGATATTTACTCTTAAGCGATTCATAGAGCCTGAGTCTTCTGGCATATTCAAACATCTCGGGCATATGGTCGGAGAGATATTCGTCCGTAAACATGGCAGGGCTAAGCTCCATGCCTTCAAGACTTTGTATAAATTCGGTAAGCGAAGGGTCATCAGGCTCGTCTTTCCCTTCTATAACTGAGGGTGCGCCTCCCTTCCATTTACCAAAATAAGCCTCCATGGACGATTTTTCCCTGGTTGTACAGAGATCCGCGTTCATAAAGGTCTTCTTTGCCTGCTTCAGATCGTTGTCTTCAGAAGAACCCAGTTTCTGATCATTCCTTGCCGAGGGAAGCTTCTGAGTAAACAAAGATTTCGTATCTTCAACCGGCTTAAACCCCTGTTTATCCGCTTTATTGGAATTCTTTAAATAAAGCGCAAGGTTTTCCTGAGTGGAATTGTTGAGCATCCTGCGGAAATAACTCTCGTTTCTTTCATGTCTTACCCTCTCCTGATCCGCCTGTAACGGGGCATTCTGTCCTACCGCGATATTTCCGTTTAGCTCCTCATTTATTACGAGCTGGCCGTTATTAAATACTTCATTGTCAGCGTTTCTGTTTTTCTGCTTCTGTTTCGGATCCGGCATATCACGATTCCTCCTGTTGCGCTTCTGCCTTTGGCAGGTTTTTCCGCTATGATCATTGATTTTCAATTAAAAAACAGTAATACATAACTTCCTGCTGTTTTATACGGACAAAGGGGTTTTATGGCAGAAGGATAAACCTGTACGAACAGGCCTCGGGATCGTCAAAGATATGCCATATTATCCTTTCTGTTTCATGGTTGAGGGCAAGCATGGCTATTTTGGTCTGCGGCGGGTATTTCTTCTTTGCCGCATTTACCGAGCACGACAGCATGGCCATGAGCTTTCTCGGATCAGAAAGGGACGACCGGAGGGCAGAAACCCTTATAAGGCCCTCATCTATCGGTTCCACAGCAATATAAGCCCTGATCTTTTCCTCCTCTTCTACGCAAAAGCTTGAGTCCATATCAAGTTTCTCCGAGACAAGCCCTCCCTCCGGAAGAGGAAACCCTCCGGAAACAGCCTCCGCCGAGGCGGATTTTAACAGCATTTTTCCGGCTTCCGCAAATGAGATTATCTTTGAATCTTTCTGAACACTGCCCTGAGAAATATCGTCTGAATTAATATCCCCGAGAAGACTGCAGTAATACATGGGAAGATCCACATCATCCTCAGTAAAGTCAAGAGCCAAAAAAAACGGATAAAGAGTTTCATTATCTTCATCGATCATTGTATATTCGGCTCTTATATAGACCTTCCCCTCATCTTCGAAATCCAGCAGCCCTTTAAGCCATTCGACTAACGCGCTTCCGACCCCTCTCCTTCGATATTCAGGCAGGACGTATATTGATGCAATATCAAATACTCCGCCGTCTGTCACTCCGGCAAGCGCCCCGACGGCAATATCGTCAATGACCGCGGCAAAGGCTGTAACGGGATGTCCTTCCTTAAGTGCCTCTAAGATCTCAGGAAGGATCAGTCCATAAGCCTTCTCTGCCATATCATTTGTGATCGCGCATATTCTTATATCACCCACCCTGTATTTTTCCTTTCGAAGTTTTCCTTTAACTTAAACAGACATCCGCTCAGAATCCCGTATCCCAGTTAATCATACACCATAAGCGATTTATACGCACGATTTTTTAATAAATGAATTTGCCATTTACATATTAGATAAGTATAATCAATATATCAGTTTATTGAGTTTCCGTTTTGTTACCGTTCTTTTTGACCGAAAGAGGACGTAGAATATACCCTATGAAGATCGTTTCGCTTACTAAAACCCAATTGGATTACTTTAAAGGCCTCGATCCTTTTGATCTCCTGGAAAGGGATGATATTAAACCCACCCTTAGGCTGGGGGCTGTTTTTGAGGGCGGAAGCGGTGATATCCCCGCCGGCCTTCTTTTAGGGATAAGGAAGGAAAATGATATTATCATCCTCTGGCTGTTTGTAGCCGGAGCCTTTCGGAGACGTGGCTTTGCCGAGGAGCTTTTGTCTGTTGTGTTTCAATTTGCGCAGAAAGTAAATATCCCCCAGGTAACGGCTGCTTTTCCTATGGAATACGGCAGACACTTTATCTGTAAAGGCAGAGACAGGGATTATTTTTCGGAACATGGTTTTGAGGAGCTTCAAAAAGGCTTCATGACAGCCCAGGTATCTGATTTTAATAAATATACCTTTTATAACGGTCCTTCACTTGAGGACGAAGGGCTTGCTCTTTATAATCTTTTCGATGATATGGATCCTGTGGATTATGAAGCTTTACAGGATAAAGAAGATAGGGCCGAAGAGGAGGAAGATTTTTCAAACATTACCCATAAAAACTGGAAAACCCTGGAGCTAAAGAACTTTGCAGGCCTTTCCGCGCTTAAAAATCTGTCCTCGAATGCCCAGAGAGAAGAGCATGATGAGAAGATCCAGATAAGAAGCATCGGTAATGTATCTTTAATGGAGTTTAAGCAGGGTATTGAGCTATGCCTCAGGAATAAACATACCGGTTTTATAGAGAACCTTGCCGATACACCACCGGATTATTTTGATATGCAGACCTCTGCCTGCTTAAAGAGGGACGGAAATATAACGGGGCTTTTGCTGCTCCACTACGAAGAAAAGGAGCAGGCAATCTATACGGAGCTTCTGTTTGCTTCAGGAGAAGATTATCTGAAAGGACTTCTTAAGCTGATCCGCTTCAGTGTCTTGTCAACCATGGAAAAATACTCACTAGAGACAAAGGTTATTATTCCAAATGATGATGAGCTGCACAGGAACCTCATCGAAAGGCTTTTGGGAAGATAAAACCATGTTTATGATCTTCGGGATTTCCCGTTCGTTTAATATCCGACACAGGCTCTGCAAAAACCCGGGGTGCTCATATGACGGCAGAGCCTTCCCACTGTAGTTACTTCATTTCCTTTAAGGTTTCAAATAATTCAAGATCAGAGGCGGTTATCTTAGCGTTTGTATCAATCACCTTTCCATCCGGATCGGTAATGGAAACGGCTATAATAGTGCCTTCCTTTATTCCTGCGGCTCGGGCGGCATTCAAAAACATCGGAAACTTGGGATGATTTTGGGTAAAGGTATCCCAGGCGTTCTTCAGCTTCATAATATCAGGTATATTCATATGATCATCCTTTCTTTCCACATCTTTTTCATAGTCTGTTTTTTTATCTTATGTATGACACCTTATAAAACAAAAAAAAGAAAGAAGATTAACTTCTTTCTGAAAATAGAGGCGACTGCCGGATTTGAACCGGCGATCAGGGTGTTGCAGACCCACGCCTTACCACTTGGCTAAGTCGCCAATAAATGACTCCGACGGGAATTGAACCCGTGTTACCGCCGTGAAAGGGCGATGTCTTAACCTCTTGACCACGGAGCCGAAATATCCGATCACTTTCGCAATCCTTTTCATATCACTCCGGTATATTCCGGAGCAAGCTCCCCGAGTTGGGCTCGAACCAACAACCCTTCGGTTAACAGCCGAATGCTCTACCATTGAGCTATCGAGGAAAATCGAAGTTTTCGAAGAAAACTTCGATTAGTCGAGCGATCTTCAGATCGCGAGACCCCCGCATGTAC